>CAZTDH010000006.1:0-40763 GCA_964612615.1 uncultured Paludibacter sp. | reverse complement strand
TGGTGCTTATTATCATCTCGTCGCGGTAATTGCTAAAATTCGATTTCAGCATCTTACCAAAGTTTGTTTCAGCACTTCCGACTGGAACACCGTAGTTATTGGCTAAATCGAAATGTGTTATACCATGGTCGAAAGCAAACTGAAGCATTTTCAGTGCTTCAACCTGATTATCCACATCACCAAAATTGTGCCACAAACCAAGTGAAATTTTTGAAAGCATTAATCCACTGTTTCCACAACGATTAAAGCCTATAGTATTTGAATATCGATCGGCTGAGGGAATATATTTGTTTTCTGACATGATGTATATTGATTGAAGAACAATTTGGAGTGCAACGCACCCAAAAGAGTTTTGTTTATTTCAAGTTCTCAAAGATGTTAAAGCACACTTTGAGATTTGGTTTAAAATTTCACAGTAGGCGCTTTTGCAGCTGCTTTTTCGGCTTCGAAATAGGGTTTCTTTTGAAAACCTGTCATTCCGGCTACGATATTTGTAGGAAAGCGACGAATATCAGTATTGAAGCTTTTTGCCAACTCATTGAAGCGACCACGTTCAACAGCAATGCGGTTTTCGGTACCTTCAAGTTGAGCCTGAAGCTCCAAAAAGTTTTCGTTGGCTTTCAGATTAGGGTAATTTTCAGAAACCACCATTAATCTTCCTAAAGCTGCACCTACTTGTCCCTGAGCTGCCTGATATTGTTGAAGTTTTTCAGGAGTCATGTTCTTTGGATCGATGGTTATCTGAGTTGCTTTGGCACGAGCAGCCATAACACCCTCCAGTGTTGAACTTTCGTGTGTTGCATACCCTTTTACTGTTTGAACCAGATTTGGAATCAAATCGGCACGACGTTGATACTGACTTTCTACGTTCGCCCACTGACTGTTTACGGTTTCTTCAGATGTTACTAATTTATTGTAACTTCCAATACCATAACTTATTGGCAATAAAATAAATAAAAACAGAAAGGCAGCTGCCGAAACTAAAATAATAATTGTGCTCTTTTTCATTTTGATTGTTGTTTTAAATATATTTTTAAACTAAAAACTATTTTGATTTTATGTAAGGACAAGTCGCGACTTGTCCCTAACTGAATTTACCATCCACTTGTAGAACCTCCACCGCCTGACATTCCACCTCCAAAGCTACCACCACTAAAGCCACCGCCGTCTCCGCTTCCGCCACCAAAGCCGCCGCTACCGCTAAAAATTCCTCCGGCAACTACTCCACCTAATAGTCCACCACCAGAATTAGTCAAACGTGGAATATTGTGGTTATCATTTTCTTCATGTCCGCAGAATTTGCAAACATAAGTAGTTCGTTCAGTTCCGGCACTGATATAGGTTGCAGCAATAACGGTTCTCTTTTCTTTCAAAATTAGTGCTTTTGTTCCACATTTCGGACATTCGGAATATACACTTGGTTTATCTAACGTAAAAATAGCCTCATTAGCACATTTATCACAAATAAATACATCGTAATCTACTGCATGTAGTTGTTCTTCAAACTGTTGGGATAATTTTAAATGTGCATCCTCTTTCTTTTCGGACAAGATATGCATTTTTCCGTCACAGGCATTACATGCTATAGGCTGACGACGAATACGAAAAGCCATCCATTTTGCATATAAATTAGCTGGAATTGTTGCCAGCGGAATAGGCAATAGCAACAAAATGTATACCGGATTTGAAAAGAAAAGTATCAGGATAAATCCGGCAAGTGGTAATATCACCGCAACCATAGTCAAAATACCATTCTTTTGGCTTTTAATGACTTTATAACGGGCTATATTGGTGGGAAGACGTGTATCTTTACGCACTTTTTGAATTGAATTAGCCACCCAAATCCAGGTAAATAATGCAATCAGAATGTACAAAGCTATCGCTATTGGCAAAACTTCATTCCAAGCTATTCCTTTTTTGGGAGCATCTTCTTTGACAGGTTCTTTTCGAATAACCGAACCAATCCGCTGAACTCCGGCAAGAATACCTGCATCGTAGTTACCGGTTTTAAACTCGGGAATCATAGTCTGCATCTGAATCCGCTTGCAGATTGCATCCGGCAAAACACCTTCCAATCCGTAACCGGTTTCAAAAGTCACTTTCTTTTGATCTAGCACAAAAAGAACGAGTAATCCGTTGTCTTTCTTTGCTTTACCGATTCCCCAAAGTTTCAAAAGATCAGTGGCAAAGGGTTTGATTTCGTTTTGACCAATGGAATTCAGCACCACCACTGCCACTTCAGCACCAGTTTGCTTTTCAAGCGAATCAAGTGTTACATTAATTTGCTGAACTGTTTCAGCTTTCAGAATACCATCCGGATTGCTCACAAAACCATTTTCATAAGCATTTTTAGGCTTTGGAACGGATTGAATAGTATATTCAGTTGCAAAACACAGCAATGGGAGCAAAAATAAAACAAGAAGCACCGATTTTTTCATTAGGCAATCCATTATAAAGTTATTAATGAGCTTCCAAAAGTGAAAACTTAATACTGCGAATCAATGAGATTAATATCAAAAATCAACACCGAGTTAGGTGGTATCGTGGGTAAATGGGTTGTAGCTGTATCATAAGCTAAAGCACTTGGTACATAAAGTTTTAAACGCGCACCATTATGCATTTTGGGCATAATTTCTTTCCATGCCGGAATAGTATTAGATAAGATAAATTGTGTCGGACTTGTAGCCTGATCAAATACTGAATCATTTATTAATGATCCTTTATAAGTAACCAGAATATAACTACCGGCACTGGGCTGTCGACTCAATGGATACCCTCCGTAAATCAAATGATACGAAAGACCTGTGCTGGTAGTATGGAAATTAGTATCAGCTTTATGTGTCTGAACAAAATTTGCCAACCACTTTTCATTAGCAATTTTCCAATCCACATACAAATTCTCCTGACAAGCTGAGAAAACCATTAAAACAAGAAATGTTACAAACAAGCCGATTGAAATTCGTTTCATATTGAGTATTTTATAAATTTATTTAGTTTTGTCTCTATATTGTTGAGAGAATGATTTTGTTGCAAATTTTGGCATGGAACGATTTGGTCCCCAACCCATGTAGTTGAACGGATATGTTCCTATTGATTTTATTGCGCCGGGTACAATGTCAAATCCTATGCGTTTGGAGCTAATCAGTTTAAAACCTTTCATCAGTACTTTTTCTGCTACCGGACGCAGATTTTGTTCCACTGCTTTTCGTCTGTTAGCCAGCAAAATATCCGTCAAAGGGATTTTTACCGGGCAAACTTCCACGCATTTTCCACAAAGTGTAGAGGCAAAACTTAAATGCGAGAAATCCTTGAATCCATGCAAAAAAGGTGTCAAAACAGAGCCAATCGGTCCACTGTAGGTTGTATCGTAGGTGTAACCACCCACCGTTTTATAAACCGGACAACCATTCAGACAAGCACCGCAACGGATGCAAGCCAATGATTCGTAAGCTTCATCATCGTCGTACACATTTGTTCGACCATTATCAAGCAAAATCACCACCATCTTTTCAGGTCCATCTACCTCACCGGATGTTCTTGGTCCGGTAAAAATAGTATTATAAGCCGTTATTTGCTGACCCGTTCCGTGCGCTGACAATAAAGGATAAAAAAGTCCCAATTGACTAAATTCGGGAATAATCTTTTCAATTCCGGCAATAACAATATGCAATTTGGGAAAAGCTGTTGACATCAATGCGTTTCCCTCGTTTTCAGTAACCGAAATGCCGCCAATATCAGCAATCAGAAAATTTGCTCCGGTTACACCAACCTGAGCCGTTGTATATTTTTTGCGCAATACCTGACGCACATATTCCGTCATTTCTTCCGGTGTACTGTCGATAGGCGTATCAAATTTTTCATTAAAAAGCTTTGCAATATCACCTTTCGATTTATGCATGGCCGGAGTTACAATATGGTAAGGTCGCTCGCCAGCCACCTGCACGATAAATTCACCCAAATCAGTTTCAACTGATTCACAGCCCATTCTTTCAGCTGTTTCGTTCAACTCAATTTCCTCTGTGGTCATCGATTTGCTTTTCACCAGCAATCGGGCTTCATTCTCCACGAGTAATTGCTCAATATATTTTGTAGCTTCGGCAGCATCTTTGGCCCATAGAACCTGCACACCACGAGAACTAATGTTCGACTCAAACTGAATCAGATACTTATCCCAGCTCTGTAAAACTTCCCGTTTTATAGCAGCGGCCCTGGTTTTGGCAACTTCAACATTGTTATATCGCGCCATTCCTTTACTCACAGCTGTATCGTAGCGTGAAATGTTGAATTTAATCGTATTCCGATGTTTTAAATCGAAAGCGATTGCTTCAGCATCGTGAGTAAATTTATGACTTTGTGACATCTTTATTTTTCAAATACAAATGAGAAACTTCCAACCCTGTTGCCATCTATAAAGAAATCAGCCTTGTACGTTCCTTTTGGTAGAATTTCGCCTACTTTCCAGTAAATTACATCGTTCAGCTCCTCGCCACTGTATTCAAATTTCTTCATCGATGAATAGCTGATATTCTTATTCTCAAAGCGGAAGGTATTTCCTTTGGTAAGCACATCGTCATCAGGTCGGGTAATGCGTAAATAAACCGTTTTATCACCAGGCTGTGAAGTAACATTTTTCGCAATGGTGTAATTAAACTGCAACGTGGCAGTTTGCGAAAACCAACCTGTTTTCTTGCCACTACTGTTGAGTGGAGTCATTCTAAAGTTGGTTACTTCCAAAATCGAAGCACGCGTAACAACCTGATTCAGATTCTCTTTTTCTTTCGATAGCTCCTTAACTGTTTCGCTGGCAGCTTTGAATTTTCTGTGTACCTCCACATTTTCAGTTTTCAGCACCTTATTTGCTTTGTCGAGTGAATCAATCTGATTTACATACTGAATCATCACCTGACGAACCGTTGCCAGCTCTTGTCGTAACTGTGCTATTTTTTTTGCATTCGTCGATTTTGTAACGCGCAGTTCTTCAAGTAATTGCTGAACTTTACTTTTTTGATCCTGCAACAGTTTAACCAGCGAATCATTTTTAATATTAGTTGTATAACTACCAATTTCCTGATTCAGATTGGCATATTCTTTCTGAACCTGTTCTTTCTCAAAGGTCATCATTTGAGACATTTCCTGCATTTCAGTTTCTGTCTGACGGGCTTTATTCTTGAAGTAAAACACTGCAAACCCCAACATAACAATAACTACCGAAACAACAGTAATAATAATAAAATTTCTTCTTTTAACCTTATCCATAAATCTAAAATAAACTTTATAAACTACTCATTTTTAAAGTTTTGACAATACTTTTTCGAGTCTGATTCCTCTCGAACCCTTTATTAAAACTATCTGATTCCTAATTGGTTTATTATCAATATACTCTATTAAACCTTCCACATTTTCAAAGCAATTAAAAGTGTTTTGGGTGTTTAAAAAATCTTTACCAACCAATAAAACGCTTGAAAAGTTGTTTTGTTGCAGCAAATCCACCACATTTTGATGTTCAGTTTTACTGTATTCTCCCAACTCAAGCATATCGCCCAGAATAATCGTCTTATTTGGCACATTCATTTGAGCAAAATTCAAAATTGCTGCCCGCATGCTTGTAGGGTTGGCATTATAAGCATCCACTACCAATTTATTTCGCTCTGTAACAGCGAGTTGTGAACGATTATTTTTGGGTATATATTTTTCCAACCCATTTTTAATCTGAGCATCACTCAACCCGAAATGATTACCAATAGCAACTGCTCCCAACACATTTTCTGCATTATATGAACCAATCAGTTGGGTTTTTATTTCAAACTTTTGATTATCAGTTCTACAATTCATTTCCAGAAATGGTGAACAATTCTGAATTTGCCCTGACACTTTTATATCTGCAGAATCATCACTCTGGCTGTATTTTATGCACTTATCCGATTTCAAAACACCAGATTTCTCTCCCATTTTGAGTAAATAATCATTATCAACGTTGATAAAAATACTTTTACCGAAAGCAGCTATATAATCATAAAGCTCAGCCTTTGTTTTCATCACGCCTTCGAACGAGCCAAAACCTTCCAAATGAGCTTTTCCAACATTCGTGATAATTCCGTAATCAGGACAGGCAATTTCAGACAACAATTTAATTTCACCCTGATGATTTGCTCCCATTTCAATCACCGCTAACTCATGTTCGGGTTTAAGTTGCAGTAACGTAAGCGGAACACCGATATGATTGTTCAGGTTGCCCTGCGTGAAAAGAATATTGAATTTTTCCAACAAAACAGAGGCAATCAGCTCTTTGGTGGTAGTTTTTCCATTGGTTCCTGTAATGCCGATAATGGTAGTTCCAAGTTGCCTGCGGTGATAATTAGCCAATTGTTGAAGGCTTTCCAACACATTTTCAACCAGAATATGCCGCTCATCAATTGCATATTCAGCTTCATCAACTACCGCGTAGGAACAACCTTTTTCCAATGCCGAAAGTGCAAAAGCGTTTGCATTGAAATTATCACCTTTAAGCGCAAAAAACATCGAACCGGCAGGGCAATTTCTGCTGTCGGTACAAATTACGGGATGCTCCTGAAAAATGGAATAAAGTTGCATTTATTGAATGACTGTAAAGGTTTTACAGCGTTACTGAAAGTGATACATACCAACCTTTTTGATTCAGATTTCCGGTAGTTAAGCGATTAATATTCAACAACCCATAATCATATCCGGCTTTCAACTGGTATTTTTTCCATTGAACACCCAATCCTAAACCAACTTGTAAATCCAATTGATTGAGATTTGACACATATTGTTGCTCGCTATATTTAGTTGTCAGACTTGCTACCGTTGATAGTGTGGACATTACCTGAGAAATGCCTAAGTTGACAGTAGGACCCGCATAGCCAATAAATTTCAAATCATTAGAGACCGGAAGGTTATAAGCTATTTGAACAGGGATATTAATGAAATGTCCGCTTACTGATTTAAACACATAAGTCGAATTTCCATAAACCTGAAGTTTATCAGAATATACGAAGTTATAAAGTACACCGGTGAGTAAACTTAAATTATTTTGTATTGGGTATTCAGTAGTTAGACCTGCTTTAAAACCATTAAAATAACTTGTGCTAAAATTAGCTCCATACTGAGCTGGATTATTATATCCGACCTCAAACCTATTTGTTAGTTTCTGAAATACCAATGAATCAAGTGAAATCTGAGTTTTCTTTTTTTGTTCTGCTTTTTTAGTTTGAGCGTTCAATGAAAAAACTGTTGATAACAACAAGATAATCAGCGAGATGTTGAAAATGCGTTTCATATTATTTTTATTTAATTCAATAGTTGAAAATTCACACACAAAGATAGATTATTTTACGCATTAAACCTTATTGTAATGCTCCGTTAGTCAATAGATTATCTGTTTTTAACTATTAAAGAGAAAAGTTTTAAATTGTTTTGATTAAAAAATGTTTACAACATTTTTTGCCAACGATTTTACCTGAACTGAGAGGTCACCCACTGAATTAAATTTATCAGCTCAAACAATCATAGAAAGGATTTCAGATTATTGCTGTGAAGTTTACTTTACTCAATTATATTGAATAAGACGAAAAAGGGAATTGCAAAAGCAGTGGGAATTTTGATGAAAAGAAAAATCTAAAAATCTCGTGAAGCCGCATATTCCGCACACTTAATCAGCGATTGTTTTATATCGCTGTCAGTAAAGCTGTTGAGTTCATCAATGGCTTTACTTTTGAATGCTTCCATTTGAGCCAGTGCATAAGTTAAACCGCCATTTAGGATTGCAAACTGAGTAATTTTCTCTATATTTTCGGAAGTAAAATCTTTGGTAAGTAACCAGCTAAGCACCTGATCTTTTTCAGCTCCGGTTGAATTTAGGACGGCATAAATTAACGGCAAAGTCACTTTTCCATCGCGGATGTCATTTCCTGTGGGCTTCCCAATCTTTATATCTGCCTGATAGTCAAATATATCATCTTTTATTTGAAAACAAATTCCCAAATATTCACCAAAATTACGAAGGTGTTGTAAAGCTTCTTCATTCGCATTCACTGACAAACCACCCACCTCTGAACAAGTCGAGAACAATAAGGCTGTTTTTTTGCGAATAATGGTAAAATAGTTAGCTTCAGTTTTTTCTGAAAATTGAGCATTCACCAACTGAAGTAACTCTCCATCAGAAAGTTGCATACCAATTTGCGCCATAGCTTTCAGAATCCTGAGATTATCGGTACGAGCTGCACAACCCAACGATTTTGACAATATATAATCGCCTGAAAGAATGGCTATTTTATTAGTCCACTTGGCATTAACAGAAGGCTTACCACGGCGTTCAAGCGTATCATCTACCACGTCATCGTGAATCAGGCTGGCAGTATGCAAGAGTTCAAGCGAGATAGCACCATCTATGGTTGTCTCATTTACGCTTCCACACAATTTGGCTGATAAAATAACCAACATAGGTCTGAGCTGTTTACCGCTTTTCTGCAACACATAATCATTCACACTCAACAATAGCGGATTGTCTGTGCTAAGCGATGCTGCAAATGTTTTATCAAACAAATGCATTTCGTTGAGAATCGGTTTTTTAATGGTATCAATAAAGCTCATTTCAGCACGTATAAAATTGTGCGCTACAAAAGTAAACAAATTTGTCGTTTGTTTAACTGATTGTACTTATTTCTGTATTTTTTTTAATTACTTTTACAGTCAAATACAAATTTGTAATCAAACACTCTGCTTGATTGATTTGTTTTAATAAAATCAAACACTCTAAAAAAACTGCTTCTATTTTCATGAAAAAACTCTTCTTAATTGATGCTTACGCCATAATTTACCGTGCTTATTATGCCTTTATCCGCAATCCACGTGTTAACTCAAAGGGATTAAACACTTCTGCTATTTTTGGATTCGTTAACACCCTCGAAGATATCCTCAAGCGCGAAAAACCTACTCATATTGCTGTAGCTTTCGATCCGAAAGGAAAAACGTTCCGCCATGAAGCCTACGAACTATACAAAGCTCAGCGTGAAGCCACTCCTGAAGATATTCGGTTAGCCGTTCCTATTATTAAAAACCTCATAAAAGCATATAACATTCCTGTGATTGAAGTTCCCGGATACGAAGCTGATGACGTTATCGGAACGATGGCAAAGAAGGCTGAACAAGCTGGTTTTGAGGTTTTTATGCTTACTCCAGACAAGGATTATGGCCAGTTGGTTTCCGATCATATTTTCATGTATCGCCCTAAACATACCGGTGGTTTTGAAATTATGGGACCGGACGAAGTGAAAAATAAATATGAACTCGACAGTCATGATCAAGTCATTGATTTATTGGGTTTAATGGGCGATGCATCCGATAACATACCAGGCTGCCCAGGCGTAGGCGAAAAAACGGCTGTGAAACTATTGAAAGAATTTGGCAGTATTGACGTATTGCTTCAACGAACCGATGAATTGAAAGGTGCTCTGAAAACAAAAATTGAAGAAAACAAAGAACAAATTATTTTCTCACGGTTTTTGGCCACCATTAAAATTGATGTTCCGGTTGATTTCGACGAAAAGAGCCTTGAATTGGAACCTCGCAACGAACCTGAACTAAAAGCGTTGTTTGATGAGTTGGAATTCAGAACCATGTCGTCCAAAATTGGCACAAATCCGTTCAGCTCACTCCCACCCGACCAAACACAAAACACTATTACTTTTGCTAAACCCAAATCTCCAGCAGGGCAAATGTCATTGTTTGATGAACCAGAAAAAGAGGAACAAACTACAACGAGAACAACAAAACAGGTTATTCAGCCAATCCAGCAAGTTGACGAAAACTTTACAGGTCTGCGATCAATTCAGAACACGTCGCACAACTATATATTAGTCGATACCAAAGTGAAACGTTCCGATTTGGTTTCTAAACTATTTATGCAAAAGTCATTTTGTTTCGATACTGAAACCACCGGATTGGATATGTTTTTATCCGATTTAGTTGGAATGTCATTCTGTTTCAAAGAAGGTGAAGCCTATTACGTTTCACTCCCAACTGACAAGGTTGAAGCAACGGAGATTCTTCGTGAGTTTAAGGTCATTTTCGAAAGCGAACATATTGAGAAAATTGGTCAGAATATAAAATTTGATCTGCTTATGCTCGCACAATACGGCATACAGCTGAAAGGAAAATTCTTTGATACCATGATTGCACATTATTTGGTTCAGCCCGAGTTACGTCACGGAATGGATTATCTGGCAGAGATTTACTTGCGATACCGAACTATTCATTACGAAGATGTTGTCGGAGCAAAAGGCAAAAATCAAATCGACATTCGTTTTGTAGATTTAGATTTATTGTGCAACTATGCTGCCGAAGATGCAGATGTGACATTCCGTCTGAAACAAATTCTGGAAAAAGAACTCAAAGAAAACACATTGGAAAATCTGTTCTACGAAATAGAAATGCCATTGCTCAAAGTGCTTGCTATTATGGAACGAACCGGAGTACGCATTGATAGTGAGGCTCTTCGTCAAAGTTCAGAAATTCTGACGCAGGACATGCTTAATCTCGAAAAAGAAATACATAATATTGCCGGATTTGAATTCAACGTTTCGTCACCGGCTCAGGTTGGAGAAATTCTCTTTGATCGTTTGAAATTAGACGACAAAGCCAAGAAAACCAAAACCGGACAATACTCAACCGCCGAAGATGTATTGGAAAAAATACGCTCCAAGCACCCTATTATTGGCAAAATACTCGATTACAGAGGTCTGAGAAAATTATTAAGCACCTATATAGATGCACTACCTTTGCTAATTAGTCCGGTTACCGGCAAAGTTCATACTTCGTATAATCAAACCGTAGCTGCAACCGGTCGACTCAGTTCTACTAACCCAAATCTTCAAAACATCCCGATTCGCGATGCGCAGGGCAAGGAAATCCGCAAAGCATTTATTCCTGACGATGGAAGTTTATTCCTGAGTGCCGACTATTCCCAAATTGAATTACGAATCATGGCTCACCTCAGTGGCGACCAAAACATGCTGGATGCCTTTAACAGCGGACTTGACATTCACACCGCTACTGCTGCCAAAATCTACAAAATTCCGTTGGAGGAAGTTACAACTGATATGCGCCGAAAAGCAAAAACAGCCAATTTCGGTATAATTTATGGCATTTCAGTTTTTGGTTTATCCGACCGGTTAGCTATTCCACGTGCTGAAGCTAAGGAACTTATTGAAGGATATTTTGCTACCTATCCAGATGTAAAACGGTACATGGACAATGCTATCCAAAAAGCCAAAGAAATGGGCTATGTAGAAACCATATTCGGGCGTAAGCGCTTCCTAGCAGACATAAACTCCCAAAACAGCATCGTACGTGGATATGCCGAGCGAAATGCCATCAACGCACCAATTCAGGGCTCAGCTGCGGATATTATCAAAATAGCTATGGTTCACATTCAGGCCCAGTTAGAAGCCGAAAATCTACAAGCCAAAATGACCATGCAGGTTCACGATGAGTTAAACTTCAGCGTTCCAACTGCCGAAATTGAAACAGTAAAAAAGGTGGTGGTGGAAGAGATGGAGAAAGCTATTCAGCTTCAGGTTCCAATTATTGCCGATTGTGGTGTGGGAGCTAACTGGTTGGAAGCACATTAATTTTCCATTCTTTCTATAAAGTCAATTGGGGTTTCAACTCCAACTGATTTTATTTAAATATCTTCAATTTATTTAATAAGATCACTCCAAAAATTTCAATTTGACACATTTCGGAGACTGTTCAGCAAAAATAGAACTTCAAATCATTGGATTAATGGCAGTTATCTCAATTACAGAAATTATTCTTTATTCGCTAGTTATCAGCTATTTAACCACATATAATTAAATTAATAATTTTTAATACAGTAATTTTTCTTTAATTCAATTACCTATATTTCAATTACTTATCTATTTTTTTGTGGATTGTCTAAGAGCTTTTTTATTAAGATTAGTTCTAAATTAGCACGCCGAATGCTACAAAAGTAATAGCATTCATGAAATTTCTGATACATTTGCTGAAATTTTTCTTTAATCAATGAGAATCAACTCTAAAATACGTTACGGTTTACGCACTATTATCGAAATTGCAAACCACTCCGATCCAAATGGTGTGTTGCAAAAAGATATAGCCAAAAACCAACATATTTCGTTGAAATACCTCGACAGCATAATTTCATCGTTAAAGATTAAAGGAATAGTAGCAAATTCAAAAGGACGTGGCAGTGGCTACATTCTGACCCGTGAACCGAAAGATATCACAATGCTGGACATTTATACTGCTTTCGAACAAATTATTGTTGTCGAATGCATTAATAATATGGGACTTTGCGACCGTAATACACATAACTGTAAAGCTCAAAATTATTGGATGGAATTCAATATTGAATTCCGTAAAATTTTGTCTAAAAAAACATTGGCTGAGGTTTTACAGGAAACTCATTATGAGTGTGTCGATGCATTAGTTGAGCAGCCAGCTGTAACAATATAATTTTTTTGGTTAACAATACTACCTAAGTGATAGCATATATAATATTGAACTAAAAAAATTATAGATCAGGAATACTGTTTTTTTTGATTAACAATGCTACTAAAGTGATAGCATATATAATATAAATAGAATATATATACAAAAACTTACTGATTATTTTTTTCTCGTTAAATGCTACTAAAGTTATAGCATAAATTATAAATAAAAATTCAATTTAACTATCATGACAAAAAAAATCTTTTCACTACCATTTATTATGCTGACAATCAGCATTCTATTGGGCAATGCAATTCAGGCACAAAGTCTTAAATTAAATCCAAAGACTTTCAATATGACAATTAATGGTACTACTAACGTTCACAATTTCGAAACTAAAGTAACACAAGCAAGTGGTGAGTTAGTAATTAATGACAAAAAAGTTCAATCTTTCTCAGTTGAAATTCCGGTTAAAGGAATAAAAAGCAACGAAAAACTGATGGACACCAAAACTTATGAAGCCTTTAATGCCGAAAAAAATCCAATGATTTTTTTCAAATCGACTGAAGTAAATTCACTCAAAGTAGATGGAAGCGAAATTAGCGTAAGTGTTACCGGAAATATGACAATAGCCGGAGTAACCCGTAAAGTTACTTTAGCGGCTACAGGCAAAGTTGTTAGACCCGGAGTTTACGAATTCAAAGGCAACATTCCGGTAAAAATGACTGATTATAAAATGAAACCACCAACCGCCATGATGGGCGTAATGAAAGTGGGCGACGATATTAAACTCAAATATTCGGTAACCTTCGAAGGTGCATCAATAAATTAAATAATTCACAAAGATTCAATAACTAAAAACTAAGTATTAACAAAAAAAACAACAACAAAATGAAGAAATCGATTTTAACTTTAGCTGCTGCTGTAATGTTATGCAGCACAATGTTTGCACAACTTCGTGCAACAGATCAAACTGGTGTAAACGTGTTTGAAACTCCAAAAACTGACGCTGTTTTCAGTGGACCAAAAGTGGAATTTGGCGGTTCTATTGCAATGCCTTATATCGCTCTACAACAAAGCAATTTTTTGACAGGAACAGCCGGAGATAATCCTGCAACTAATCCGAATGCATTATTTAAAAATTCGCCAAACTTTGCTTTATCAATGGCTAATTTAAATATTAACAGTTATTTGGCTGATGGGATAACATTACAGGTTAGTTTATATCTTGCATCAAAACATCACAATGAAACATGGGTAAAAGGTGGATATGTTCAATTTGACAAGATTCCGTTTATTAAACTGGATCTGTTGGATCAGATTATGAAATATACTACCATTAAAGTTGGTCAAATGGACGTAAACTATGGTGATGCTCACTTCCGTCGTTCAGATGGTGGTAATGCCATTTACAACCCATTTATGGAAAACTACATCATGGATGAATTTGCAACTGAAATTGGTGCTGAAGCAGACGTAAACTATAATGGTATTGTTGGATCTCTAGCTCTCACAAACGGAAACCTTAATCCAAGTTTAGCCGCTGTAGATACTGCTGCAGTTAGTCTAAACTCAATCTATCCTTCAAAACCTAATGCATATTATTCAGGCCATAATGCTTCTATCATTGCTAAATTGGGATACGATAAACAAATTACAGATAACTTCCGTGCTCGTATTACAGGTTCTGTTTATTATAACTCAGGTTGTATCTCAAATACATTATTTGGTGGCGATCGTACAGGATCTAATTACTCTGCAGTAATGTATAATGGAGCTCCAGGTACTGGAACAGCATTTAATGGACGTTTCAATCCAGGTTTCTCAGATAAAATTGCAACAGTTATGGGAAACTTATTCTTGAAATACAAACCGTTGGAGTGGTTATCAGTTGAGTCATTCACAACTTTTGAATCAGCTTCAGGACGTACAACTGCAGAATCTTCAGACCGTAAAGCGCAACAATTTGCAACTGATTTAATTTTCCGTTTTGGAAAAAATGAAAATTTCTTTGCAGGTGTTCGCTATAATACACTTACAGCTACAGTTGCAAAATCTGTTGTTGCTCCAATTGCAGCAAAAGCAGCTACATCGGGTTCACCAGCTGTAACCAAATGGTTAGATGATAACGATCATTCAAAAGGAGCTTATTCAATTGTTCCAGCAGTTGCTGCAACTGCAGCAACTCCTTATGTTCCTGGTTATTATATCGACCCTTACGATATTGCTATCAGCAGATTGGCAGTAAGCGCAGGTTGGTTTGTAACAAAAAACATTATGGCTAAAGTAGAATATGTAGACCAAAAATACAGTGGATTCCCAACTGGAAATATCTATGACAAAGCAAAATTTAGCGGATTAAGCGCAGAAGCTGTTATTTCTTTCTAAGCACAAAATCTAATTTTCAAAAACAGACCGGTAAGTTAATTCTTATCGGTCTGTTTTTATTTCGAGTAAAAATGCACACATTCAACTAATTAATCCACAATTGCTGCCAATAATTAATCTAATTTTGTTGTGAATAATATAAACAGTAATAGCATCCATAATTTCAATGAAAAAGAACAATCAGGTAATTATTAAGTACTTTCTATTTTTAATCATTTTTGTCAGTATTCAGATAAAATCACAGAAACCTGTTTACTGTTTCACTTCAGCAGAAGGATATGGATCAAATGTGACAGGTGGAGGAAATGCAACCCCAATTACAGTTTCAACTTACAGTGATTTAAAAACTCAATTACTTTCTTCAGGCTCAAAAGTTATTGTGGTATCCGGAACTATAACAATTCCATCAGGTGGAGAAATTTCGGGAACTATAACAAATAAGACACTGCTCGGGCTACCGGGTGCTCATCTTGTTAGCACAAGTCAAACTGCCAGTACGTCAGGTATACTTTATTTGGGTAGTGGTTCCGACAATGTAATTATCCGAAATATTCTATTTGAAGGTCCTGGAGCGTATGATGTTGATGGCAATGATAATCTTAGCTGTATGGCTACCAATTTTTGGATTGACCATTGTGAGTTTCAGGACGGAATGGACGGTAATTGTGATATTACAAAAACGGCTAATTTCGGGACTGTATCGTGGTGTAAGTTTACTTATCTAAAACCGCCCAAAGCAGGTGGTTCGGGTGGTAACGATGATCATCGGTTATCAGGACTTGTTGGTTCAAGCGGTTCATCTTATCCTGCTGCAGGTCATTATCAAATTACATTCCAATGCAATTACTGGGCAACAGGTTGCGTTGAAAGAATGCCACGCGCACGAAATGCTGATCTTCATATCCTGAATTGCTATTACAATACAGCAGGAACAGGTAGTTATGCCATAGGTATTGGCGGTGGTGTAAAAAACTCAACAGCATATATTGAAGAGTGTGATTTTGCAAATATTAAAGAGGTTTTCAGAAGTTTTGATACTACTGATGGAGGCACTGAATCGGTCACTTTTACAAGCTGCCTGAAAGCTGTAGCAAATGTTGGTTCGACCGTTTCAAAGCCGTCTTATGTCTACACTGTCTTTCCTGTGGAAGATGTTGCTTCTGCTGTGGGAAATGCAAACTATGGAGCAGGTGCAACTTTAAATGTGACTCCCACAGGCGTTATCTCTTCGACATATCAAAGTACAGGGAGTGATAAATTGATTGAAAACTCAAATATCAAGATATTTCCAACAATAACCGACAAAAAACTCTTTGTAATCAATAACAATGAAGGGTTGAATACCGAAATAAAAATCAGCGCTTTAAACGGTCAAAAAGTATTTTCGACTATGCAACTGCTGAATTCCGGCGAAACAGCTGAATTGAACTTAGGTAACCTTCCTTGCGGAATCTATTTCTGCTCAATAAACTCCAACGATAAAAGCACAACATTCAGGTTTATCAAAAAATAGTTTCGTGTTAATATATTGTCTTTAGCCTAATTCGTTATTAGACTAAAGACAATATATTAATTGAGCATTTATTGCCTCCAGTTAAAACATAAGGCAATTTTAAATTCTTTTTCTCACTCCGATATTGAAATTAATTCCCGGTTGAGTCAATCCGCCATAATCGGCATAATTGGAATTCAGGATATTATTCACGTCCAGAAATACATCAAAGCTTTTATCCGCCCATAGGAAACGGGTGTCGAGCAGTGCGTAAGGGCTGTAGTTCTTTATTATTGGAGTACTGTTGACTAAACTTGTGTTTGCATCATAATTTCCAACACGGTCGAAATAACCGATTTTCCAGGATGCTGATAGTTTTTTCCAGATTGAATGGTCAATTTTCAAAAATATCTTATGCCTTAAATAATCCAATGCATACAAGGATTGGAAAACATCGGTTTTTTTGTCTAATGTAAGATAGGAATAAGTAAAACTAAGTTTTTTTACAACAGATTTTTTTAAATAATACTCAAAACTAAGATCTCCACCAAGTGCATTGACATTCGACAAATTCATTGTTTCATATTTTGTTGAGGTGGCGGTTTGTTTTACCCAATCAATCACATTTACTCCGTTTCGGTAATATATATCAACATTTAAATTCCATTGCGATTGATTAATCTTAGTGCCCAACTCTATTGTTTTGGACTGTTCAGGTTTCAACGCAATATTAGCTTGTCGTGCAGGATTCACGAAAAATAAATCAGTAAATGTAGGTAATCTTGTTGCTGAATTGGCAGAAATAAAGAGTTTTGTATTTTCGCTTAAGGCGTAACTTATGTCAAAACCACCATAAGTCGAAAAACTAAAATCGGCACAATAACTTGTTCCCACGCCAGCCGAAATAAACCAATTACCGAAGTTCAATGTGTGATCTAGCATCCCACTGTAAATTATTCTGTTATAGCTCTTTTTGAAATAGATATTCGATTCAAAAGGAGCTGTCACTGAATCGGGAGCTGACATGGCCAAACCCATTGTGTTACTGAAAATATGTTCATTTCTGATATCGAGACCCAGGGTTGTTTTTCCAATCACGGACTTATAAGCTGTTGAGAATTTGCCATCTGTAACATCAGTCAAATGATATTTGTAACCGGGTTTTGAGTAATGATCCAGCTCATATCTGTCGTGATGCCTTTTCCAGCTTGCTTGTGCATTGAATGAGAAATTTCCGTAATTTAATGACCAATCGAGTGAACTGAAAAATGCTTTGGTTGATTCGCGTTGATTTGGATATTTTAGTGAGTAAAAACCATTTTCTCCAAAATCTTTCATTTGCGCTGCCAACTGCAATTCGAATTTTCCTGCTTTCTCTGTTTTTAGCAGCGAATGAACAAAACCATTTAAAAAATTGAAATCGGTGTTATCCATATACCCATTGCTACTGCTATGTGAAATTGATCCAAAAGTTTGAATATCATTTACATTAAAATTTCCTGAAACTGCCTGACCAAGTGTTACAAAGCTACCACCGGTAAGTTCGGCTGTTAATGATTGGTTATCCGAATTTTCGGTCACAATATTGATGGCACCACTGAATGCATTTGGTCCCAGAACGCGTGCTGATGAACCTTCTAAAATTTCAATGCGACTCACATCGGATAAATTGAGTGGAATATCCAAATTGAAATGACCGGTTTGCGGATCAGTGATATTCACGCCGTTAAGCAAAACCAACACCTGATCGAACGAACCTCCCCGAATCGAAATATCGGCCTGAGTGGAGTTGGTTCCTCGTTGACGAATATCGATTCCAGCAACATAATCCAGCAACTGATCGATGCTCTGAACTGCCGAACGTTTTATTTCGGTTTTGTCAATCACGGTCAGGATTCGCCCCATTTCCGAATACAGTTTCTTTGCGGCAGCATTAACCTGAAGTTCCGATAAATGGATTGTAAGTGAATCACTCGCTTCCTGAGCCGATAAAAACTGAAATGATGAAATAATAACAAAAGTAAAATAAAATAGTATTTTTCTCATAATGAATAAAATAAAAAAGCGGCAGAACAGAATTTTAATCTGTTTCAACCGCTTAGATGAATACTGAATATAAAGATGAATGACCACACGCCGCAGCGCTGTCAAATGAAATTTCGAATAATGTTGTTTCTTTTAATTGAAGTAAAGCGGCTTCAAGCTCTTTGGTTTCGATTATTTCATCTGAAGAGTCTAACCCGCTTCTGTGGGACAATTGTTTACAAACACCAACTGCTTTTTTAAGTGACTTGTCTGCAATTGAAATCGCCACGCAACCAATGCTTACAACACTTGCCAGACTACAAAAAACAGCATACTTAGCCCTGCTCCAGCGACGGAAACGGAGAGAAGTTGTTTTATTGTTAGCGAGTTTAAACATGTATATGATTGAATTTTGAAGCTACAAAAGTAAGGAAAAAATCCGGTGCAAAAAGAAAAAAGTGTCAGCAAAAATGCCGGCACTTTCCTATATTGTTGTAAATCAACTTATTGACGAGTGAAACTTTTACGGTTTAATTTGCCTGTCCAAACTTCTGAAGTGCTAAACTTACTAGTTTTTCCACCAATCAGGAATATGTTATTTTTTTTGTCGACTACAGCAGATTGATAGAAATGTGGTCGGTAATAATCCGTATAACTTACCGTATCTTTATATGTTTTAGGGCTTTTGTACTCTGTTCCTATCGCAATCCGGTTATAAACTGTATCAGGCACATGCCAACTCAACCCTTCGTCTTTAGACTCACGGTAAAAACTGGTATTAGAGAAATTATATTTGCCAAATAACAGCAGCTTTTTGTCATAGGAGATAACACTTGAGCCGGCTGCTAATGAATCTAACGAATGATTTTCGGTACTGAAATCAACCCAGTAAATTCCATCTTCCGAGCTCCAGCTATTTTTCAATAAACCACCAAAAATTGAATAGCCACCAAGAACCAATACTTTTGATTTTCCAGTAACTGTAGTAATTGTAATTGCCGAGAAATCATTAACCGGAAAGTTTTCAGGAATTGAGCCAATCATATTCCAGATGTCGCCATCTGTCGAAGTGGCAAAATGGTAAGTTGCATCACTAAGTGATTGAACCACAGCCCATAGCTGACCGTTAAGAACATAAAGTAGTGATTTAAAGTTAAAGCTAGTCACTGATTTTCGGGTCCAGTTCGTACCATCAGAACTTGAGTATATATTCAACCTGTCCTGAGTCATGAAAAGCTTTCCCTGAAACTGAATCATATCATTCAAAGGTGATCCCTCAGGCAAGCCAACTGGGGTAACAGCACTACTCCATGAGTAACCATCAGTTGAAGTGTGGAGATATGCTGATGAACCATCGTTCATGTAATAATAAATCACATCATTCAGCAGGATTGCTTTTTGGGATACTGCATTTACTGAACTAATATTGTCAGTAACTTTTTTCCAAACATACAATTCGGGATGAACTTTATGAACATTAATTTTTATTTTATATGGCTGCATGTGTATTCCGTCACTTGCATAATTATTAATCCATAATGCTGAATCTTTATTTGTATTTGTCCATAATGCCTGTCTGAAATCAACAGTATCTTTACCAGTAATATAAATTGAATCACTTCCCTTTGAAAATTTATATTTATAAATTATGCGATTTTTTGGAAAATGAAGTACAGCTTTTGATGTACTTTTGAACCCAAAAGTGGGATAAACACTATCAATTCGGGTTCTGAAAGGCAACGAATCTACATTTATTATGGTTACTCCATCTCCATCAAGTGTAAATTTTGCAGCTTTAACCGAATCATTGCCGGCTAATGTCAACGAAACAAAAGAAGCATCACTCGAAGTAGTAGTTGTTGTCGTGGTGGTATCCAAACACGAACTCAGGATGAGAATCGCAGAAAGCACAAAAAGTAACCGGAGAAATTTGAATTGCATATTGATAAATATTTTTTGAACTGACAAAGTTAAATTTATTTTAGTTCATTTGAACTGCTTTCGGTAAGATTTATTGTTTTTTATCATTCAAAACAACATTTTTTTGAAATGAATCAAAAAATCAATCGTTCAACTCCACCACTACCGGACAATGATCAGAATGAATTGCATCCTGAAGAATCGCTGCCGATTTTAATCTGGAACGTAGAGTTTCTGTAACCCAGTGATAATCAATTCGCCAACCTGCATTACGGAAGCGCGCTCCACCCCGGTAACTCCACCAACTATATTGCTCGGCACGATTGTCGAAAACGCGGAATGAATCGACCATTCCCGCAGCTTCAAACTTGTCAAGCCACGCACGTTCTTCTGGCAAAAATCCTGAAACACCGTTCTGTCGCTCGGGATGATTAATGTCGATCGGTTTATGACATATATTGTAATCACCGCAAATAACCAAATTTGGTCGTGTTTTTCGAAGTTCAGCTACAAAAGCTGCAAAAGCTTCGAGAAAATCCATCTTAAATGCCTGACGCTCATAGCCCGACGAGCCGGATGGGATGTACACGCTGATAACCGAAACATCCCCGAAATCAGCACGTATAACACGACCTTCATCATCGTAACGAGGATTATTCATGCCGATAACTACATTATCAGGCGTTCTTTTGGTTAGAATTGCTACACCGCTATAGCCTTTCTTTTGTGCTGAATGCAGGTATGAGGTGTAACCCAATTCTGCAAAAATCATGGTGTCAATCTGGTCAGGTTGAGCTTTAGTTTCCTGAAAACAAAGTACATCTGGGTTTTCAGTCTGCAACCACTCGGTAAAATTTTTGCTCAATGCTGCCCGAATTCCGTTTACATTGTAGGATATTATCTTCATTTATTGGCTTTCTTTACTTTTTTGTATAATTCCGAAGCGAAAACGAAATCGTTCAACGCTTCATTATCAACGTGAAAGATGTCACTATTGTTCCCTTCCCACGCTTTTTCGCCTTTTTCAATGAAAATAATGTTTTCGCCAATTTCCATTACCGAGTTCATATCGTGCGAATTGATAATTGTGGTAATATCAAATTCATGCGTAATTTCATGAATCAGCTTGTCTATAATCAGCGAGGTTTTGGGGTCGAGTCCGGAGTTTGGTTCGTCGCAAAACAGGTATTTGGGCTGTAAAGCAATGGCACGGGCAATAGCCACACGTTTTTGCATCCCACCACTAATTTCCGAAGGTGCCAAATTAAATGCTTTTTCTTCCAAATTTACGCGTTGTAAGCAAAAAATGGCTCGTTCCGTCATCTCCTCAACTGTAGAGGGTGAAAACATTTCGAGCGGATACATTACGTTTTCAAGTACACTTAACGAATCGAACAGTGCCGAACCCTGGAAAAGCATTCCCACCTCACGGCGCAAAATGCGGATTTCGCTCATACGCATATCCGGTAGATTTCTTCCGTCATATTCAATTTTACCATTATCAATTCGGTGTAGTCCAATGATACTCTTCATTAGCACCGTTTTCCCTGAGCCGCTCTGACCAATAATCATATTGGTTTTCCCGGTTTCGAAAACAGCCGACACATTTTTTAACACATGATTGCCATCGAACGATTTATCTACGTTTTTTACTTCTATCATTTTTGGTTCTAAGTTTGTAAAGTGTGATAGGAAACAAACAATCAATTGCTAACTATCAACTGTCAACTAATTTAGCATTATCTTAGTAATCAGAATATTAAAGAACAGAATCAAAATACTTCCGTTTACAACCGCATTGGTACTTGATTTACCCACATCGAGCGCACCACCGTAAGAGTAGTAGCCATAATATGCTGCCACCGACGAAATGATAAAAGCAAAAAACATGGATTTCACCAACGAGTAGAAAACATAAAATGGAATAAACGCATATTGAATTCCGATAAGATAATCACCAGTTGTCATAATATTAGTGAGAACACCAACAAAATATCCCCCGCCAACTCCTAACGCCATACTGAATATAACCAGAAAAGGCATCATGGCTACAAAGGCCAGAATTTTGGGAAGTATCAAATAATTTGCTGAATTTACGCCCATGATTTCCAGCGCATCAATTTGTTCGGTAATGCGCATAGTGCCAATTTCGGAAGCAATATTCGAACCTACTTTTCCGGCAAGAATAAGACATAAAATGGTGGAGGAAAATTCTAGAAGTAAGGTGTCGCGGGTTACCAGCCCAGTTGTATAAACTGGTAAAAGCGGATTTGAGGTATTCAGCTTGGTTTGCATGGTCATAATGAAACCAATGAAAACAGATATAATAGCTACAATCGGCAGCGACTGAAGCCCCAGTTTTTCAAGCTCCTTCGGAAATTGACGGAAAAACATCTTACCCCGGTCAGGTACAACGAACACCCGTTTCATTAATAAAAAATACCTGCCTGTTTCGCTTAGTAAACTCATATACTGATACTTATTAGATGTATTTTTGGAATTTAAGTTGCAAAGATACTCTTTTTTCAGGGATAATTCAAAAAAGAATGCGTGGGTTTGTGTGGAACAACTGTTTGGTGTTCAGTAAAATTATCTTTCGAAATGGGTTATAATTTACTGATATTCAAGTATTTTACAGGGCGTATTCAGTTTTATTCCTTTACAAGATACAATTTGATTCATCCACAAATGTAATTGTTCAGCATAGTTTTCAACTGTTCAGAGTCTATTGGCTTTGTCAGAAAATCATTCATTCCAGCATTTAAAGCTTTTTCTTTTTCTTCCTTCAAGGCTCCTGCAGTAAGTGCAATAATAGGCAGGTTTTTAGCCCCTTCTATATCAAGCTTGCGAATGTTTTGAGTTGCTTCCATGCCATCCATTTCCGGCATTTGCACATCCATTAATATGAGATCTAATTTTCTTGATTTAACAATCTTCAAAGCTTCAAGTCCATTTGTAGCTTCAACAATCTCCACATTAGGTAATATGTTCGTAACATGAACCTTAATCAGCATCATATTCATCTCCACATCTTCTACAATCAAGATAACTTTTTTCTCAGTTATAATCCCTGATACTTTATCTTTTTTGAGATTTCCATTGTTGTTGGAAGAATTATTCTCATTTTCAGTGCTAAACTTTTTGGTATTACTTATTAGCGCCAATAAATCATCTGATTTTATGGGTTTTATAAGTTTGTTTGAAATTTCGCCTTTGCCCAATTCTATATTAACAGAATCTTCATCCGATGCCTGATACATAACTGCAATTTTCATGCTTTTGGAGCATATCTGGAATTTATTTCGGATGTGAGATATAATTTCCAACCCATCCATATCAGGCATAGAATAATTGCATATAAACAAATCGAATTTGTCTGCCTGAAGTTCAAACAATGCATTGAGTGAGCTTTCGCAAAGGGAATATTCAACCCCCCATTTGTTGAAGTGTTCACCAATATTTTTCAGGTTATTAGTATTATTGTCGAGAACTAATACTTTTTTGTAAACAATTTCAGGATTAGTCAATACTATCTGTTGACGATATTCGGCTTCGATGCTGAAATAAAAGTTACTGCCTTTGCCCCATTCACTGTCGAACCTAAGCGAACTGTCCATTTTCTCAACGAGTAAATTAGAAATAACCAACCCAAGACCGGTACCTCCAAACTTACGGGTGGTAGATCCATCGGCTTGTGTGAATGCTTTGAATAGACGTTGTCTTTGTTCTTCGGTAATGCCAATTCCGGTATCGCGAACGGAGAATTGATAGTTAACTTTGTTTTCATTCTGAATTGTAAATCCGACTTTTATTTCTACCTCGCCTTTTTCAGTAAACTTGATGGCGTTGCTCAACAAATTAATAAGTATTTGTTTCAAGCGAAGTGGGTCAAGCATAGCCATTTTGGGCAGATCGGGTTGTATTGTCAGCAACAATTCAAGTCCTTTATTTGCAGCAGTATACTTTACAATGTCAATGGTCTGATTAAGTAATTCAATGATGTCTGTTTCTATAATATCCAACTCCAGTTTGCCGGCTTCAATTTTAGAAAAATCAAGAATGTCGTTTATAATTTCAAGCAATGCTTTTCCGGCACTACTCACATTTCCGGCGTATTGACGTTGCGATTTGGTCAAATCTGTTTTAAGCAATAACTCGGCAAAACCGAGAATTGCATTCATAGGTGTACGGATTTCGTGACTCATGTGTGCCAAAAAATCACTTTTTGCTTTGTTTGCCTGTTCGGCTTGTTGTTTGGCTTTATCAATTGCGAGGGCTTTGTCCTCCAGTTCGCGGTTGAGTGCAAGTACACCTTTGTTTGTTTCCTCCAGTTCCTTGTTTATGGTTTCAATTTCTTCATTACGTTCCTGTAGGTTTTTCAGAAGAAAAAGCAATTCATTGTTTTGGGAGTTAATAGTTTCGACCAGACTGGAATCGCCACGCTCAATTGTTTTATTAAAAGCTGCTTGAATTCCTTCCAGTGTTTTTTCAGTAAGTGAAATTGAAAATGGAGCGAGCCATTTGGCAATGGTAATTTCGGTTCCTTTACCGGCTTGTGTTTGTATGTCAAAATCGTCCATCAGGCGTTGCGAGCCAATTAATCCGACTCCCATACCTTTCTTGGATACAAATGAACCATTTCGGATTTGATCCAGTTGCTGTATTCCTTGTCCACGGTCTTTGAAAACAATGACTACACCATCGCTGCTATCAAGTCTTTTAGCCACATAAAAGTCGATTTGTCCGCCATTGGCATGTTCAATCATATTGCGGCTTAGCTCCGAAACAGCTGTACCAATACGAATGCTGGAAGTTTTATCAAACTTAATTTCCTGAGCAAGTAAAGAGCCTAAATTTCGTGACCGAACAACATCAGACTCAAACTGAACTGGTATCGTGCCTACTTTATGAAGCGTGGCTGATAATAAGAACGGTGGCATCATCGTTGGATCTTGAATAATTATTGATTAAAAAATCAGCAATTTTTTGTGGATGTTCTTTCCAGTCTATTTCATCAGCGTTCCATCGTGTATTTATTCCGTCGCTGAAAAGACAAACTGAATCACCTTTATTAAAAGGAAATTCAAAAATCTGTGGGGTACGGATATTATGACCCAAAATTCCTCCGAATGAAATCAGACTTTTTTTGCCCGTAGAAGAAATTACAAATCCTTCAATATTTCCAATTCCCACAAAGCTGAGTTTTGAAGTTTCTATATTGATGTAAACTAAGCCGATAACTGCTCCACGTGTTCCGCGGGCAGCCTGATGAGTATAATTTATGAGCTCAACAAGTGGTAGCTCGCTTTTGAGTAAAATTTGTTCTTTAATAATACTCGAAGCCATGTGTGCTTCTTTGCCATGGCCTAATCCATCGATTATGGCCGCAATAGTTTTATCGGAACTTAAATTACTTATAACGCAGGAGTCTCCGTTCAATGTTTCTCCTGGTTTGCAACGTGATGCAGCCCCTGTAACCAAACTACGATTAGTTCCTTTCCAACGGTTTTCGGGAATCCATTTTACAATTCTAATGCAATGCTTGTGGTTGCTAAGTGGTTTGAGTACTGTACTATTTTCTATATCGCTCAGTTTCGGATTTATTTCAAAAATATCGGAAAACCGACGAATTGTTCCAAGACCGATGCCCAATGTCTGTTTGTTGGTAAATCCATCATGCATGGCTTTTTCTACGTCAGGAATACCATTTCCATTATCACAGCACCAAATTTCGATAGCTTTACGATTTTCTTCGTCATGTAATTGACAAATCATAATCCGTCCTTTTCCACCGGCATGTTTCAATACATTTGTAACAAGTTCCGAAACCAGAATGGCTACTTCACCGGTTTTTACATCGTCGAAACCCAGTTGACCAGCCAAACTGACTGACTTTCGTCTGCATACACCAACATCGGATTCGCTATCAATTTCCAGAATCAATATTTGCTCACGGCTTATTTCCATTTCATCACCCTCACAGTCGTTCCTTTATTCAGCTCGGAAAATATTTCAAATCTGTCAACCAGTCTTTTGGCACCGGGAAGTCCGTAACCCATTCCTCCGCCCGAAGTATAACCATCTGTCATGGCTAATTCGAGATTCTCTATTCCGGGACCTTTGTCAATACAGGTAATTATCAATGTGGGCTTTTCATCAACAATACCTTTTTCAATCAGCACTTCACCTCCCGAAGCATACGAAAACATATTCCTAAAAAGTTCAGAAACAGCAGTGGTTATACGGGTTTGATCAACAATACCCATACCTTCTTTTTTTGCAAATTCACGTACAATTTGTCGTGCCTTCACTATGTCATATTCATTCTGAATAGGACATTTTTCGAGCAATTTCCAACTTTTATCTGATACAATTTCCAGCATTGATTATTAGATTATGCCTTGTTTAATCTTCTTTCAAGCATTTCCATGCCAAGTTCCATGTTTAAAGCAGTATCTACTCCCGGCATTTCGAGCCCGAGTTCCACAAGCGTGATGGCTACTGCAGGCTGCATACCCACAATAACGACTGCTGCATCCATAATAGCCGCCATCGAAGCCATTCCTGAAAGTACCCGTCCAATAAATGAATCCACCATTTCGAGTGTCGAAATATCAATTAGTACACCTTTGGATCCTGTACGGTAAATTTCTTCCAAAATTTGCGTTTGCAACTGTAAAGCCAACCGGTCGTGCATATCCACCTGAATGGAAACAATCAGGTAGTCACGAATCTTGATAATTGGTATTCTTTTTTCGTTGAAGTCCATAGCTTTTACTATTTATTATCGTCCGATTCAATGTAGTTGGTCTTCACTTTGCCATCCACCAACTGTTCGTTTTTCTTCATTGAATATATCATTGCGTCCTGAAGTGTAGCTTTGGTAAGTATTTGCGAAAGGTTGATTCCCAAATGAACAATAGTTTGTGCAATGGCCGGGCTTATTCCGCTCACAATACATTCAGCACCCAGCAAACGGGCAGCTGTAACGGTTTTCAGCAGGTGATTTGCCACCTGAGTATCTACAGTAGGTACACCCGTAATATCAAGAATAGCTGTGGTGCAACCTGTAGTAACAATCTTTTGCAGCAGGTTTTCCATCATTATTTGTGTACGTTGACTGTCGAGTGTGCCGATAACCGGAAGAATCAGGATATTATCCCAAACTTTAGAAACAGGGCTCGACAATTCCATTAAATCTTCCTGTTGTTGAAGGATAGTTCTTTGTTGGTCCTGAATCTTATGGAGTTTTTCTTCCATTTCTTCCTTCATTTTGATACTTTTCTTCAACTCGTGAGTAAGGTCATCAATCAACAGGTTGATAGCCTGTTCAATACCGGTAAGATCATCTTCAATTTCAGATTCAATTCTGATATCAAGATCCCCGGCAGCTACTGACGATAGAACATCTTCGATGTGTTCTATACGTGCTTTGGCATTTTTAATTTCTGTGTTTGCTTCCATAATTTATTTTCGTTTGCTTTTTAACCATTCAGTTGCCTCGTCATAATTTTTGAAGAAATCTCCGTTTAATTTTACAATGCCTGTTTTAATCAGCACTTTTGCCATTATCCTGTTATAAGCGTTTCCACCAACAAAAGCCACTTCTGACAGACTTAACTTACTCAATGCATCAGCAAGAGCTTCTCTTGTTTCGCGGTTTTCAACTACATAAACATCACTAATCATTGACACTAATTGTCTGTATTTCTTATCTTCCAATAAAATTCTAAGATTTTCAGATAATGGTTTAATGTCAGCTAATCTTAAGTTAGCATTAGAGCTAAGAACAACCACTTCATTTTTTTCGTCATACTTTAATTCATGATCCATAATATTGTGTTTTTAAAAATTGACAAATTGAGCTGAGCAGTGAGATAAAGATAGTATTTGGTGTTTTAATAAATCACCTTTTGCTTTTTAACCAATTGATTGCTTCGTCATAATTTTTGAAAAAATCCCCATTTAATTTTACAATGCCTGTTTTCAGTAAAACTCTGGCTATCATCCTATTAGTAGCATTTCCTCCAACAAAAGCCACTTCGGATATATTTAACTTAGACAATTGTTCACTTGTGGCTTCACGGGTTTCGCGGTTTTCAACATTATGGCGTTCACTCATAACAACAAGCATCTGACGGATTTGCTTGCCTTCCAGCATTTCTTTCACCTTCAAAAATAGCGGATCTACATCTTTGTGTAGAAAGTGAAATTTAAATGCAAGTACTACAATATCATTTTTTTCATCATACAGTAATTCATGTAGCATATTATTGTGATTTTAAATTAAAAACAAGATTCTAAAATAGATGTTTTTTCAACACACAGGCAAAGATAGTGAAAATAATTTCACAAACTACAAACTGCATTAATTTGTTTTAAAATGAGAATAATTTCTTGTAAATGTAGAATAAAATACGACACAAAATACTGTGAACCTGAATTTTGTATTACATTAATGTCTCTAAAAATATAAACTGGAACTGATTAAATCAAAACCGGAATTTTCAAAATTTAGCACAACATAAATATCCACAAATAAAAAACGAGACAAAATTTTTTTCGTCTCGTTTTTTATTCTTCTCTGTTTTTCCTCCAACAACTCCAATCGAATCATCAGGCAGGATTATTAGCTTTTTTCAGTGCTTTTTCTTCATCGAGTTGTGCTTTTGACTTACTTTGTGTAACAATATAAACACCTGCAAATACCAACACGCCAGCTACAGCTTTTTCTACACCGAATAGATCAATGCCAATAGCTACAGCAACCATCGAAGCCACAACAGGTTGCACGTAATTATACATGCTCAGTGTGGTAGGGCGCAACTCTTTTTGTCCAATCGGAATAAGCAAATAGCCGATAAATGTAGCAAAAAATACCACATAAGCTATGCGCCAGTAAGTACCGCTACTCAACATCGTGAAGTCAGTTTGCACTATGGGTTTATAACAAAATGGTAAACAAACAATTGTGCCAAACAAAAACATCCATTTCATAACCGTAACAGGTGAGTACCGTGAGATAAGTTCTTTAAAAAGTGTCAGATACAAGGCAAATGAACTGACCGCACCAAAAACAATCACGTTTCCCCAAAAATTACTGTGTCCGTTATGAACCACTGGACTATGGAAAACTAGTAGTAATGCACCGGAAGCACCCACCAGTACTCCCACAGCTTTCATAAGCGTAATAGGTTCTTTCAGAATAAGCGCAGCCAGAATCATTGTAACTATAGGCAACATGGTTACCACGATAGAAGCATCAATAGGTGATGTGAGTGACAAACCGATAAAATAAGGCAACTGATTCAATGTCAGAGCAAAGAGTGAGGCGAAAAAAAGCAATAAAATATCTTTTGGCGGAACGTGTTCTTTCTTTACGAATAATGATGCAGTCCAGAAAAGGAGCAATCCGCCGCCCAATCTGAAAAAGGTCAGTGTATAAGGACTCAGAATTTGTGGCATCAATGTACGTGATATTGGTGTGTTTAATCCAAAAATAATATTGGCCGAAAACATAGCAATATGTCCGGTTAGTTTGTTTTTTTCCATTATGTTGATTGTGCCGACAAAGGTAGTAAATATGTCAGTTACAGTATAAAAGGAAACGTAGAAAAAGCAATTCGGTTCAATAGAACTGACTTTTTTTTATTTTTTTCAGTTTGTCTCTTTGTGAATTCAAAAAAAGGCCGTATATTTGCACCCGCTAAGCCCAAAAGGTACCATAGCTCAGTTGGTAGAGCAAAGGACTGAAAATCCTTGTGTCCCCGGTTCGATTCCTGGTGGTACCACATTTTAAAACACTAATAATCTGATATTTAGATTGTTAGTGTTTTTATTTTTGTCTCATGTCCCGTAGGTGTCCCGTAAATACTTATTTTACCAATTTATCACTAACTAAAAAATTGTTTCAACTAACTTTAAAGATTTCTAACAACTGGATTTCCCCTTGTTTAGATTTTCGTACTTAAAACGAGGGCTCGACAGCATGTCGAGTTCAACTGTATGACTACACACCAAAATTGGCACCCCTCAATGATAAATAATAACCCAAAAAAACCAGTGGGTTATTTTTAAACCCAAGTGAACCCAAAGGGTTTAATTTTATCCCATTGGGTTATTTATTTGCCAAATTAGAATTGTTACCATATTCCTGAAAGTTATATTCTTGAAATAAAGCAGCAAATATATAACTATTTATATATCTATTAGTTGTACTACTTCATTATAGCCCCTAACCCCCTTTGAAGAAATAAGGCAGGAAAGTGCTTCCGAACCACAAAAATTTTCCCCGTATTTTTTCCAAAAACATCAATAACAACTCTATTAAAGTAATTGATATTTAATTGTCATTTTATAGTTACGAAATAGATATGAACGATTGATGAAGTTGATAATTGAAACGTATCGCACAATATGAATTAAAAAAAATCAAATCGCCATTCATAAAAATATTGATTGGCAGTTTTTGTATTTCTTAATTACTTGTTGATTCTTTAAAGATTAATTGTATTTTTGTGGAAATAATGCAATTTCAAAAAAGAACAGATGCCAACATTAAACTGGATAGGGAAAGACAAGGTTATCAATCATCACATGGACGTTCAGTTTAAAGTGCTGGAACACAAGTATGGATTTGATAATGGAACTCAAAGCGAAGCGGAAACCCAGAGCGGAAATAAAATCATTCATGGCGACAATCTGGAAGCTCTCAAAGCCCTACTACCAGAATATGAAGGACGTGTGAAGTGTATCTATATAGACCCACCATACAACACCGGAAATGAAAGCTGGGTGTACAATGATAATTTGAACGACCCTAAAATAAAGAAATGGCTGGGGCAAGTGGTAGGGCGTGAAGCCGAAGACCTGACCAGACACGACAAATGGCTGTGTATGATGTATCCACGATTAAAATTACTTCATAAGTTATTAGCCAATGAAGGTTCAATTTTTATATCAATTGATGATAATGAACAAGCTAATTTAAGACTAATTTGTGATGAAATTTTTGGATGCAGCAATTTTATTAACAATATAATTTGGCAAAAGAAATTTAGTCCTCAAAATGATGCCAAATACTTTTCTGACAATCACGACTTTATCGTTTGTTATGCTAAAAACAAACCAAATTGGAAAATTAATTTGTTGAGTAGAACCGATGAACAAAATGCTCGATATAAAAATGTAGATAATGACCCAAGAGGAGTTTGGACTTCAGGCGATGTATCGGTAAAAACTTATAACGCTTCTACTGATTATCCGATTACAACACCAAGTGGAAGAATTGTAAACCCACCATCTGGTTATTGTTGGAGATTTTCATCAGAAAAATTTGAAGAGCTTGTAAAAGATAATCGAATTTGGTTTGGTTCAAATGGAGATAATGTTCCTCGTTTTAAACGTTTCCTTACAGATGTTCAACAAGGCACTGTTCCATTGACAATTTGGACACATGCTGAAGTTGGTCACAATCAAAGCGCAAAGCAAGAATTAAAAAAGGTATTTAGTGAAAGTTCAACACCTTTTGACACACCAAAACCAAGTACTTTAATTGATAGGATACTTCAAATCGCAACTGATAAAGATTCTATAATACTTGATTCGTATTCAGGTTCAGGCACAACAGCTCATTCCGTTTTAAACACCAATAAATTAGACGACGGAAATAGAAAATTTATTCTTGTTGAAATGGAAGAATATGCTGAAACAATTACTGCTGAACGTATTAAGCGAGTAATTAATGGTTATGGTGAAAAAGAAGGCACTGGCGGTAGTTTTGATTATTGTGTGCTGGGTGAAGCATTGTTTCTTGAAGATGGCAACCTCAATGAATCAGTGGAAATAGAAAAAATCAGAGGTTATATTTGGTACACTGAAACTCAAACTCCACTTAATAAGGCGATTGAAATTAAAGAGCATGTTTCATTTTTGGGTAAGTGTAATGATACAGCCTACTACTTCCACTACAAGTTAGATGAAGTTACAACTCTCGACCATACCTTCTTAGCAACAATGAAAACCAAAGCCGAGCAATATGTTATTTATGCGGATAACTGCTTGTTGACTAAGGCTTTTATGACAAAACACCATATTATTTTTAAGAAAATACCTCGTGACATAACCCGATTTTAAAAATGGAACTGAAACCGTATCAACAGCAAGTAATCAATGACATTTCGTTGTTTTTGGAGCAAGTACAAGAAACCAAAAACGTGAAAGATTCATTTTACAATTTTTGGGCAAACCACCCCAGAACCCCTTTATTTCCATTTTCGGGCACTGCCATTGAGCCATACAAAAACAACGTGCCTCGTGTACCTCATATTTGCGTAAAAGTGCCGACTGCTGGCGGTAAAACATTTATTGCCTGCAATGCGATTAAAACGATATTTGATGCTTTTGATTACGACCGACACAAAGCAGTTGTCTGGCTTGTGCCTTCGATAACTATTTTAGACCAAACCATTAAAAACCTGAAAGATAGCTCTCACCCTTATCGACAAAAAATAAACTCACATTTCGGCAATAAAGTTGAAGTATTTGACAAGTCTGCACTGCTTCAAGGGAGTGGATTTAATGCCACTTCGGTAAAAGAGCAACTGAATATATTTGTTTTGAGTTTTGATAGCATACGCACTGCCAACAAGGACGGACGAAAAGTGTATGAAGAAAACGGCTCTCTTCAATCTTTTGAAACCCTGCTGGGCAAAGAAGAAGAAATATCATTGATGAAAGTAATGAATTTCTTGAATCCGTTGGTTATTGTTGACGAGAGCCACAATGCCGAAACGGATTTGAGCGTGGATATGTTGAAAGCATTTAATCCGTGTTTTATTCTTGACCTTACCGCAACACCACGCAAAAACAGTAATATCATCAGTTTTATTGATGCACTTGAATTGAAGCGTGAAAACATGGTCAAACTTCCGGTAATTGTTTACAATCATCAGGACAAAACCGAAGTAATCAATTCGAGTTTGCAACTTCAAAAACGGCTGGAACTTCAAGCCATCGAAGAAGAAAAGAAAGGCGGTAAATACATTCGACCAATCGTACTTTTTCAAGCACAACCCAAAAACGGAAGGGATTTCAGCAATGTTGAAGAAGAAAAATCGAATGTTCAACGACTAAAAGAAAAACTGATTGAGCTGAAAATTCCAGAAAATCAGATAAAAATAAAAACCGCTAACATCAACGAAATAAAAGGGTTGGACTTATTGAGCAAAGAGTGTGAAGTTCGGTATATTATAACCATAAACGCTTTGAAGGAAGGCTGGGATTGTCCTTTTGCTTATGTTCTGGCTTCGCTTGCCGACAAAAGCTCTCCGGTTGATGTTGAACAAATTTTGGGTCGGGTGTTGCGCCAACCTTATGTCGTGAAGCACAACTTTCCACTACTGAATTTGAGCTATGTTCTTACGGCTTCTTATAAATTCATGGACACCTTACAGAATATCGTAAAAGGCTTAAACAGAGCTGGTTTCAGCGATAAAGACTATAAACTTGCCGATAGCGTGATTATTGAACCAGCAAAGCCAAACGACCCGCTTGAACAGCTAACTATCTTTAATTCAGTAGAAATTGCACCGGAAACAGAAACGACAATCGAAGATATTACTTCCGATATTGATACATCTCGAATTTTAGTTCCCTCTGAAATTGAACTTCCAACCAGTTCAGTGGTAGAAATTGAAAAAACAGCCATGATTCAAAATGAAGAATTTGAAAAAACAGTTGCTCAAATGGATTCAACCGACACAATAGCATTACCAAACGAGATTCAACAGCTTGTAAAATCATATAACATTAAAGATGTTTTCAAAGAGCAAGCCGAAAGTATTAATCTGCCTCAATTCTATTTGAAAGTGCCAGCTAATGATTTATTTGGCACAACAGAAGAAGAACTTCCATTGGAGAAAGAAAATCTGTTAGAGGGCTTCGCATTGAGCAAAGCAGACACTAACATCGCTTTTGACAGCATTACTTCTGAACTCTACAAAGTTGATTTGGACGAAACAAAAAAAGAACACACTCCTACTTTTGTCCGGCTTGATGGTTCTGTAAAAGCAAGCGTAATGTCTTACATTCTCGACCCTTCGAGAAAAGACAGCCGTGTGAAGAATTTTACAAAACGAATTATGGATATTATCGGAAACATGTACCCGATTCCAGACAAGGAAATTGAGAAGTACATTAACCGGATATTGGAAGATTTTACGGATGAACAATTTGCGGACTTATCCGACAAAGAATACAGCTACACCGACAAGATAAAGCTGAAAATCAGAGCACTTTCAGACATTTTTGCTGAAAAGAAATTCAAAGATTTTCTGGACACTGATAAAGTTTTCATAAAACCTTCATTTGCTTTACCCACAAGCATTTCACCAGCCTTTATCGCTAAGGATATAACCAAATCACTCTACGAGAAAGAAGGCAGTATGAACGGCTTTGAAGAGCGAGTAATCAACGAAATCGGTAACATGAACAATATAGCCTTCTGGACACGAAACATTGAAAGAAAGGGCTTTAGAATAAACGGATTTGTGAATCATTACCCTGACTTCATTATTCAAACTAAAAGCGGAAAAACAATTCTGCTTGAAACGAAAGGCGACCATTTAGATGCAGAGCCAAAAATCAGACTTGGAAGGCTCTGGGTCAACAAAGCTGGGAATAATTACCGATATTTCATGGTTTACGAAAGGCGAACAGTTGATGGAGCTTACAATCTGGAAGACTTTTTGAATATCATAAGAGATATTTGATGATTTAATTCTTAATGTAAAAAGTATTTATACCTTTGCATACAAAGTATTCAGATAATACTGAATAGATAGATAAAGACATATTAATAGCGTTTTGCTATTGTTTTGGGAACAAAAAACGACCAATTTTTAACCAACCAAAAACAATAAGTAAAATGCTCACGGTTTGCGTGGGCGTTACTTATTTGGTTGGTGGGTGCTGGTCGTACCCTTGTTCCAGTAATGTGATGACCCACGCATTTATTTTGTGTTTATGAGATAGATTTGCAAAGTCTAGTCTAATTAAATATAGCAATATATAAAATCTAACAATATATTGTTTCAATATTTAATAAAACTCAAACTAAATTTATACTATAAATTAATTAATGTCTATTTTAACATGAATCTTATCTTTGGAATAATTACATTTCTGGTCACGGTAATTTCATTTTCAGTCTGGTATATTGCACTAGTCTCTGGGGCAGACACTGTTGCAATTTATTTTTGGATTGGAGTATTTTCTTTCATTCTTCTCATGCTCACAATTAAAGGTGTTATTGATATTAAATCACCAAAAGAGATGGAAATTATTGAAAGGAACGTAGTATATCAACAAGAAAAGGTTCAAAAACAAAAGGAAGAAGATGCACTAAGGCTTATTCAATCAGAGAATCAAAAGCAGTCTTATATTGATACCTTTGGCTATTTATCAAAAGAAATTAAATTACTCTTCAATTCACCAAAAAATATAACCGAAGATATTATTAATAAAATATTAGTTTTCGAGAGTAGTAAAAAAATAATTATTCAGGAAAAAGAATTTTGGTTTGCTGATATTCTATCTTTTGAATTGAAAGATGATGAACAAATGCTTTATCAAAGTTCTTATTCAACATCTAAGAGTTCAACTTCTACTGGAAGTATGATTGGAAGAGCAGTTGTAGGTGGTGTTTTGCTTGGTGGAGTTGGTGCTCTTGTGGGTGGTGCGACTGCTAAAAAAAATATTACTACTAGTTCTTCATATCAAGCAATCGTTAATCACAACTTCAAGGTTAACATTGTTGTAAATAGTATTTCCGACCCTCAGATTATTGTAAATTTAGGGAAGAATAATATTGCTGCCGATGACTTGGTTGCAGTACTATCCGTAATACTTGAACGAAATAAAAATACTATCAAAGAAATAGTTTAAAAAACGCTTTTGGAGAATGGTTTCCAAAGGCATTTTTCTATCTGATATGGTCAAAATATCATTTTAAGGTAATATTAAAGTTGATAAAGTATTTAGATAATTCATTGTTAAAGATTGATTGTGCCTTCAATTCATCTGACTGCCGACATATAATTTCATCGTGTACTGATAGAAATGGCAACCCATTTTCTGCCATTTTCTGCCATACCTGAGACATTATTCTTACTTCACTGTTTTGAAGTAACCACGCTAAGTTTGTGTGTGGCTTAGATGAGTGACTGTTGCGGTTTTCCGTTCTACTTTTATAGTCATTAATCCAGTTAATCCATTCAGCATCACCAAATATCTCTGCCAACGCTTTAGAAGGAAAGCCAAACAGGATTTTAAACAGTAATTTCTTAGCCTCATCACGGGTGGAAAGATTGGCTTTTTGTTGAAGTAGTACATAAACATCTGTACCGTCATCAATAGCCTTTGAAAAAACATTTTCCCCCACATTTGCAGTGAGTATTTTTGCTAATAGTGTCGGCTGCATTTGTGCCACATCAAGCGAAATAACCGCTTCGCCATACAGCCGTAGCAATGGTCTTAAATCACGCTGTAAACTTGTTATTGGAGTGTGGACACGTCCACAAAACTCATCTACAGTGAAAAACATATTCAACTGTTTGTCTCGAAATTGAATAAATGTATCAAAATAGGATGATTTAGGGTTAGATGTTGGTAGCTCAACAAATCTAAGATGTTCACGCATCCAGTTGTTGAGTGGTGTTAATTGTACTGATTTCTTTTTGATTAACGTTATGTCAATTGCACCCGATTGAAGGGCTTTAAAATTTCCCTCACTATCGTACCAAATTTCCCCTTTTGCGGCTAGCTGATGCAATGTATCAGAATTGACTTTAAAGCGTTTTAGTTCGGTTGTGTGAAGTTTTATTGTGGTGTAATCGTCAAGGTATTTAAACCGCAACTTAAAAAGCATTTTTGTACGGATATAAGTTGTAATTTGGTGTTCCATCATTGTTAATTTGTAGAAGGTGGGTTAAGTGGGTTAACTCGGTTATTCCAAGGTGGATTAAGTGGGTTAAGTGCCTATATATAGATAGGCACTTAACCGACCCTATCGACCCATTACAGAATTACGGACTAGCTTGCCACATTCATAACTTTTGAATGATTTGCTAGAGTCAATTTTCAGGTAATCGTTATGCTCATAAAAAGTGAGAAATCTCTTTGCCAGACTTTCACCAAATCCACGTCCAGTGATGCTTCGGAAACATTCGGGAATGTTCGCTAATAATTCTCCACGCTTTTGGACTGACTGAAGTTCAAAGACTTTTTGAAGGACTTCTTCGTGAATGTTACTCGATACTGCTGCTGGGTTTATTTTCCTAGTAGCTTCATTGGTTGTCTGTATTAGTTCGCCTCCATAAATCGGCATTCCTTTTTCGTCAAACATCAAAGAAAATTCGACAAAAGGTTTTCGTCTCATAGCATTTGGACTGACTGAAATTGAATCGCCAGTTTTTACAAGTTGATAGACCGCTTGTGCTTTCCGCAGGGCTGTAGCTCCCAAATGTCCTAAAAGTTCGCCACTACCTTTCCCCTCATGCAATGCACAACAAATGTGATTATCATACTTAATCGCTAATTGTCTGATAAAAGTTACAAGTACGCTGGCATCTTCCACATCATTGAAATTTAAAGCCAAATCCAACAAGCCATCAATAAAAAGTAAATCGGGGGCGTATTCGATTATTGCATCTTCCACGAATGTGCGAATGTCCATTGGCTGCATCTCGTTTACAAGTAGTGATACTATAGAGTCACTTTTACCGTCAAGCCCTGCTAATTTTTCGGCTTTCTTCAGAAACAAAATACAATCGGCGTCGTTTTGTTCTGTATCTATAACAAGCACTTTCCCGCCACTTTTGCAAGTAGTCAAGCCAAATGTATCACAGCCTAAATACGCAGCCGCTAACACGCATATAAGCGTACTCTTCCCTGCTTTTGGCTTTCCCTTTATGATTGAAGTATTCCCTTTGCTCATTAGAGTTACATCACCTTGCTTAAGTAGTGGTCTGTCGAATACTGCATCGTTGGAACGAATCCGGTACGAATTAACTGTCCTTTTTTCTTTTTCCGCCTCCGGTGGTAGTCTCTTGAAAAAAACATCATCAATAATTTGATTAGACGATTGTAATTCAGTATCTTTGCGTTGCGGTTCTGAAGATACAAGGATGTTGGCTTCGGCTGGCATTTTTTGTGTTATCATGTTATTTACCACCGCTTAAAATTCGTTGCAAGTCCGACATTTTATACAGCCTTCTTCCTCCTAATTCAATCGGTGTTAGATAGTTGCGTTGTTGCCATCTCCACAAACTTGACTGGTCGACATTTAAAAACTCACAAGTTTCTAACCTTGTCAAATAAGTTTCGGTCTGCGCTGCGATAACTTCCGCTTCGAGTTCGTTTCTTGTTGTTTGAATTAAGTTTTTTGCAAAATCATTTAATTCTGACAAACCTACTGTAATGTTAATCATCTGACCACTGCTTAGCAATTCTTGAATACTCATAAAAATATGTATTTATTTATTTTTTGCTTTCCTTACGAGTAGTTAGTCCCGCAAAGTTTAAGCAATAAATCAGAACTAACTATTTTTCTGATTTCATTCCCTGCAAAGGTATGAAGACATAAATACGTTCTGAACGGCATAAAAAAAATAGTTGCAATTATTTTCAAGCTATATTATTGATAATGTTTGCTTTGTGTTTGCTTTGTGTTGCATTCCTAATGTGTTATTCGCATATATTTGAGAAACATATTGTTGTACTGTTACTTTATATTTTGAGAAGTTCATAGGATTAGGCATAGCACAAAATAAAAACAAAAAAAGGGAGTTGTTAGTCTCCCTTTTTGAATTAGTTAATTTTTAAATTATGTTATTTGTACATTTCTTTCCACTTTTCAGCCATCATTTCAGCATGTTGTTGCTGGCTTACTTTGATATATTTAAGGAAACTTTTTTCAGTTTTATGACCGGATATACTTCTTATCATCAAAGAATCTAAACCACGCAAATACATATTGGTACAGAAAGACCTCCGGCAAGTGTGCGAACTGATAAGCTCGTATTTCGGTTTTGTTTCTGTAATTAGTTTACCGCCCACTGTGCGAGTAAAACTCTCTAAGGTGTCAATCTTTGCGAGTTTACAAGCATCTTTGATGTAATCATTAAACTTTTGATTGCTGATAGCTTCCGGCATGTTATAATTATACTTTTGCAAAATCTCATTTACTACCGGATGCAGTGGAATTGTAACGGCTGTATTTGTTTTCTTTTGTCTGTAAGTAACCATGTTATTTTTAATGTCGGATTTTCCAATTTTATCCAAATCACTCCATCGGCTTCCAGTCCACGCTAACAATAAAAACCAATCACGGACACGGTCGAGGTGTAAATCTTTTGAAAAATCAAAGTCTTTAAGTTGCATTAGTTCCGTTTCGTTCAAATATACATTGTCAACATCTTCATTAAACACATAAAAAGAAGATGTATCGGCAACGGCATTTTTAGCCCCTGCAATCATTACTTTTAAGGCTCTGATATACTTACCTACTGAATTAAGTGTATAACGGTGTATTTCGTTTACTTCCTCACCGCGTTTATTTTTAATCGTATATTCTTTTAGAGTTAAATAATCAACAAAATCAGTATAAAATTTCTCGTTTATTTCAGAAAATTGATAGTCAGTTTTTCCTTGATGTTTGGCAAAATTAATCAAATGTTTTTCAGTCGTAACATACTGTTTTTTTGTGTTCGGACTTAACAACCTGCTCGTTTTTTTATCTTTGCGTTTGTCGGCATTAGAAACAAAGTAATTGATATACGTTAAAACTGTTTCCGGTTGAGATTTCTCGACTTCAATAACATATTTTTCAGGATGCAATGTTCTATCAATAGCATCTACCAACCAATCGGATGTTAATGTTTCGGGGTTTGGCTGTGCAAAGAATAAGTCACGTATTAATTTTGTCCGTGAATCCACTTTGTCGGTTAGGTCAATAAGTCGCTTTTTTTGTTCGTCTTTAATGTTTCCCGATGGTTTTTTGATATACTGTGTTTTTTCGTCCCAATCTACTGGATTGATTACAATATCACTTTTGTAGTGTAAATCAAAAGAAGTATCACGAAGTCTAAAACATACATTAATAAACTCCTTTTTGTTGTTGCGGATAAATACCTTAATGTTCATATTTGAATTATTAAATAGTTACGGGACAAAGATAATCAATTTGTCCCGTAATTATGCAAATATATGAAAATATTTTCACACAAATAGAAAGTTTTTTTATATCAAATAGTTTATATATCTTTGTAAATCAATTATAAAGATGTGTTATAGTTATTTTTTATATTTGCATTTGTTTGCATATTTGTAGTACTGGTGGTACCACTTACAAGAAAAAGCTAATAATCTAAATATCAGATTATTAGCT
>CAZTDH010000005.1:0-44427 GCA_964612615.1 uncultured Paludibacter sp. | reverse complement strand
AAGAAAGTGCCTATTTTCATTTTCCTGCAGTATCTGTCAGAACTTCTACCGAACGTCCCGAAGCGATGGACAAAGGCGTATTCATAATTGGTTCAATTACAACTGAGCAGGTACTGCAAGCAGTAGAAATGGCTGTTGAGATGCATAAAAATGGAGATGATGCTTGTGATGTTCCGGCTTATGTTGATGAAAATGTGTCAACAAAAGTAGTTAAGCTAATTCAGAGTTACACAGGAATTGTCAACAAAATGATTTGGCGGAAATTATAATCAAAATTACGACTTCATAATAAAATTTTAATCTGCAATCCGTAAGAACAAACAATAAATTAAGTAGATATTGTTTTGATTATAAATGAGTTGATTTAAGCAATATATGTTTGTATTAACCTGATTTGTGTGTAAATTACTTCAAGTACCATTTGATGAAAAATAAGATTTGTTGTATATTTAATGTAGCACCGATTTATAATGCTCCAATCTATAAATTGATGGATTTGGAGTTAAAATGCGATTTTTATTTAGGTGACAGAATACATCTCCCAATTAAACTGATGCAATACTCTGATTTAACAGGATACCGTAAAACACTGAAATATATACCTTTAATATCAAATTTTTATTGGCAAAAGGATGCAGTAAAACAAGTATTTAAGCCCTACAATAAATACATTATCACAGGTGAAGTTTATTGTTTGTCAAACTGGATGATATTGCTGTTATGCATTTTTACATCAAAGAAAACTTTTTTGTGGACACATGGTTGGTATGGTAATGAATCGTTAATAAAAGTATATTTAAAGAGAATCTTTTTTAGATTATCATCACATGTTTTACTTTATGGCGATTATGCCCGCAATTTAATGTTAGAAGATGGTTTTAATAAAGAGAAACTTTCTTGTATTTATAATTCGCTGGATTATGATAAACAACTGGAAATCAGAAAACAAAACAAAAAAACTTCTATTTATAAAGATAAATTTAAGAATAACAATCCTGTATTGTTTTATATAGGTAGAATTCAAAAAAATAAGCGACTTGATTTATTAATTCAGGCAATGTGCATTTTAAATGAAAGATCGTTGAATTGTAATTTGGTAATTATAGGCGAAGAAGCTGAGAAAACAGGGATTATAAATCTGATTGAAGAAAACGGGTTGAATGAACAGGTTTGGATGTATGGAGCTTGTTTTGATGAAATTAAAATAGGCGAATTAGTATATAATGCCGATTTATGTGTTTCGCCGGGTAATGTTGGTTTAACGGCAATTCATTCGTTAATGTATGGTACGCCTGTTATTACACATAATAACTATTGTGAACAAGGTCCTGAATTTGAGGCAATAAACAATGGAGTTACAGGTGCTTTTTTTGATGAAAATGATGGAAATAATTTAGCTGACACAATTTATTTCTGGCTAAGTTCAAAAGCAAAACAAAGGGATGTTGTACGTAGCGAATCATATAAAATTATTGATGAAAAGTACAACCCACATGCACAAATCAAATTATTGCATAGTATAATTGGTTCATAACTTTATTTATATTAACATAATAATATATGAAATTAGAAGATATCCAGCAAATTCAATTACCTAAAATAATTGATGAACGTGGAAATCTTACCTTTATCGAAGGTGAGAATCATATTCCTTTTAAAATTAAACGCACTTATATGATTTATGATGTTCCGGGAGGTGAGATTCGTGGTTCTCACGCATATAAGGAGTTAGATGAAGTGATAATTTCACTTTCTGGTTGTTTCGATTTAGTGGTTTCAGATGGAACTGAATCCAAAACATTTACATTAAATAGATCTTATAATGCTGTATATGTACCTCACGGCTTATGGAGGACTTTACAGAATTTTTCAACAAATTCTTTGTGTCTTGTACTGGCTTCGACAGATTATGATGAAGAAGATTATATTCGTGATTACAACGATTTCTTAGATTTTAATGAATATGGAAAATAATAAAACAATTTTTGATTGTTCAATAATTGAATTATCACGAATTAAAGAACGTTGTGGCAATATAACACCTATTCATGGCTCAAAAGATATTCCTTTTGAAATTGCACGTGTATTCTATTTATATGATATTCCGGGTGGTGAAGACAGAGGCGCACATGCTCATAAGGAATGTCATCAGATTTTAATTGCTGCCAGTGGCAGTTTTGAAGTTGAATTGGATGACGGGAAAAATAAACGGACTGTGTTTTTAAATCGTCCGTATTTCGGACTTCACATACCTCCGGGAGTTTGGGCAGCCGAAAAAGGATTTTCTTCCGGTTCAATATGTTTGGTGTTAACATCTCATTCTTATTCAGAGGATGATTATATCCGTGAGTATAGCGATTATTTAAATTTGAAACAAAATGATTAAAAATCTTGATTTACAACAAATAACCAATAAGTATCAGTTTGAACTTCGGGAAGCTGTTAACAGGGTTTTTGATTCGGGATGGTATCTGCAGGGAAAAGAAAATGAGTCGTTTGAAAAAAAATATGCAGAATATATAGGCTCAAAATATTGTATTGGAGTTGCAAATGGATTAGATGCTTTACGTTTGATAATGCGGGCATATATAGAATTAGGAATTTTCAGTAAAGGAGATGAAATTATAGTTCCAGCAAATACTTATATTGCAACAATATTGGCGATTACAGAAAACGAATTAGTTCCGGTTTTAGTTGAACCTGATATTGAAACATATCAAATTAATCCCCTGAAAATTGAGGAAGTAATATCTCCAAAAACAAAAGGAGTAATGATTGTTCATTTATACGGTCAGTGTGCCTACAATGAAATTATTAACAGCTTGTGCAAAAAATATAGCCTGATATTAATGGAGGATAATGCACAGGCACATGGTTGTAAATATAACGGACGAAGAACCGGTTCGTTGAGCGATGCTGCAGCTCATAGCTTCTATCCTACAAAAAATATGGGAGCATTCGGCGATGCCGGAGCTGTTACAACAAATAATTCTGAATTAGCTGCTTTAATTAGAACACTCGCTAATTACGGATCATCAAAAAAGTATGTATTTGACTATATTGGATTAAACAGTCGGTTAGATGAAATTCATGCAGCTATACTTAGTGTTAAGTTGAAATATATTGATGCAGATAACGATTATCGAAAACATGTTGCAAATTATTATCTATCCCATATAAATCACCCTGATATTATTCTCCCAAAGCTAACAGACTTAGATTCTCATGTATTTCATATATTTCCAATCAGAACAAAACAGAGGGATGAGCTTCAACAATATTTAACTCAGAATGAAGTTCAAACTGTAATTCATTATCCAATTCCACCTCATAAACAAGCATGTTATAGGAGTTGGAATAAAATGTCTTTTCCTATCACAGAATTGATTTATGAACAGGAACTAAGCTTGCCTATGAGTCCGGTAATTAAGGAAGACGAATATAAAAAGGTAGTAGAACTAATTAATGATTGGAGGAGCTAATATGTATAATTTTTGTACTCTTTTTGATTCGAATTATTTTTCAAGAGGCTTAACAATGTATAATTCATTATTAGCTCACTGCGATGATTTTCACTTGTATGTTTTTGCTTTTGATAGTGAGTGTTATACCAAATTATTGAATTTTAAGCTTGAAAAGGCAACAATTATCTCTTTGTCAGAATTTGAAGATGCTGAACTTTTAAGAGTCAAACCAACCCGAACAAAAGCTGAATACTGTTGGACGTGTACTTCGTCAACTATTTTATATTGTATTGAGCATTTTAAATTAGATAACTGTACTTACATTGATGCCGATATTTGTTTTTACTCCAGCCCCAAGATAATATTTAACGAAATAGGATCTAAGTCAATTGCTCTCACAGATCATAATTATACAAAATTATATGACCATTCTGCTACAAGTGGTAGATTTTGTGTTCAGTTTGTGTATTTTTGTAATAATGAAACTGGTATTAAGGCTTTGAAATGGTGGAGAAATGCTTGCATTGATTGGTGTTACGCACGCTTGGAAGATGGAAAATTTGGAGATCAAAAATATCTTGATGATTGGATTCAAAGATTTGAAAGTGTTCATGTTATTTCTAATCTAGGTGTTGGGGTTGCTCCCTGGAATATTCAGCAGTTTAAAGTGTGTAAATCCGAAAATGAAATTTTATTAACAAATAGAAAGACTAACGAACAACTCAACACCGTTTTTTATCATTACCACGCTTTAAAATACAAATGTATTAATCGACTTATTATAACTGAAACAACAAAATATAAAATTGAAAATACTGTAAACGACCAGTTATATAAACCCTACATAGAAAAATTATTAAAAATTGACAATCCTGAATATAATGAACAACAAATAGAGTTTGTTTTCAAGAATCACTCTTTATTAATGAAAATGTATTTGCCTATCCATTTTAGGCTAAAAAAGATACCGCTAATGCAAAAAATTAAAGCCTATTTTGTAAAATCAATTAGATAATTAATGAAATTCAGTCTTGTAACAGTTGCATTTAATAGTTTTGCAACCATTCGTGATACCTTTAGATCGGTTTTATCTCAAACTTATGAAAATATTGAATACATTGTTGTAGATGGAAATTCAACCGATGAAACTGTTTCAATAATTAAGGAATTTGAACCTGAGTTCAATGGCCGTTTAAAATGGGTGAGTGAACCAGATAAAGGGCTTTATGATGCTATGAATAAAGGGATCAGGATGGCAACCGGAGATATTATTGGAATAATTAACTCTGATGATTTGTTTTGCGATAATGAGGCAATCGAAAAGGTTGTAAATATATTTGAACTGAGCGAAAATCTTGATTCAGTATATGCAAATTTATATTATGTTGCACAGAATGATACTTCAAAAATTATTCGCCATTGGAAATCGGGAAAGCAAAGAGCATTCAAATATGGCTGGCATCCGGCACATCCAACTTTTTATGTAAAACGAAAAATTTACGAAGAATATGGAGTGTTCAATCTGGATTATAAACTAGCTGCAGATTTTGAAATTATGCTTCGGTTCCTGGAAAAATACAAAATATCCACACAATATCTTGAAGAACCTTTAGTGAAAATGAGACTTGGCGGAGAGACCAATAAAAGTTTCAGTAACATCATTAATCAGAATATAGAATGTGTTAATTCGTTTGTAAATAATGGATTGAAAATTAATCGATTAATGTATCCATTTTATAGAATTGTTCCAAAATTATTCCAGTTTAGATGAAAGAAAAATTACTTTTTACCGGCTCATCAGGTTTTTTGGGAAGTAACATATTAGCTTTATTACATGAGAAATATGATGTAAAAACACTTGGATTTTCGGTTTTGGAAGATTATAATATCAATCTTGCAACCAATGTCCCTGAACTCAAGGAGAGCTATGAAATTATACTTCATGCGGCTGGAAAGGCACATTCTATCCCCAAATCTGAATTAGAGAAGCAATTGTTTTTTGATGTAAACTTACAAGGAACAATAAATTTATGTTCAGCATTAGAGAAGTCTGGAATCCCTAAATCTTTTATTTTTGTAAGTACAGTTGCAGTTTATGGTTTGGAGTATGGCGATGATATTACTGAGGAAACTCCTCTTAATGGTAAAGACCCTTATGCACTAAGTAAAATTCAAGCTGAAAACTTTCTTGTTAATTGGTGTGAAAAGAATAATGTAAAATTGGGTATTCTACGTCCATCATTAATAGCAGGTCCAAATCCATCTGGAAATCTTGGAGCGATGATTAGTGGAATTAAAGGTGGAAAGTATTTAAGTATTTCAGGTGGCAAAGCCCGTAAGAGTGTATTGATGGTTCAGGATATTGCTTATTTAGTTCCTGTGTTAGCTGAAAAGGGTGGAATATATAATGTTTGTGATTCGGAACATCCAACTTTCAGAGACCTGGAACTGTCAATTTCAGATCAGTTGAAAATTAAAAAGCCAATGTCAATTCCTTATGGTTTAGCAAAACTACTTGCACTTATTGGGGATGTAATTGGTAAGCGTTCGCCAATAAATTCGGATAAACTAAATAAAATTACTAAATCGCTTACTTTTTCGAATGCAAAAGCTCGAAGGGATTTAGATTGGACTCCTGTTAATGTGTTGGAAAGTTTTAAAATTATTTAATCTAAAGAATAGTTTTTAGAATGTTGTATATTATCTTTTTTATACTGCTTTTGGGTTTAGAGCTGCTGTATTTCAAACTTGCTGACCACTTCAATATCATTGATAAACCCAATCAGCGAAGCTCGCACACTCAAATTACATTACGTGGTGGAGGTGTGATTTTTTATATTGGAATGCTGATTTATTTTATAGTTGAAGGATTTCAATTTCCATGGTTTTTTGCAGGGCTTACTTTAATATCAGCCATTAGTTTTGCTGATGATCTTGAACCACAATCTTCCAAACTCCGCTTGATAATTCATCTAATATCCATGATATGCCTATTTTATCAATGGGATTTGTTTCACATGCCCTGGTATTATACTATTCTATCGTTAATCCTGTGTATCGGCATACTCAATGCTTACAATTTTATGGATGGAATAAATGGCATTACAGGTGGTTATAGTTTGGTTATTGCCGGTTCTTTTTGGTATGTAAATTCATATCAAATTTCATTTGTCGATAATCAATTGATTTACATACTTATTCTATCGTTGTTAGTGTTTAATTTTTTCAATTTCAGAAAAAAAGCAAAATGTTTTGCAGGTGATGTAGGATCAATTTCAATCGCTTTTATTCTGATTTTCATTTTGGGTAAATTGGTCATAAAAACATATGATTTTAGTTATTTGATCTTTTTTGTTGTTTATGGTGTGGATAGTATTCTGACCATTATTCACCGATTAATTTTAAAAGAAAATATTTTTGAACCACACCGTAAGCACCTATTTCAACTTATGGCTAATGAATTGAAAATGTCGCATCTTCTGGTTAGCTGCATTTACATGCTTTTGCAAACGTTTATTATTGTTGGATTTCTGTTCATAAAGACAAAGTATCTGTATTTGGCTGTTGTGATAATGGTTTTATCAATGACATACATCTTTATAAAACGAAGATATTATCATTTACATGAGAGTATTAGCAACTAAATATACATTGCCGAATATAGTTTGATAGATATGAATATACCTGATGATCTAACTGAGAAATAGAAAGCTAATACTTCTTCAGATAATTTAAGACAAAGTGAAAGGGGAGTAAAATCTCAAATCATTAGGAATAGTTTTATTATTATGGCTTTATTTGCTCCAAAGATAAGTGACACAATTATCATAATCAACAGTTCACATCATTATTATTGTCCACTATAACAAAAACACACATTAGTATCAGAAATGCTGGTTAGTAGATAATCATAGATAAAAAAACCACCTTCCGAACTAAACGGAAAGTGGTATTGATGTCCTTAAGATATAGTAGCAATTAAACTCCCAACGAAGCACGCACGGCTTCCACCTTTTTATTGGCAGCAGCATCGGCGCCATCATATTCGGCACGGCTCTTCATTTCACCACGCACTTCAATATAGAACTTAATTTTAGGTTCAGTTCCCGAAGGTCGTACGGAGATTTTTGTTCCATCTTCGGTGAAATATTGCAATACGTTTGAAGGGCATGGGAAATCAAGCACACTCACTGCACCTGTAGCCATGTTGGTTGTTTTCAGTGTTTCGTAGTCTTTGATAACGTTTACTTTTGAGCCGGCAATTTCTTTTGGAGGATTGGTGCGGAAGTCGCGCATCATCTGTGCAATTTCTTCGGCACCCGATTTGCCTTTGCGCACTACCGAGATACCTTTTTCTTTGCCGAAACCATATTCTACATAAATATCCTGAAGTTGTTCGAACAGGGTTTTGCCATTGTCTTTTGCCCAGGCAGCAATTTCGGCCATCAGTGCACAACTTGATACAGCGTCTTTATCGCGGGCAAATTCTTCAGGCAGGAAGCCGTAGCTTTCTTCACCACCGCCTATATAGGTTTTCTTGCCTTCATTTTCGCGGATTACGGCAGCAATCCATTTGAATCCTGTGTAGCAGTCGAACATTTCAACCTTGTTGCGGTCGGCAATTTGTTTGATAATTTCAGTTGTTACAATGGTTTTTACGATATATTCATTACCGGTCAGTTTGCCCAGTTCTTTCCAGCGACGGATGAGGTAATAAATAAAAAGTAACGCAGTTTGGTTACCATTTACCAGAATCCATTCGCCTTTATCGTTTTTCACAGCTATACCCAATCTGTCGGCATCCGGGTCGGAAGCCATTACAATGTCGGCATCGGTTTCAATGGCTTTTTTCACGGCCATATCCAGTGCTGCCGGTTCTTCAGGGTTCGGCGATACTACGGTTGGGAAATTACCGCTAACCACGTTTTGTTCCGGCACGGGAATAATGTTGGTAAAGCCGTACTCTTTTAATGCGCGTGGAACGAGCATAACACCTGTTCCGTGGATAGGTGTGTAAACGATTTTTAAATCACTGTTGCGTTTAATCGAATCGGGTGAAAGCGAAAGGGTTTTGATATTTTCGATAAATGCTTTGTCGATTTCCTCACCGATAATTTCAATCAGTGCAGGATTTCCATCGAATTTGATATCGTTTACTGTTACCTTGTTCACTTCAAGAATCACATTCTCGTCGTGTGGGGCAATCATTTGCGCTCCATCGTCCCAATAGGCTTTGTAGCCGTTGTATTCTTTTGGATTGTGCGATGCGGTAAGGATAATACCACTCTGACACCCTAAATGACGAATAGCAAAGGAAGCTTCGGGAGTAGGGCGGAGGTCTTCGAACAAATATACTTTAATGCCATTAGCCGAGAAAATATTAGCCGATATTTCGGCAAAGAGGCGGCTGTTGTTGCGGCAGTCGTGACCAATCACCACGCTTATTTGCGGTACATTGGGAAATTGTGCAATCAGGTAATTGCTTAAACCTTGTGTGGCAGCACCCACAGTATAGATATTCATGCGGTTAGTACCGGCACCCATAATGCCACGTAAGCCACCGGTTCCAAATTCCAGATCACGATAGAATGATTCTATTAATTCCGTTTTATCATCGGCATTTATCATCCTGCGGATATCATTCTTCGTCTCTTCATTGTAATTTCCATCCAGCCAAACCTGTGCTTTGACCATTACTTCCGTTAGTAATGCATTGTTTTCCATATTGTTGTTATTTTAATAAATTGAGTTTGTTTTGAGGGCTTAAAAATACTATTTTTTTTTGAAAGAGAGAAATCCGAAATTGTTACAGTTTGAAAATTTAATAGGTGTGAATGATGTAACTTATAGTCTGAATTATGTAAGGCTTCGGTACATTAAACGCCTCACCTTTGTACCGAACAAATTAATACTTATTTAATAACATTTAAAATGAAAACAATTAAATTATTAGTGTTTGGATTGATGTTGACACTTGCCGGTTCGGTGCAGAGTCAATTTTCAGTAAATGTACATATTGGAACACCACCCGCATGGGGTCCTGCCGGATATAACGATGCACGGTATTATTATTTACCCGATGTGGAAGCGTATTACGATGTGCAAACATCGATGTTTATTTATATATCAGGCAATAACTGGATTCGCAGAAGCTATTTGCCATCGCGTTACAGAAACTACGATTTATATCATGGTTACAAAGTGGTTATGAAGGATTATCGTGGAAACTCGCCTTATTCTGATTTTCGGGAACATAGAATGAAATATGCCAGAGGATATCGTGGTGCTGAGCAACATAATGTTGGTGAACGTCATGAAAGACGCGACAATGATGCAAGACAGCGCAATAATAATGATGTGAAAAATAGAAATATAAATCCCGGAAATGTTATAAGCAGAACCCCGGATAATGGAAAAGATAGAGGAAGGAACAATGAAAATAATAATAGTGACCAAAAAAAAGATAAAAAAGAGGGTCACGATAACGTAAACCGCAAATAAATAATGATTAAATAATATAAACAAACAAGTAAACAAAATGAAAAAGCTAACAATTATTCTCGCACTGATTCTAATCACATTAGGTTCAGGTTTATCAGCACAAGACAGATTTCAATCTTCTGAACGATTTGGTGGAGCATTGAATTTAGGAATTGGAATTGGTGGATATTCCGGTTATTATGGAAATATCGGTCACACTTTACCGGTTTTGAATGTAAATTATGAATTGGGAATTGTACGAAACTTCACACTTGCTCCTTTTTTGACTTTGTATTCTTACACCGATGGTAATTATAATTCCTTAGTTACTCCAATCGGGGTGAAAGGAACTTATTATTTCGACCAGTTATTACATGCCGGTCCACGTTGGGATTTTTATGCTGCCGGTTCATTGGGTTTAGCCCTTGTAACCACTACCTGGAATCCTGCTTATACCGGAAGCCGAAACTATTATACTTCAGCTAATCCTTTGTATGTTGATTTTCATGTTGGTACTGAATTTCATCTTTCAAATGTTGTCGGACTATTTCTTGATTTATCAACAGGAGTTTCGACCATAGGTATAGCTATACATTGAATCTAGTCAAATATTAATTTACAAATACAACAAAGATGAAAAAGAATATTTTAGCAATGTTTGCCTTAATACTAATGGCAAATACCTTATCAGCACAAAGTAGTAGTTCTCAGATTCATATTGGAGTTAAAGCCGGTCTTAATTATTCCAATATTTACGATTCGCAAGGCGAGAAATATACTGCAGATGGTAAGCTGGGTTTTGCGGCAGGTGGTTTTGTGAGTATCCCATTAGGCGGATTATTAGGAATTCAACCGGAAATACTGTTTTCGCAAAAAGGGTTTCAGGCTACCAGTAATATTTTAGGTAGCAATGTTACGCTTACCCGAACTACAAATTACATTGATGTGCCTATCTTTTTATCGATCAAACCCATTGGAATGGTGACAATTCTTGTTGGACCTCAATACTCCTATTTAATTAAACAAAATGATGTATTTACCAATCCAATTGTCAATGTCAATGTCAATCAGGATTTTAGTGCAGACAATATCCGAAAAAACACCTTGTGTTTGGTGGGTGGCGTAGATGTTAATCTTAGTAATATTGTGCTTGGAGCAAGAGTTGGATTGGATATGTATAACAATAATGGAGATGGAACAACAACTACTCCACGTTACAAAAACGTTTGGGCACAAGCCACTGTCGGTTTTAGATTATAATCAGTATAAATCCAAATTTTATCAAAAATGAAAGAAGGTATGGAGAAATCCGACAAAAAAGTGCCTTTGAAAATAGTAAGGAAAAGCGTGCTGAAAAGCCCTGAAATGTCAGGATAAAAGCAAAGTAAGCGTGGTTTAATAATCATTAAAGTCGGGAGCAACTTAAGAAACTGACTCAGATTATCTACCCTTTCCTAACTCATTTATTTGATGGTCGGAAAGGGTAGTTTTTTTATAAGTCCGATAAATGGCTTAATTTTTAGCAATAACACAAACAGATTAAAATGAAAACAACAACAAATGAGAAGTCCCTGAATGACAACTCAAAACCCAACGGAAAATTTTCGTTTTGGCGTATGATTATAAAACATTCAACCATAAGTGTGCTGGTACTTTCTGTATTAGCTCTTACTGTTGTTTACGTTTGGAATGATTACCAAAACAATAAGCAAAAATCAGTGATTCAGAAAGCTGCCAACCTGCAAATAGAAAAGAATCAGCAGGATTTGCTGAAAGTTATGCTTAAACCACTGGTTTGGGATATTCGATCAGAAATGCTTCGTGGAAACATGGAACAGGTTGATCTATTAATTTCTGATCTGGTAAAAGAAAAGAATTTTCGCTATATACACCTGATTGCACCCAATGGAAATGTGATTCTGTCGACCAATAAAGGCTTGGAAGGAAAGCAAATTGACAATGAAATAATTGCTCACCTGCTGGTTGTAGAATCCCCGTCATTAGTTGAACTGGCCGACAAGATAATAGTGGTAGCAGCTCCCGTTATGGGTGTTGACAGACGTTTGGCAACTCTTGTAATGGGCTATAGAACAGAAGAAATTAAATTACAATAAGAATTATAAGATAAAAAAATGACCAACCATTATAAAAGGGGTGAAATCCGAAAAACCTTACGAGTAGGAAAATTAAAAAAACAAATAGAAATGAAAACATTAAAAACTTTAAGCATTTTAGCGCTTGTATTGATTATCTCGTCGTGTGCTAATACTGCAAAATTTCCAATCTCAAATGTAACTCCGGCGGCTGATATAGTAGCCACCATGAATCAGGACAATAATGGAAATTACAAAATCTCTGTAACAGCCAAAAACTTAGCAGCTGTTGAAAGACTTAATCCACCTAAAACCGCATACATAGTATGGATTGTAACCGAAAAAGATGGTGTACGTAATATAGGTAAATTATTAAACAAGAATGCTCAGACAACCAGTTTGGAAACATTAGTTCCTTTCAAATTTACCGAAGTATTTATTACAGCCGAAGATCAGATAGATGTTTCCTATCCAACCGGTATTGAGATTTCACGTACAAGGTTCAAATAATTGCTTCTGTAGCTATCGTTTGAAAGTGTGAATTATACAACTCATTCACAGAATATTGTAATTCTTGCCGGTAGGTATAGCCCTACATTTGTATTAATCAATTGAATAGAAATTTTCATTAATAACACCAACATCATGAGTACAGAAAAAGTAGTATTAGGCGTATTAGCCGGCGCAGCCACCGGAGCATTGTTAGGGGTATTATTTGCACCGGCAAAAGGAACAGTAACACGTAGAGCCATTGTTCGAAAAGGGGAAAGACAAGTGGATGATGTGAAACATAAATTCAATGAGTTTATTGACAGTATCACCGACAAATTTGATCAGGTAAAAGAAGAAGTGGTTGAATTTGCAGAAGAAGCAATGTCCAAATCGGAAGAAGTTGAAAAAGAAGTGAAAGCTTCGAAAATTAAATAGTTTAACCTAAACTATGTTGAAAGCCTGCTCCGAAATGAAATTTTTCAAACGAATTGTCCTGTTTCAGGATTTTCGGAGCGGGCTTTTTAAAATTGAAAATCAACAGAATACACAAAACAAACTATCATGGACGATAATATACATATAATTGAATCGTTGCTCGGACAAGCTATCCAATATGGCAAAACAAGCATTGAACTTATTAAGTTGCAGGCGGTTGACAAGACCTCAGACGGCGTTTCCTCTTTTGTTCCATCATCAGTGATTGTAATCACGTTAGGTTGTATTCTGTTTTTTGTAAACGTCGGTGCCGCTTTTTGGTTGGGCGAATTATTGGGAAAAATCTATTTTGGATTCTTTGCAGTGGCTGGTTTTTATACCGTCGTTGCATTTATTCTGCGCGTATTTATGTACAAATGGATCAAGCGTGTTTTTTACGATTATATGATTAAACAGCTATTGAAAAATAGTTGATTAGTTGATTGGAAATTGAGAATTGAGAATTGGAAATTACAAAAAAGACACAATGGAAAATATAAGCTGTGCTGCCGAACTGAAATTAGCTATAAGCGAGAAACAATTTGAACTTGATGTTCAGGGACAGTTGTTGAAAGAAGAGTTTTTTGTTGCCTACGAAAGCCTCAAGCCGATAAGTTTAATCAAAAATACCCTGGCCGAGATAACTTCTTCGCCTTACCTGATTGAAAATATGCTGGGTGCTGTGATGGGCATGGTAAGCGGTTACGTATCAAAAAAGATTGCTGTAGGAACTTCGCACAATTTGTTTCGAAAAATTATGGGATCGCTATTGCAATTTGGCGTAACCAACCTGGTGGCTCAACATCCCGACGTGCTTAAAAATTACGGACAGTTAATCATAGAGAAAATCTTTCATAAAAACGGGCAAAAGTGATTTTCAAAAATTCCATATTGCCCTTTTACACTAAGGCCGGCATTTTCTTTGTTGGTCTTTCTGCTCTGCTGGCCATTCTGTATGTGGCTCAAAGCATAATTGTTCCGCTAATTTTCGCGTTTATCATAGCCATTTTACTTCATCCGGTAGTCAACTTCTTTATACGTATCAAAATAAACAGAATTTTTGCTATCATCATTACCCTACTTCTCACTGTTTTTATCATTATTGGAGTCAGCTACCTGTTATATAATCAGGCTGTTGGTTTTAGTGATTCCTGGCCTATTTTTGTGAAAAAGTTTACTGAAATTCTAAATCAAACGATTAGTTCTGCTTCGCACTATCTAAATATCAGACCTTCAATTATACAAGCCTGGATAACCAAAACCCAGCACGAACTTATTAATATAAACGGAACTTTGATTGGGCAAACCATTGTAAATCTCGGTGGTATAATTGCAGCACTGGTACTTGTTCCGGTTTATACTTTTGTCATTCTTTACTATCAACCGTTGTTGATAGAATTCGTTCACCGATTGTTCAACGAGGAACATCAGGTTCAGGTTAGCGCCATTGTTACTGAAACAAAATCAGTTATTCAACACTATCTGGTGGGGTTAATTATTGAAGCCATCATTGTGGGAGCATTGAATGCTTTCGGACTTTTGTTGCTTGGAATTGAATATGCCATAATCTTGGGTGTTCTCGGGGCGTTGCTCAATCTGATACCTTACATTGGCGGAATTGTGGCCGTAGGGTTATTTATGATGGTGGCACTGGTAACCAAATCGTCAGCCTGGTTTGCCTTGTATGTTTTTGGAGTTCACACCTTTATCCAGCTGATTGACAATGATTTTATTGTTCCCAAAATTGTAGCTTCGAAGGTTAAAATAAATGCCTTGTTCTCTATCATTGTGGTGTTGGTTGGAAATGCGCTTTGGGGTATTCCGGGTATGTTTCTTTCTATACCACTACTGGCCATTATCAAAGTAATTTTCGACCATATCGAAAGTATGAAACCCTGGGGATTTCTGTTGGGCGATACTATGCCACCATTGATAAAACTACGTAAAAACAAACCAGCCCCAAGCCCCTAAAGGGGATGTAAAGAATGGTTTGCGAAATGATTTTTAAATTTAAGTTGTAACTAATATTAAGACACAAAAGTAATTTCACATCCCCTTTAGGGGCTTGGGACTGATATTCTGAACAACTAAACCTTAAATAACTAACATCTAAATAAAAACCCATCATGATTGAAGTAAAAAGAGAAGGCATCCTGTTGTCTAAAACCGAATTGGAGTTCGAAAATGAAGCTGTTTTGAACCCGGCCGTAATTCGCGTAGGCGATAATGTTCATATTTTCTATAGGGCAGTTCAACTTTGGAATAAATCCACGATTGGTTATTGTCGATTGGATGGACCATTGAGCATTGCAGAGCGTTGGGAAAAGCCATTCATAACTTCCGAATTTGATTATGAAACGCAGGGTGTTGAAGATCCACGCATTGTAAAAATTGATGATACTTATTACATGTCATACACCGGTTATGATGGAGTTAATGCCCGTGGTGCACTTGCCACATCAAAAGATTTAGTGCATTTTGAAAAACAGGGAATAATTGTACCTCACATGTCATACGCACATTTTGTTTTTCTGGTAGAATCGGCCGGTAAAGTTAATGAAAACTACTACCACAATCATAAATTCTATTATCAGGAAGCTGACCCGGAAGAAAAAATACTGTTGTGGGATAAAAATGTCGTTTTCTTTCCACGAAGAATTAATGGAAATCTGGTGTTTCTGCATCGCATCCGACCCGGTATTCAGCTTGTTTCAGTACCGGATTTAAAAGATCTTACTCAGGAATTCTGGGATGAGTATTTTCGAAATTTTCAGGATCACATTGTAATGGATCCTATATACGGACATGAGTCGGATTATATTGGTAGTGGTTGTCCACCTATTGAAACTGAACATGGTTGGTTATTGATTTATCATGGCGTGCAGGATACAAATGAGGGTCTGATTTATTCGGCCTGTGCTGCTGCTTTGCTTGATTTGGACGATCCCCGAAAGGAAGTAGCCCGTTTGACTTATCCATTGTTTTCACCTGAATTAGAATGGGAGAAAGAAGGAGATGTGAATAACGTGGTTTTCCCTACCGGTACAGCTTTATTTGGTGACACATTATTTATTTATTATGGTGCTGCCGATTCACATATTGCTTGTATTTCTTTAAATTTTACGGCTTTAATAGCTGAATTGCTGACAAACATTAAGATTGTAGAAAATAACACTGAAACTATCAATGAAATAAAATCACAATTACAATTAGAGTCAAAAGCTGCTACTAAAGCATCTAAAGTTACACCTAAAGCAAAGAAAATACCTAAAATCTAAGTAAAATGAAAAATAATACAGCTTCTCCAAAAACGGATAAAATGATTAGTCAGCCAGCAATGTATGGGTATGATAATACAGTTTATCCACGAACAGTTTCGGGAAGAACTAAATCCTATACTGAACATCACCAACCGAGACTTGCAGAAATATTGGTGATAAGTTCATATCCGCCCCGCGAGTGTGGTATTGCCACTTATTCGCAGGATTTAATAAAGGCCCTGAATAATAAATTCAGTGATTCATTCAGCATTAAAGTCTGTGCATTGGAATGTGGAAAGTCTGATTTTGCATATCCTGCTGAAGTAAAATGGACGCTTGACACCACTCAGGTTCTTAACTATTTGGATTTGGCAGAAAAGATTAATATCGACGATCACATTAAAATGGTGCTTATACAGCATGAATTTGGTTTTTACAGAGAACAGGAATCGGCTTTTTTACAAATGCTGTACGAAATAATGAAGCCCGTTATCGTTGTCTTTCATACCGTGTTACCAAACCCAAATGACCATTTAAAACTGGAAGTTAAGAATATTGCTGCAGCTTGTAAATCCATTATTGTAATGACTAATACATCGGCAGATATTCTGATGAAAGAGTATGGTGTGGCAGCTCATAAAATATCAATTATTCCTCATGGAACGCATCTTGTGCCTCATTTGAGTGAGAAATTTCTGAAAGATAAATACGGGTTAACAGGTAAAAAAGTACTGACTACTTTTGGTTTGCTAAGCTCGGGAAAAAGTATTGAAACAACGCTGGATGCCTTGCCGGAAATCATTAAGCAAATTCCGAATGTGATGTTCCTGATTATAGGAAAAACACATCCCGAAGTAGTGAAAAATGACAATGAAAGATACAGAGACAGCCTTGAATTAAAGGTAAAAGAGCTTGGTATTCATGATAATGTAAGATTTATAAATAAATACCTTGATTTACCCGAATTGCTGGAATACCTGCAACTGACGGATATTTACGTTTTCACAACTAATGACCCGAATCAGGCTGTAAGTGGCACATTTGTATATGCCATGAGTTGCGGATGCCCGATCATTTCCACACCCATACCACATGCCAAAGAAGTGTTGACCGAAGATACCGGAATTATTTTTGATTTTCGTAATTCAGTTCAATTAGCTGAAGGTGTTGTTCGTCTGTTGGGCGATAAAGGATTGCGAAAAAGCATCATTTCCAACACTTTGCAGAAAATAGTTTCAACCGCCTGGGAAAACTCAGCAGTGGCTCATGCTATGTTAATTCAGCAAATGGCTCCTGAAAAAATTAATATTAAATATAACATACCAGCCTTAAACATGAATCACGTGTTAGCAATGACAACGGATGTTGGTATGATTCAGTTTTCGAAAATCAATCAGCCCGATATTAAATCGGGTTATACGCTCGACGACAATGCACGGGCGATGATAGCAAGCTGTATGTATCTGAGATTATCGGGAGATAAAATGGCTGTTGTCAATATTAAGAAATACCTGAATTTTATTCGTTTTTGTCAGCAACACGATGGTAATTTTTTGAATTATGTGGATAAGGATAAACAGTTTACTGATCAAAACGATGAAGTGAATCTGGATGATTCCAACGGAAGAGCTATTTGGGCACTGGGTTATCTGATTTCCGAACGGAGCAAGCTTCCCAAAGAAATGATTTTACAGGCTGAATCCACACTTCAACGTGCATTGAACAAAATCGATAGTATTAAATCGACCCGGGCAATGGCTTTTGCCATAAAAGGTATTTTCTATTACAATAAAGTCGAAAAATCGAATGACAATGTTGAGTTGGTAAAATCATTAGCCAATCGTATGGTGCAAATGTATAAACATGAATCGAGTGCAAAATGGGAGTGGTTTGAAGGATATATGACGTATGCCAACAGTATTTTACCCGAAGCCATGCTCTACGCATGGCTAATGACCAACGATTCGACTTACAAAGATATTGCCCGGTCATCATTTAATTTCCTGTTGTCGCAAACCTACAATTCAACCGGAATTGATGTGATTTCAAACAGAAGCTGGTTGCAAAAAGGGCAGGAGCGGGGTCACTTTGGCGAACAACCCATCGATGTGGCATACACCATTATGACACTGGCGATTTTCTACGATGTATTTCGGGATGATGATTATCTTCAGAAACTGCATATCGGATTCAACTGGTTTCTGGGAGCTAACCGTTTACATCAAATTGTTTACAATCCCTGCACCGGTGGTTGTTACGATGGAATAGAAGAAACACATGTAAATCTGAATCAGGGAGCGGAATCCACCCTGAGCTATCTAATGGCACGGTTAACCATTGAAAAATACAAAGATGAACGGTAAAATATCAAAATCAATAGCCGTTATTGTGGCGCATCCCGACGATGAAACATTGTGGGCGGGAGGAACAATACTGAGTCATCCAAATCACAACTGGTTTGTAGTCTGTCTGTGCAGGGCAAGTGATACAGAACGTGCCGCCCGATTTTATGAAACACTGAAACAATTGAAAGCCAAAGGGATAATGGGCGACCTGGACGATGGTCCCGATCAAAAGCCTTTGAATGAAAAGATAGTGGAAAAGGAGATTTTGCGGTTATTACCAACCACTCACTTTGATTTGATAATGACACATAATTGCTCAGGTGAATATACCCGTCATCTGAGGCATGAAGAAATAAATAAGGCAGTGATTACACTTTGGCACAATAAAAGTATCTCCTGCAAAGAGCTCTGGACTTTTGCATATGAAGATGGAAATAAGGCCTATTTTCCGCAGGCAGTGGAAGCAGCCAGTATGGTTGAACCCTTAGCGGAGCAAATCTGGGCAAAAAAATACAAAATCATTACAGAAACCTATGGTTTTGAAAAAGATAGCTGGGAAGCCGAAACCACACCCACAACGGAAGCATTCTGGAGGTTCAACAGTGCATACGATGCCCAGCAAACTTCACATCACCTGAATGGCGATGTGAAGATGTCCAAATTATCCATTTTCAAATTATTAAGCAATTCAAAATAAGTTATCATGAAAGCTAATCAGGAATTAAAAATTTTCAAAGCTACAAGTATTGAAAAATTAAAGGCGCTTTATTATAAGAGCAGAACGTATCTGACTGAAAAAAACAGATTGATGGTTGAATTCAACCAAACCGAAAAAGAGTTAAGCCATTTCAGTAAAATGCCTATCCTGAAAAAATCGCTGAACAAAATAGAGAATGAACTGAAAATTTTCAAAAAAACAACTATAGAAACTTTAAAGTCCACGTATTATGAAAGTATTGGTATTATATGATTATCCGCCTTCTCCGGGAGGGCTTGCCACACAAGGAGATTTACTTTACAGAGGATTACTCGAAATGGGCGTTGATGCTCATGCGGTTCATTACGAATCGGCTCAGGAAAAAGAATGGTATTACCGTTGGTTTAAACCCGATGTGGTGGTAGGAGTAGGTTACTGGGGATATACGCCTCAATTGATTCTTCACCCGCAACGTTATGGTGTGCAACCTGTTCCATGGCTTGTTGCCGATGGATATATTGCCAATTATCAGGAAGTGTTGAATGAACTTCCACTTATTCTGGTAACATCTAATTGGGTAAAAGAAATGTACGTTCGCGATGGAATTAATGGTGATAAAATAGAAGTATTGCCGGTTGGGTGCGATACAGATTCATTTCGTCCATTTAGCAAAGATGATCCTAAAATCGTTGCTGTTCGCGAATCGTTGGGTATTACACCCGAACAATTAATGATACTTACCGTGGGTGGCGATGCTGCTTCAAAAGGTGCTCAGGAAGTTATGCAGGCGCTTGCCATTATTGATAACCGCGCTCCCGATTGGAAATATGTGTGTAAGGTCTGGCCTCAGCCACGTACCAAATTGCAGAATCTGGCCGATTTGGAAATGGCAACACATTTAGGAATTGAAAAAAATGTAACGTATGCCACTAATACCATTTCGCGCGCATTTATGCCTTATCTGATTGGTGCGTGTGATATTTATGCTGCCCCATCTCGACTTGAAGGTTTTGGGATGCCGCAAGTGGAAGCCAATGCCTGTGGAAAACCGGTTTTGAGTATAAAAGCTATGGGAATGCTCGATACAATGGTACATGGAAAAACCGCTTTTTTGGCAGAAGTTGCCAGAAAAATTGTAGTAAATGAAGTGATACTTGGTGGCGAATCGGGATTTGAAGACAAGCACCGTGTGGTTTTTGATACACCGCGAACAGTGGATTACCGTGCAAATGTGCAGGATATTGCTAAATATATGATGGTTTTAATGCAGGACAGTGAACTGCGCGATAAAATGGGAAATGCCGGACGCGAAAGGGTTGTGGAGAATTTCGACTACCGTGTGGTTGCCCGAAAGTTTGTACAGATTATGAGTGAACGGTTGGGGATTAATTGATGTAAGGCCCCAAACCCCCAAAGGGGATGTAAAGAACGTAGTTCAAGAATACTGAAATATAAGTGATGATACTAATCAACAGCTCCCTTTAGGGGGTTGACGGCAAATTATCAAATCAACACATTATCAAATTATAATACCATGCCACTCAAAAAAGGAAAATCAAAGAAGGTGATTTCTGAAAACATTAAAGAACTCATGCACAGTTTTCACCAAACGGGAACAATTGGAACATCAACTCCCGAATCGAACGAAAAAGCACAAAAACAGGCTATAGCAATAGCATTCGATATGGCTGAAAAGAAGAACTGATTTAACTGGTTTTGCGAACCGGCGGTCATAAGCGAAGCGAGTAATTCCAAATCGCGGGAATAGTATTTAATACGCGATTTGGAAATCGCGAATCCCAACTAAAAAAATGAAAAAAACAGATTTACAAGAAATTGAACGGGCTAAAGAAGTTGCGCTTGAAGTATTGCTTCATAATGCTCACGGACCTTTTATGGGACTTCCACGTACAGCAGGTTGGGGTTATCCCGAACCTTACACCCGCGATTTGATGTTTTCCATTTTGGGAATTGCAGTTACAGGAAATAAATTGTTACTGGATAGTATTCGTAAAGTGTTGGAAAAACTGGCCGAAAATCAGACCGAGCGCGGACATATTCCTTCGTTGGTTCACGACAAAGAAGACCGTGGATCGAGTGATACTACACCGCTGTTTCTATTGGGTGTGGGTATTTTCCGAAAAGTAACGGGCGAAGAGAAGTTTCTGAATCTGGCTGTTATCAAGGCATTAATCTGGATGGAGTATCAAAGTCCATCCGATCGTTATCTGGTGGCACAACAACCCACCAGCGACTGGCGCGACGAGCAATGGGTAACCGGTTACGGTTTGTTTGTCAACACAATTGTGTACAGTTATCTTCGATTGTTAGGACGGAATGAAAGAGCCGAAAGCGTACATCGCGAAATGAGCCGGTTTACCATTACCGGTGGAACTATTCATCACCATGTTCACGAAGGACTGGTGGTGAAGCACAAACCCTATTATGCTTTTTGGTCGTACAAAGTTCACAGCAGCGAACGCTTCGATTTACTTGGAAACAGCCTGGCTATTTTGTCGGGTATTGCCTCGCAATCAAGAGCAGACGAAATGGTTTCGTGGATTGAAGAAGAATGTTCGGCTATGCAACATCGTGGCGAACTGGCTGTCAATTTGCCTCCGAATTTTTTTCCATACATTAACCCCGAAGACCCCGACTGGCATCCGCGCTACGCCGAGTTTAATAATCCGGGCGAATATCACAACGGTGGCATCTGGCCATTTATCTGCGGTTTTTATGTGGCAGCTCTGGTGGCAGCCAAACGATATACACTTGCCCGGGAAAAACTGGTGGCATTGACTCACCTTATAAAATTATCAGTCTCGGGAAATGTTGAATTCGGGTTTAATGAATGGATAAAGGCTCAGGACGGCAGACCAATGGGACAAGACTGGCAAACCTGGAGCGCAGCACTTTATCTCTATGCAGCCAAATGTGTGGAAGTAGAAAGTACTCCGTTTTTTGAAGATATCAGAAGTTTTACAGAAGATGATACTATTGAGAATAAATAAACTAATAAATACATTATGGAAAAATTAAGCGAAAACAAGTACCCGATTGTCAGACAAGAAGGTAATGGAAAAAAGATAATTCTGCCCGGTTACCCTACTTATCCGGCCAGTGAAGACATTTACAGTCAGGCAAAAGAAGAAAAAGAAATTAATCCCGAAGATATTTCAGGATTCAAGGAATATGATGAACCGGGGGTAAACAACGAAAAAGATTTTGAAGAAGATCATTCAGGAAGCGATTTGGATGTTCCGGGCTCTGAATTAGATGATAGTCAGGAAGAAATTGGCAGCGAGGATGAGGAAAATAACTTGTATAGCCTGAGTGATGACAATCATGAAAATCTGGATGGCGGAACAGGAATTTAAGAATCATGACCCCAAAACCACCGACCTCACCCCAACCCTCTCCAAATAGACAGGGAGGAAGAGGGCTTAAAAGTGCCACTAAGAGGCGATTTAGGTTTTATATTAGAGACTATGTCTTAAAGCCCATAAACTACTATTTCCTTTTTCTTTCTCCATTTGGAGAACCAGCGGTCAGCGTAAGCTAAAGTACCCGAAGGGGGATAGAGGTCGGGGTTTGGGGGTCATAACAACAAGAATCATTTAATATTATTACTTACAAACCATTAAACTCAAAAAAATGAAAACAATTAAATTTTATGCTTTTATTGCAGTTCTGGCATTTGCAATGACATCGTGTGTTGAGAATTCAAACAAATATAAAGCCGCTGTAGCTCAACGTGATTCACTGGCCCTTCTAAAGCAGTCAGCTGATTCCGGTTATAATCAATCCCTTGTACTTTTGAATGATATTGAAGCCGGTTTCGCAGCGATAAATCAAAACGAAAAAGAAATGAAGGTGAACCTCAAAGGGGTAGAAAATAATACAACGAACAAAAGAGAAATTATTGCAGCTCAAATGACTGCCATAAAAGAGGGTATCGAGAAAAACAAAGCTAAAATCGCTGAACTTCGAAATCTGGCATCTAAAAGAGGAAAAGCAAACATCAAGTTGACTGAAACCGTCAAACGTCTGCAAGCCGAAATGGATGAGAAAATTGTCCAGATTCAGTTTTTTCAAACTGAACTTGCAAAGAAGAATATAGTAATCACTGAACTGAACACGACCGTAAATAATCAGCAAAAAGATATTGCAGTGCAGCAAAATGTGATGGATCAGCAAAAATCAAAGATTAAGGGACAGGACATAGACATGAATACGGTTTGGTACTGTGTTGCCACGTCGAAACAACTCAGAGAAGCAAAGATTGTTTCAAATGGCGGACTCTTTCAGAGTAAAAAATTATTGGATAACGATTTCGATAAAAAAGCTTTTATACAGGTTGACTTACGAAGTATCTCGTCGATAGTTACTAACAGTCGAACTATGAAGATTCTTTCGTCTCATCCTCAAAGTAGTTATACTCTGATAATGGATGCCGACAAAAAAATATCTATAAAAATCACCGATTCTCCGGCATTCTGGAGTGTATCAAAATATCTGGTTGTGCAGATTTAGAGTTCTTGTAAGATGGGGTTAATTAACGTAGTGGTAGTACGACTTTAAGTCGTGCTACCACTATGTTGTACTCATAGGATGAATTAGAGTCATCCTGTGAGTAATAATATTTTTTCCATTTATCTCGGAATAAATACCATTGGTTCGCTCGGTGTACCCCAACCATGCGTATTACCTCCCGACACGCGGATATAAATTTTCTGACCGGCGGCAAGGTCTCTGATTTCAAGTTTCTTCAGTCCACCAAAATCAATTTCAGTTTCCCAACTTTCAGCATCGTCAGGTGTGGAGCTTGTTTCCACTTTGTAGCGGTCGGCATCGGTTAAGGCATCCATGAAAATTTTGACGCTGCAAGGCACACTTCCATCTTCCAGCCGTTTAATCAGGGCTTTGCCCGGAATACCACGCTGTACAGGTTCGTTGTTACAATCGAAGCCCGATTGTAAAATAATAGCTATATCACCATCAGCCACTTTGTTTACATAAATCATAATTGATTTCAACTGACTGTAAACCACATCGGTCTGATCAATAACCGCTTGTGCTTTTATTTTACTGCCATCTTTCGCTTTAATGGCAGTATCTAATTTTGTTACTTCAACTCCAAAATCCTCAATAGACGGATCGGGATTCGTGAAAATTGCTTTTGATGCGAACATACTTGTATAAACTTTACCTCCAAGGTTATAAACGCTCTGAGGGTCTTTGTTCTTTAAATGCAGAACGGCTGTGTTTGTCTTCATATTCTGTTTTTTTTGATTTAACCTGCTGCAAAATTAAATGGACTACTTATTTCGTGCAAGTATTTTAGGGTCAAATGAGTTCAGATATATAATTCTGAACTTAACAGGCTTCTAAATTTCTTTTATTGCCGATATTTAACGGTTAGGAGCCTTCCAAAATATTTTTGGAGGGCAACAAAAACTTTTTGGAGGGCAACAAATTTCATTAGGAAGGCAACAAAATAATTTTGGAAGGCAACAAATTTCGTTAGGACGGCAACAAAATATTTTAGGGCGGCAACAAAAATTGTTAGGAGGGCAACAAAAATCGTTAGGAGGGTAACAAAATATTTTTGGAAGGGTCTAATTTTCGTTTGGACGGCAACAAATTTTGCTTGGAGGGTTCCAACATATTTTTAGAAGGCAACAAAAATCGTTTGGAGGGGAACAAAATATATTTAGAAGGCAACAAATTTTGTTTGAAGGCAATAATTTCAGGAGAGACTGTCCAAAAAACGGTGTAAGAATCAAATAAAGCTTGTAAAATGTCAGGTGCGATTTTCCTGATAGAATTTATCATCCTTCCAGTTGAGAGGATTTGTTTGAATATAGTTTGATATGCGGACAAACGATTCGTCGTTGAAAATTATATTGTCCCACATTCTCGATTGCCAACCAAAATCATATCCCAACCGGTGTGCATGTTTGGTTACAGCCGATTTATAGGAACCAATAATGGATGAAACCGTATTTTTCCCCTGATTTTGAAACCGTTTTTGACCGGGCGTTTGCGTGGATTGTTGCGTTGGTAGGATTTGTGGAATTTGCGGGATTTGTAGAGACAAGGCATGCCTTGTCTCTACGGTTGCGGTTGCGGTTACGTTTGCAATATCGTTTGCGTTTTGCGTTGCGTTTCCATTTCCCTGCAAAATCAAAATACCATGAATATGATTGGGCATTACCACAAATTCACCCAATTCAACGTTTTGTGCATGGTTTTTTATTTCGTGCCACATTACATCGGCCAATAATCCCACATGCGACAAACGCATTTCGTCGTTCACTATTTCGCCAAAATAATGTTCACGGTTACGGGTGCAGATAGTAATAAAATAGGCTGCATCGTTTCCATAATCCCACCATTGAGCACGGGCGGAAGGTATCCGGTATTTGTTTTGAAATTTTTCCAAGGGTTTGTTTCAAACAATAAAATTGCTTCGTTGAATATTAATCGATTCAAATCTATTCCAGCCAAATAAGAAATCAACCTCGACTTTTAAAATTCTAATTGTTGTGCAAGCCTAAAAGCGTTTATTAAGTGTCGTTCATTTTCTTCAATATATATAAAGATTATGTTGTCAAGTAAACTATTATAAATTTGAAATTTAAAACAAAAGGTTATTCATATATAAGAAAGTTTTTTACCTCCCATGTACCAGCTTTTGTTGTGGTTGACGTATATTTAAATGCAATATTTACTTTATAATTGGAATAAAGGGTTAAATCAATCGCACCTGAATTTACAAATGACCAATTAGCTAAATTTACAAATGGAGTAGGTGGACTCAATTGTGACCATGTTGCTGTTGAAGGCAAGCCACTGACATAGTTTGTTGAAATCATAATAGCAGCTTCAGTCACCGGGTTTGTGAAATAACGAGATACGTGATCAAAAGATAATTTGGGGGCAGTAGTTCCAGTCAAATTAATTTGAGGTGAAATCAACCAATCTTCATTTGCGTTATTTAAACTTAAGGCATATCCTGACATAGTAGCATATCCGGAAGCTACATTCCAAAGCTGAGAACCAATCACACTTTGAGTAGTGAATAATCCTAAACTCGTAGAAAAGGTTTCAGAGTATCCTATCCCTAGTCGAAGTGTTGTAAAACTTTGTTGTGCTCCATAAAACGTTCCATAACTATTTGTACCAAAAGATCTGAAATAATATGTCGTTTCTATATTTAAACCAGTGATTGAATTTGTAAATGGACCTACACCAAATCCGTTTACTATTTTATTATTTAATTCAATTGTTGGGTTTGGGCTTGTTCCATAACATATACCACGTGATGTAACTTCTAAACCACCATCAGATAATATTGTTCCTCCTAATGTTGCTGAATTAACGGTTATGTCAGTTGCAGGATTAGTAGTCAAACTAATAATACCACCTGTTGTTGTAAAAGAAACTTCATTACCGTAAACTGTACCAACACTATTTGTTGCATATGCTTTAATATAATATGTTGTATTTTGTGTCAATTCAGTTATTGTAGAAATATAAGAACCGACTCCACTACCATTTTGTATTTTATTTGTAATACTAGGATTTGGTAATTTGCTAATACAGAACCCTCGTTCATTTATTGAAGAACCACCATCACTTGTTATATTACCTTGGATTGTTACAGTAGTTGGAGTTATTGAAGTCGGAGAATTTGTATTTAAAATAATTATGCCGTTTTGTGTTGTAAATGTTACTTCATTCCCATAAATAGTACCAGAACTATTTGTTGCATAAGCTCTTACATAATATTTTGTATCTAAAGATAATGCAGTCAATGAGCTTGTAAAATCTCCCACACCTTTCCCATTTGTTGTTTTGCTGTTTAATATTGTTGGTGTTGGCTGTGTATTCCAACATATACCACGAGCTGAAACATTCAAACTATCACCATCTGTTCCAATTATTCCACCTCCTTCTGCATAGTTAATTGTTATTGATGAGATTGGTTTGGTAGAAAGCCCTAATGATTTTGTCGAAAAAGTTATTTGTATGCCATAAGCAGTTCCTTTCTTATTTGTTGCGTAAGCTCTTACATAATAAGTCGTCCTCTGAATAAGTCCTGTTAATTTACTAATGAATACTCCAGTACCAGCTGCATCTGTTGTTTTATTATCTTCAATCGTTGGATTTGGTGATGTGCTCCAGCAAACACCACGTGAAGTAACATCCGAACCAGCATCCGAAGTAATATTACCACCACTTTGCGCAGTCGCTTCGGTTACTTTACTTATTTCAGTAGTTGTTAATGCAGGTAATAGTTTTGGATCAACTTCAGTATTACAACTGTTTGCAAGTGTGAATAAAAATCCTATTATAATAACTTGATAAGTCGGAGAACTAAAGATTCTTTTCATAATTTTAAATTATTGATGTTTTGTATTTTTAGAAAATCACAAGCAAATAACAATTTCTTTTTTTTTTCACTGTCTATTTATTTCTTTGAATGCTCCCTAACGACCGAGGCATGTATTTTGGGTTTGTAGTTTTGATTTTACATTTAATATCTTCAAAATATTTCCATGTAAACTGTTGGGTATATTTCTTTAAACCACTCCATAAACTTCGTATCATTCTTGTAAAATTCATCAAATCTTTTCTTAGATAACTCAGAATATTCTGGTAAAATATTATTATAAGTAGAATTCTGAGATAAATTTAAAATTAAATTCGCTTTTTGTGTTGGAGATTGAGTATAATGAAGAGTTCTTTTTTCATCAAGTTTCCAATGATTTATTTTATTCGTTATCTTCAAATCCCAGTTGTTTGGCATGTCACCTAATAAATAGAATATAATTGTTACTAAACAGTAGATTGTCTCAGTATTTATTTGATTTATGTTTCTACTTCTGTTTATTTCGTCTTTTGCTTTTTCACAAAAAAGATTTAACTTATCCTTGTGAAACGTGTCTGAATTCACATTATACTTTATACCTTTTTCGATTGAACTTATAATTTTAATCAATCTTTTCTTCCAATCAGAAATTGTCATACTCCTAGAGTCTCCATGATAATTAGCTTTACCAAATAAAGAAGACAATAAAGTTTCAAAATCCAGATCTACATAAATTTCCCCATTCATACTATTTTCTTTTTTCATATCTATATTTTTACTTTAACCCTAACCCCAATATATGCGCTATTGCAGATACATTCATTTTATATGTTATAAACTATAGTTCAATTATTTTCGCCCCCAAAGATAAAAAATAGTATTAACACTGCCAACATATAGTTGAGAAAAGATTCTATTTGAGACAGATAGTCTCTCTTTAGGAGAGGCTATCTATGAAGCAGCCCTCAGATGTTGTCTTTAGTGAGGGCGTCACTCTGTTTAAGATACACAGCAGGTGTTGTACCCGTAAACTTACGGAAGGCAGCATAAAAGCTTGCTTTGCTACCAAAGCCACATTCATACCCCAGAGCTTCGAGGGTCAGGTTTTTGTCCTGTCCGTTTTGTAATATGCGGCAGGCATGTTCCACGCGGTATTTATTCACAAAATCATTGAATGAGTATTCGGTAAACGAATTAATAACGGAGGATATCTGATGCACCGAAATACCGGAAGAGTTGGACACTTGTTGCAAGCTGCATTTGCCGGATAAATAGAGTTTTTCCTTTTCCAAAAGTTCGTGCAGGGTTTGCAATATCTTGCGTGCTTCTACTTCAGTCTGGTTTGGTTTCGTTTTTGGTTCAGGTTGGTTTAAGCTTTCATCTTCAGGTAGGATGTTGAACTTACGGTCGATAAAATAAGTAAAGGGAGGAATTGATACAAAACTCAGCATAAAGTTGTAAAACTGAAGCTCAGTAAATGATGTCGGGTTCAGTTCAAACTCAGGAATCGAAATCCCTGCAAGAAAACAGGTTGTGACGGCTGTTGTGGGAATCCAACAAAGGAAAACGCAACATTCTCTTCGTACAGTCCAGAGTTCATGATTATAATAACGGGGTTGCAGGTACTTTTGAAACCGATGAACAACTACATATAATCTGAAGACCAAAACAATAAATACGGTTATAACAATATACTTATGGTATTCGTCCCATTTGATAAACCCAAGAGCCAGAATGATATTAGCCAGCAGAATAAAGACAAAAACCATTAAGTAATAATAATTCCGTGCCTTTTCATTAAGCAGAAACAAGGGATACCTTCGGTTTAGTATATGCTTTATTCGTTCTTGCATAGTGGGTTAGCTCTATGTCTCAGGAAACTTTAGATTGGTTTTGTTGTAGAGATAGACTATCTCTTATTGTTTAATAAATTCGAAGTACAAAATTAAGAAAATAATTTAAATTACAAAGTAAATTATAATAAAAAACTTACTTCCAGAATGTGTGAATCATATAACATATTTCAAAAGTTTTGTAATTCCTGTGTACTTTAATTTATGGAGATTTGTAAACTGAAATATAAATGAATTCAGTAACTAAATTCCGTTTAAAATGAAAAAGATATTGATTGCATTGGATTTTCATCCTTCTGCACCAAAGATTATAGAAGCAGGATTATTGTTGGCTCAGTCGATGGGTGCTAATGTAATATTGCTGCATGTGAAAATTGGTATAGTAAACTATTCGTTGATATATAAAAAGTTAGGTTCGATGAAGCTGGATAGTGTGGCAGATTTAGAACTTGCTGCTCATAAATTTTTGGAAAAAGCGGAACATAATACCGACCATACTATCATTCAAACTATCGTAAAAGAGGGTGATTTTGCAGAATTTGTTATCAATACTGCCAAAGAGATGAGTGTTGATATGATTGTAATGGGATCAAACAGCACACAATGGCTGGAAGAAATGATAATGGGAAGAATAACCAACGAAAACTTACAACAAACGTCTATTCCAATTTTGGTTGTTCCAACCCGCAAAAATGATAAAAAAAACACCTTGATTTCATTGGTAATTTAAAATATACAAAACAATTATGAAAACCAACAAAATTAAAAAAGTATTGATTGCATTGGATTATGATCCGACTTCAAAAAAGGTAGCCGAAAATGGATTTGCAATGGCTAATGCACAAGGCGCAGATGTAACGTTATTACATGTTTCAGTTGATTTAGCAATATATTCTGCGGCTTATGCCGATATGGGTGTGTGGCAGATGGATACACTTAATAACTTTGAAACTCATGAAATGAGAAATGCCGGCTCACGAAATTTTCTGGAAAAAGCCAAACGACATTTGGGCGATACTGCTATTCAAACTATGCTGAAAGAAGGTGACCCTGCTCAACAGATAATAGCGGCTGCACATGAAATAAAGGCCGATTGCATTGTCATGGGTTCGCATAGTCAGAAATGGCTGGAGAATATTCTTGTTGGAAGTGTTACCGAAGAAGTGCTTCGGAAAACCAATGTTTCGATGTTTATTGTGCCGACTAAGAAACGCTGAGGAGTTAATAATTAACGGTTAAGAATTATACTTAACTAACCAATCAAGCATTCAATAAGGCATGAAACAATACTTTCAGAAACTTCTCAGAGTTATAAAGACGGCTTCAATAAAATGGTTTGACAAAGATCCTTTTCATGAAAGTGCTGTTATAGCTTACTATGCCATTTTTGCATTGCCGGGTTTGTTGGTTATTCTCATGACTCTTGGCGGTTACTTTTTTGGTAGCGAGGCTGTTAATAATCAGGTTGCATCACAATTTAGTTTTACCATGGGAGCAGAAACTGCTAACCAGATTCAGGACATAATTATTCAGGCCAGCAGATTGAGGAATTCTGTGATTGCCACCATAATAGGATTAATCACGATTCTAATTGGAGCAACTGGTGTATTTGCCGAATTTCAAAACAGCCTGAATACAATTTGGGAAGTAAAACTGGACACCAGGAAATCCGGTATATGGCAAGTAATCAGAGTCCGCCTTTTTTCGTTTGGTCTGATTATTTCAATAGCCTTTTTATTGATTGTGTCGCTGTTAGTTTCAAGTCTGATAGCGGCATTTGGAAATTGGTTGAGCAGTCATTTCACTGATTCATTTTTACTGCAAATACAAATTCTGAATTATGTTATTTCCTTATTTACATTAACTATAATGTTTGCACTTATGTTTAAGATTTTGCCAGATGCCAAAATTAAATGGAAACATGTTTGGATTGGATCGTTTGTAACAGCCATATTGTTTGAGTTGGGGAAATTTGTGTTGGGATTTTATTTCGGGAATGCTCATCCCGGAACAGGTTATGGTGCAGCAGGTTCGGTTATCTTAATCATGCTTTGGGTTTCGTACTCGTCAATGATTGTGTTTTTTGGTGCAGAATTTACTCATGCTTATGCCAATATGTTTTCAGGCAAAGTTGCTCCTAGCGAAATTGCAAAAGTAATTCTGCCTCCAAATCCCCAAAAGGGAGCTTAAAGACAAAGTATTTACATTTTAGCTAAACTAAACCATGAAAGCAAAACCAACTAATAACAGTTTTCCAATCGTTTGTGTCGGTGGTTCTGCCGGTGGATTAGATGCTTATATCCGCTTGTTGAAACATTTACCTTCCGATATGGGCGCGGCAATAGTCATTGTCAATCATTTGCGGACAGTGGCTACGATGCTTCACGAGATTCTTCCACAATACACCCAAATGCCGGTTGAACTCATTACCGAAAAACTTGATATTCAACCAAATCATGTATTTATTATTCCTTCAAAGCGTGATTTACATGTGCTTGATGGTGAATTTAGATTAAAACCAATTTCAAAACTCTGGGGCTGGCCCGATGTTATTACTGTTTTTATGCATTCATTGACCGAGAATTGGGATGGTAAACTTATAGCAGTTATTGTTTCGGGTTATGACGGTGATGGTGCTGATGCTCTGAAAAGCATAAAAGAAGCGGGAGGCATTACCATTGCTCAAAAACCCGACACGGCCAGTCAACCCGACATGCCTGAGAGTGCCATTGCAAGCGGCTATATCGACTTTGTGCTTTCGCCTGAAGACATTGCAAGCAAAATAATACAAATAGTGAACAATCAATTATAGACTGAATATTACAATTGCTTCGAATACAGTACTTAAAAACAACAATTATGAAAACAAAATCAACAAATAAAAAGCCTTTGTCGGCGGAACTTTTACGCAAGATGAATGCTTACTGGAGTGCTGCAAACTTTTTATCGGTTGGGCAACTTTATCTGAGCAACAATCCATTACTCCGTAAACCGTTAGAGACTTCGGATATAAAATCCATGTTACTCGGACATTGGGGAACTACACCGGGGCAGAATTTCATTTATGTGCATTTGAATCGTGTTATCAAAAAATACGATTTGGATATGATTTATATTTCCGGCCCGGGACATGGTGGACCTGCTTTAGTAGCAAACACTTATCTTGAAGGTACTTACAGTGAAATTTATCCCGAAATTAGTCAGGATGATGCCGGACTGAAAAAACTGTTTAAGCAATTCTCGTTTCCGGGTGGTATTCCGAGTCATGTGTCGCCTGAATGTCCGGGGTCTATTCACGAAGGTGGTGAACTGGGTTACTCGCTTAGTCATGCTTTTGGAGCTGTGTTTGATAATCCTGACTTGATTGTTTCCTGCATCATTGGTGATGGCGAAGCGGAAACAGGTCCGCTGGCTACGGCCTGGCATTCCAATAAATTTTTAAATCCGGTAACGGATGGTGTTGTTTTGCCCATTTTGCATTTGAATGGATATAAAATAGCTAATCCTACCTTGTTTGCCCGTATTCCACACAAAGAACTGGAACAATTGCTCAAGGGTTATGGCTGGAAACCTTATTTCGTCGAAGGTGATAAGCCCGAAAAAATGCATCAACTTATGGCTGCAGCCTTGGATAAGGTGATTTCCGAAATACTCGACATTCAAAGCAAGGCTCGAAAAGGAATCAATTCGGAACGACCACGTTGGCCCATGATTGTACTAAAATCGCCCAAAGGATGGACAGGACCAAAAGTAGTGGACGGTGTGAAGATTGAAGGAACATTTCGTGCTCACCAAATACCTGTTTTGATTGATTCACAACATCCCGATCATCTGAAATTGTTGGAAAACTGGATGAAAAGTTACAAACCCGAAGAACTTTTCGACGGAAATGGTCGGCTTATTGCGGAACTAGCCGAATTAGCTCCAACCGGTATCCGACGAATGGGTGCAAATCCTCATGCCAATGGAGGTTTATTGCTTCAGGATTTAATTTTGCCCGATTTTAAAAAATTTGAGGTGAAAGTGCCGTCGCCGGGGTCTGTACAGGCAGCAGATACACACGAATTGGGTGTATTTCTTCGCGATGTGATTCTATTGAACAGCAATCAGCGAAATTTCCGAATTTTTGGTCCTGACGAAACGCTTTCCAATCGGTTGAATGCTGTTTTTGAAGTAACCAACCGGCAATGGGAAGCGCAAACTGAGAAAACTGATGAGTTTCTGGCAACCGACGGCAGAGTAATGGAAATGCTGAGCGAACATCAATGTGAAGGTTGGCTCGAAGGATATTTACTTACCGGAAGGCACGGGTTGTTTAATTGTTACGAAGCATTTATTCATATTGTTGACTCGATGTTTAATCAACATGCCAAATGGCTGAAAGTAAGTGCTGAATTGCCGTGGCGTAAGAAGATTGCTTCGCTTAATTACCTGCTGGCCTCGCATGTTTGGCAACAGGCACACAATGGTTTTACCCATCAGGATCCGGGTTTTATTGACCTCGTTACCAACAAAAAAGCGTCGATTGTACGTGTATATCTGCCGCCTGATGCCAATTGTTTACTATCGGTCTGGGATCATTGTTTGCGGAGCAGAGATTATGTAAACGTGGTAATTGCCGGAAAATACATGGCGCCGCAGTGGTTGAATATGGAAGATGCCATCATCCATTGCAGCAAAGGAATAGGAGTGTGGCAATGGGCAAGTTGCAAAAAGGATGTAGAACCCGATGTGGTTATGGCTTGTTGCGGTGATGTACCTACGCTCGAAACTCTTGCTGCGGTTTCAATTCTACGGGAACACTTACCCGAACTGAAAATCAGGGTAGTGAATGTTGTTGATCTAATGAAATTACAACCCGACGCCGAACATCCTCACGGATTAATTGATTCGGACTTTGATGATTTGTTTAGTAAAGATAAACCAATCATTTTCGCGTATCATGGGTATCCGTGGCTTATACATCGGTTGACTTACCGCCGAACCAATCACAAAAACCTGCATGTGCGTGGCTATAAGGAAGAAGGCACAATTACCACATATTTTGATATGACAGTGTTGAATGATATGGATCGTTTCCATTTGGTGATGGATGTAATCAACCGCTTGCCTCAGATAACGGAAAGTACTGCAAACCTAAAAAAGTTGATGCAGAATAAACTTATTGAACACAAACTTTATATAAACAAATTCGGACAGGACATGCCGGAAATTCTAAACTGGAAATGGAGCAATTAAATATTTTGCTATACCAAAGGTGTGAATTATGTAACTTATTAACAAAGTTATGTAACATGCTGTTTTTCCATTCTCATTACTTTTGTTTTGTTACAAAAACCTATAAAATTTCAAATTTATGAACAGATATAAATTATTTCTGCCTGCCAAGTTAGGCCAGTTGACGTTAAAGAATCGTATTGTAATGGCTCCTATGACCCGCTGCCGTGCAATTGGTAATGTGCCTAACGAATTAATGGCCGAATATTATGGACAACGGGCAGGAGCGGGGTTAATCATAACTGAAGGTACCGCACCATCTCCCAACGGATTGGGTTACGCACGCATACCAGGTTGTTTCAGCATGGTGCAGGTGGAAGGCTGGAAAAAAACAACATCTGCAGTTCACAAAGCAGGTGGAAAAATCTTTTTGCAGTTAATGCATACAGGCCGTATAAGCCATTCTCTCAATTTACAGGAAGGTGCGCAAATAATAGCACCATCGGCTGTGAGAGCTTCGGGTCAAATGTGGACTGACTCGGCGGAGTTGCAGGATTTCCCGATTCCAAAACATATGGATGACGACGATTTATTGCTTACACTTACCGAATATGTGGCAGCCGCCAAACACGCTATTGATGCAGGTTTTGATGGGGTGGAACTACATGCTGCCAATGGATATTTGCTGGAACAATTCCTTTCGCCGGTAAGTAATATCCGTACCGATAAGTATGGTGGGTCTATCGAAAATCGCTGTCGGTTTGTGCTCGAAGTGGTAAAAGAAGTATCTGAAGTTATCGGTAAAGAAAAAACCGGCGTTCGCTTATCGCCTTATGGTGTAGCAAGCGATATGCCACATTATCCCGAAATTGACGAAACTTACACTTATCTGGCCGAGGAACTGAATAAGCTGGGCATAGTATACCTGCACATTGTCGATCATTCGGCTATGGGAGCTCCCGAAGTTCCTTCGGAAATTAAAATAATTATCCGTAGCCGCTTTAAAAATACGATCATACTTTCAGGTGGTTACAACAGAGAGAGTGCTGAAGCCGAAATTGAGAATTCGCAGGCTGATTTAATAGCCTTTGGTCGTCCGTTTATTAATAATCCCGATTTGGTAAAGCGAATGAAAAACCATTGGCCTATGTCGCACGAGTTAAACATGCAGCAATTTTATACGGCCGATGAAAAAGGATACACAGATTATCCGGCGTACAAAGAATAGTTTATAGTGTTTATTGTAGTAGGCAAAATGAACTGAATATTTAAAATTGCAACTATCAACTTTCCACTATCAATTGTAAATTATATACGTGAATTATGCAACTCTTTCAAACAATTTTGCAACACGCTGGCAAACTGATTTTCTCACCTTTGCTAAGTGATAATTAAGTCACACTAAAAACTTTAAGTAATGAAAAATACTAAGAAATTAATTACCCTCGTCATCCTGTCGGGATTAATGATGGTTGGCCTTCAAAGTTGCAGCCAATACCCTGATAACAGCGGAATCACTCTTGTGTCGAAGATAGACCGGGTTTCAAAAGCCTGGCAGGTAGAAAACTACAAAGTAAATGGAAATGATTACACCTCATTGATGGCCTCATACACCGAAACTTTTACAAAGCAGGGTACCTATGATTTCCAGTGGGCCATATTAGGTGGAACGGGCACTTGGGTGTTCCAAGCCAATGATGCTGAAATTAAAATCACGGGCGTAAGCAATGTCAGCGCTAAAACACTGGTTATACTGAAACTCGAAGAAAAAGCCTTTTGGTATTATTATATGGATGGCAGTGACAGAAAAGAATTCCATTTAGTTCCGCAATAATTACTATTCCACAACAGACACAAAGGCATGTTATCAAATGCTATCTATGTGTCTGTTGTGTTTACATCCTAAGCCTTCGTTCGTATGACTTTCGTAGATTATTACAAGATTTTAGGGCTGGATAAATCGGCTACACCGAAAGACATAAAAAATGCCTATAGGAAATTGGCACGCAAGTATCACCCAGATCTGAATCCAAACAATACAGATGCAAAAGCCAACTTTCAGAAAATAAATGAAGCAAACGAAGTGCTGAGCGATACCGAAAAACGGAAGAAATACGACCAGTACGGTGAAAACTGGCAACATGGCGATGAATATGAAAAACAACGGCAACAACAGACACAATCGTCTCAGTCGCGTGGTTCTCGCAATTTCGGGGGACAAGCTGGTGGTGATTTTTCCGATTTCTTTGAATCTATGTTTGGCGGACAGGGAGCGGGCAGGGGCAGACAACCCAAATACCGAGGCGAGGATTACACGACCGAAATTAAATTGGAACTGATTGATGCTTACAAAACCCACAAACAAACCTTAAACGTCAACGGAGATTCAATTCGTATAACCATTCCGGCAGGCGTAGAAAACGGTCAAATAATCAAAATAGCGGGACATGGCGGCGCAGGAACTAATGGAGGTCCGAACGGTGATTTATATATTACTTTCGCGGTAGCCAACCACACTCAGATTAAACGCCTGGGGGCAAATTTATTTACAACTGTTGATCTGGATATATATACAGCAGTGTTGGGGGGCGAAATAACCATAGATACACTGGATGGAAAGGTAAAACTGAAAGTGAAACCCGAAACGCAGAACGGAACGAAAGTGAATTTGAAAGGCAAGGGATTTCCGGTTTACAAACACGAAGGACAGTTTGGAGATTTACAATTGACCTATTCCATCAAAATACCGGTAAATCTGACCGAAGAACAAAAGAAATTGTTTGAAGAAATGAGAGATAGTCGGTAGTTTGTAGTCGGCAGTAAGTAGTAAGAAGTTGATAGCAAAATCTGATAATTAGAAAAACCATGCAAACAAAATATTTAATACCCGTCGAAGAGTTTTGTGCCAATCACCACATCGAAGTTTCGTTTATCAGTTCCCTGCAGCAAACAGGATTGATTGAAGTCACCAGGATAAAAGAATCGGGGTTTATCGATGCTGCTCAACTACGTTTGCTCGAACAATTTGTAAACTTCTATTATGAACTGGACATTAATATGGAAGGTATCGAAACCATTACTCATCTGCTTAAACAGATTGACGAAAATCAATTTGAAATACTTCAACTGAATAACCGACTCAGGCTTTATGAATCTGATTGATAAAAACTAAAACTTTTCGATTGTCCAATGGTCTGATTCAACATTAAAATCAAAGGTCGCACCGCCAACATTGGTTTTGTCCTTTTTTGCTTTAAATATCTCAGTTTCTACAGCATTTTTCTTCATAAACTTCGACCAAAAAGGAAACAGATTAATAAAACTGCCGCTCACTTTATAGAACAAATACTGAGCCGTTCCCTGATCCTGGTAAGTTTGATTTACTCCCATGTAATTTATCCTGAACAGTATTTTGATTGTATTCGTGCTATCATTTACGTTGCAATAATTTACAACATAATATATTCTGTTGCCTTCAGGAATACCTCCAGCCTCGAACTTAAAGCTTTCTTTGGCATTGAGTGCAATGCTGTCAGAGATTTCGCGAACGTCGGCTAAATTGAACGTTCTGAATTTCAACTGAGCATTACAAATTAATACCAGCGACAAGAATATAATGGTAAGTATGATTTTCATGGTTAATAGAACTCTGATCTAACGTCTGTCACTTTCATCCGAATGACGATGATGATTATCTTTATCTATTTCTTTATCAATAATTATTACAGCATCACGATGGCGGTTATGAAACCAACCCCTATGCCTGCCATTATCTGTTCGAAGTCCAACTGCACACGATGTTATTCCAAACAGAATCATTACGATAACTAAAATTGTTACACTTTTTATTTGCTTCTTCATACGATTATTTTTTATACAAAATTCCACTAATTCATTGGAAGTTCTGTTACATGATTTGTGGAATTAGTTGCATGATTCACATATTTGATGGAAACATAAAATGTGTGAATCATATAACTTTTCTCTGATTTTATGTAACGTCAATAAGTAAATATATATTGAACTTTGTGTAATGTGTTTAATCAGGCATTTTGACAGATATTCCCAATAAATTAATCCTATAACGTTTTCAGAATGGAATTTTACAAAGAAGATAGTAAGACAATTGAAAAAGAACTGAACAGCAATTTGAAAGATGGTCTTGACGAACGAAAAATTAAGCAAGCACGGCAAAAGTATGGCAGCAATGTGCTGAAAGAAACCAATACTATCAGCATTTTAAAAATAATTTTCCGTCAATTTATCAGTCCGTTGGTTTTAATTCTGATTGTTGCTGCTGCCGTGTCGATTTATCTGGGGCAGTTTCGCGATGGTTCAATCCTGATGGTTATTGTAATTCTGAATGCACTGATTGGCTTTTACGAAGAATGGAAGTCGGAAAACATTCTGGCATCGCTCAAAAGCCTGATTGTAGATAAATGCAATGTAATACGGGATGGGAAAATTACGGAGATTACGGTAGATGAACTTGTACCGGGCGATGTGGTGAGTTTAAACGAGGGCGATGGTATTCCGGCCGACATTCGTTTGATTGATTCGGATGAATTTTCGGTAAATGAATTTATACTCACCGGCGAATCGTTGCCATCCAATAAAGATGCTTTATTTACGACCGATAAAGATTTACCTGTAAGTGAAATAAAGAATTGTGTTTACATGGGAACAACGGTTGCACGTGGCGGTGCCACAGGAATTGTTTATGCCACCGGAATACAAACAGAGATTGGTAAAATCAGCACAACTTCTCAGAAAATAAAACCCGCCAAAGCACCTGTGCAGGTTGAAATTGCGGATGTAGCCAAAAAGCTAACCTACATTACGCTGGCTATTGCGGTTGTTCTTTTCGTATCACGCTTACTAATGAAAGATTCAATTGCTTTGGCACTTGTTTTTTCGGTAAGTGTGGCTGCGGCCATGGTTCCCGAAGGATTGCCTGCACAAATCTCGATGGCACTGGCGCTGGCTGTTGGGCGATTGGCTAAGCGAAAGGCCATTGTAAAGAATATTGCTTCTGCACAAACATTAGGTTCTGCCACGGTTATTGCTTCCGATAAAACCGGAACTATCACCAAAAATGAAATGACTATTACCGGTTGTTATTTTGATGGTAAGACCTTCTCAGTTTCCGGATTGGGTTACGAACCTGTTGGCGATATTACAGACGAACAATCCAACATTCTGAAAAAGAATACTTTGGGCGATTTGAAGATATTCTTTCTTTCCGGCTTTCTTTCTTCCAAAGGAAAAGTCAGTCCACCCGACAAAAATCATTCTTCGTGGTATTCTATTGGCGACCCAACCGAAACTTCGTTTTCAACACTGGCCATGAAAGCAGGATTTAAGCTGGAAGAAATTGAAAAAGAATATCCGCTGGTAAAGGCCTTTGCCTTCGATTCTTTCCGGAAAAGGGCAACCATTATCCGCCAACATAAGCATAAGGTTATTTCTTTTGTAAAGGGTTCAATAGAGGCTATTCTGGAAGTTTCAACCAAATGGATGGACAATGATAAAGTAAGTGTGCTGACACCGGCAAAGAAAAAGGAACTGTTGGCAATGTCTGCGACCTTTTCGGAACAGGCCTTGCGTGTTATTGCTATTGCCTACAAAGACCTTGAAACAAAAAAGGATTATTCGGTTGACGATGCCGAAAAGGATATAGTTTTTGCCGGATTCGTTACCATGATGGATCCACCGCACAAGGAAGTGAAAGCGGCTATTGCCTCTGTTTTTAAGGCGCATATCAAGGTATTTATCATAACCGGTGATAATGAAGTAACGGCCAAAACAATTTCAAAAAACGTGGGCCTGATGAATGAGGGTGATGAATATCCGGTAGTGATAAAAGGGGCTGATTTGCCAAAAATGACAGACAAGCAGCTAAAAGATGTTTTTAAAAACAGAGCATTGATATTCTCGAGGGTAACTCCAGACGATAAATTCCGCATAGTGGATTTACTAATGAAACAGGGCGAAGTGGTGGCTGTAACCGGAGATGGGGTAAACGATACCTTGAGTTTGAAGCGCGCCGACATTGGTGTTGCTATGGGAAAAAATGGCTCGAAAGTAGCTCAGGAAGCTGCCGGTATGATTCTGTTGGACGATAATTTCTCGACCATTGTGGTAGCCATAAAAGAAGGGCGGACGATATTCCGAAATTTGGAAAAAACCATCAAAACAAATCTTTCGTCCAATGTGGCAGAACTCACCTGCGTGATATTCGGGTTTGTAGGTGTTATTATGAAGATACCCATACCCATTTTAGCAGTACAAATTTTGTTGATTGATATTGTGGGTGAAATGATACCACTTATTATGCTTACCTACGACCCACCCGAAAAAAGTATTATGGAAAACCCGCCCCGAAGCCCGAAAGAAAAAATACTCACCAACGAAGTGATGCTGGGAATTGCTTTTTCAGGTATAGTTATCGGGCTTATTGCTTACGGTGCTTTTCTGTTTTCAATTTTCATTCATCCACATGGTGCTCACAATTATGAACGAGCCATCACGGTTACCTTTGTTTCCATCATTTTCGGACAATATGCCAATATCCTTTCCCGACGAACCTATGGAAATGCTTTGGGAAAATACCTGTATTCAAATATAAAATTGCTTCTGGCTTTTGCAGTCTCGCTGTTCTGTGTGTTGCTAATCGTGTATATTCCGGTTTTCAATCTCTATTTCCACACTTCCACATTGTCTGCTCTTGATTGGCTCTTACCCCTAACTACCGGAGTGATTTGCCTGGTGATATTTGAGGTAAAGAAGAAAATGCAGAAACGGTGAAAAAGTATGAGTAATCAATAATATTTAATGATATGTTTTAGTTATGACCCCCAAACCCCCAAAAGGGGGCTTCAAGACATATTCTCTAATATAAAACCTAAATCACTTCTTAGCTGCATTCTTAAGCCCCCAATTGGGGGTTTGGGGGTCACAGATAACAAAGAATTTAAGAAATATATCAACAATAATTCTTTATTACATATAATATTAGTGGATAAAAAATTTCTTTGCTATCGTGGTATGTTTTAGCAGTTAGGCTTTATTGGTAATATCCAATTTTTCTATTTTCAATTTGCTACCGATAAATGAGGTAGTATTTCAATTCTTATTGTATCTTTGTCAAGTACCTGGTACACCATAAAGGGAATGTTTTGTCGCATACAAAACGTTCCCTTTATTTATTTTTTGTTTCCCTCCTCAAAAAGTCAAGATGACTTCTATAATAGGTCTGAAATGAGTTATACTTACAGAATTCATTTATAGGCTTTCTTTTTTTTATTTGAAAAAAACTTTAAGTTTCAAAAAGTGTTGATATATTTGTAAATAATTTGAATAAATTCCCCATGAATAAAAAAATGACAGATTCGTTGGATAAGTTGATTGCACTTTATCACAATCGCAAACATCCACTCAACTACAATAGCCGCTATCAGCTTATCGTAATGGTTATTCTTTCGGCACAGGATTCTGATAAACACATTAATGAACTTGCTCCTGCTTTTTTTGAGGTTTATCCTTCGCTGAGTAGTATATCACTCGCTGTTCCGGAAGATTTACACCAATACTTTAGTACTGTAAGGAATTTTGGTCATAAGTGTGAATGGCTTGTTAAGCTTGCACAAACTGTTGGGTCAGATGATAAAATCCCCACGAATATGGCTGAGCTGACTAAATTGCCCGGAATTGGACGCAAATCGGCTAATGTGATTATTCGTGAATCGGGTAATGAAGCTGAAGGTATTATTGTCGACTTGCATGTGCTGCGCGTAGCACCTCGTATTGGAATTGCTACCGGTACTCAACCGGAAAAGATTGAAAAACAATTAATGGCAGCTTTGCCCCGCGAGAAATGGAACGATATAGGTATGGCAATTTCGTTTCTGGGACGAGAAGTGTGTCGCCCTACGAGCCCGAAGTGCGAAATTTGTGTTATGAATCAGGTTTGTAAATATCATACCGGAACAACCGAAGACGCTGATAGCCAGGCTGTATTATTTTAATCGACAATAAATTATTTATGAAAAACTCACTAAGCACCAAGGAAAAATCGGTACAAATTAATATCAATTCGGTTTATTATGGTTCGATAGCCGAAATTGGGGGAGGACAGGAGACAGCCCGCCATTTGTTTCAGGCAGGTGGAGCATCTAACACGATAGCTAAGTCTATTTCGGCCTACGATAAATCGTTTTCTGATTATTTCTATAATCAGGGAACGCCTTCGCGCTATGTGGCCGAAGACCGCCTGAGCAAGATGGTTGATTATGAGTACGAAGAATTGATTAAAATTCTGGATACAAAGAATCCCCAAAAGTTTTTTGCTTTCGCCAATACGGTGGAAACACTGAATTTTGCCAAAACAAATCAGGGTAATGGTTGGCTGGGTATAGCAGTGGAAGGAAGTAATCGCTACGAACCCAATAAGATGTTTATTCACATCAAATTGCTGGAAAATGATACGCTGTTGCAGCAATATTCGCTCGGCACACTGGGTATTAACCTGATACATGGCAGTCTGTTCGGTTGGGAAGACCCGCGTCAGGTACTGCTGTCGCTGTTGGATAACCTTGATACCGACCGTGTAGAAGTGGATTATGTGTATGTGGAAGGTCCCGATATGAATTGGTGCGATAATCGCTTATTGAATCTGATGTTGGTGAGCCATAATATGACTCCAGCCATTATGTTCGACCAGTCAGGACGCATTCAGCAGCCCGGCGATTTGCTTTACCGGAAAAATGTGTTGCTGATGCGCGGTTATTTCCGCCCGATAAACAACCTGAATATCGAATTCCTGAACGACAGTTTGTCTGTTTTTAAGAACGATGAGGATTATAAGCCCGATAATACCATTGCTTTTTGTGAAATTTCGCTCAATTACCTGATTCAAAACGAAGAGGTGGATGAAAAAGACTTTATGCACCGGGTTGATTTGCTCAATAAAGTGGGGCAAAGTGTTATGGTTTCCAAATTCAGTCGATACTTTAAGCTGGTTGATTATTTTGCTCAGTTTAAGATGAACAAACTCCGCATTGTGGTTGGATTACCCACTTTCGACAAGATTATGGATAATTCGCAGTACAACGACCTGCGTGGCGGTTTGCTTCAGGCTATGGGAACGCTGTTTCAGGAAAACGTAAAAATGTATTTATACCCCTATACCGATATGACTACCGGAGAGGTAATTTATCCCGAAGATTCACATTTCAACGACGAATACCAGTTACTCTGGAAATACCTGATTAGCACCCGAAAAGTTCGGATCATGAAAGGTATTGCCACCAAACATCTCGAAATCACTTCAGCGTATATCACTCAATTGATTGAAAATGCCGATGAAAATCTGATTCATTATGTACCGGGAAAGGTTTTCCGTCATATTAAAGACAATAAATTGTTCGGGTACGGAAAAAATATTCAGTAGAGACACAATGCTTGTGTCTTAGTTTTAATGAGACGCAAAAGCAATGCATCTCTACAATACAAAAATAATGGAGACAAACCCTCAATACTACGGATTACCTGCCCGAATACAACTTGAAGTACTTTCTGAAAACAGATTGGGCATTCGTAAAGTAATCAAAAGCCGTATCATTCAAAAAGATGCAGCTAAAATAGTATCCATTGCCAGCCAACTAAAAAGCGTAA
>CAZTDH010000004.1:0-47855 GCA_964612615.1 uncultured Paludibacter sp. | reverse complement strand
ATAGCCTGAACAGCAAAACAAATCCTGATTTATTGCTGGCTGACGCTGTTGAAGTGGCAAAGAAAGCAGATGTAGTTTTGTTTGTGGGTGGTTTAAATAAAAATTTCCTGCAGGATAGCGAAGGAGATGACCGTAAATCGATGGATTTACCTTATAATCAGGATAAACTGATTACAGCACTGGTTAAAGCCAATAAAAATCTGAGCGTTATACTTTGCAGTGGCAATGCGGTGACTATGCCCTGGATAAATGACGTGAAAGCTATTGTGCAGGGCTGGTATCTTGGTTCTGAAGCCGGAAATGCGCTGGCAAATGTAATTTCGGGCGAAGTTAATCCATCCGGTAAATTGCCTTTTACTTTCCCTAAAAAGCTGGAAGATAATGCAGCCATCAGTTTTGGAAAATCATCCTATCCGGGTGTGAACGACAATGAAGAGTACAAAGAAGATATTCTGGTGGGTTATCGTTGGTTCGATACGAAGAAAATAACACCCTTGTTTCCCTTTGGATTTGGCTTGTCGTATACGACTTTCGAATATGGAAGAATAGCCACTGATAAAAAAACGTATAATGCAGATGAAATTATTAAAATTTCATTTACACTGAAAAATACCGGTAAAGTTGCAGGAGCAGAAGCTGTACAGGTATATGCTTCCCAACCAAATGCATCGGTAATTCGTCCCAAAAAAGAACTTAAAGTATTCAAAAAGTGTTATTTACAAGCAGGAGAAAGTCAAATAGTAGAATTAGAAATCAAGGCAAAGGAGTTGGCTTACTACAATGATAAAACTCAAAACTGGACATTGGAATCCGGTGAATTTATTCTTCACAATGCAGCTTCGTCAGCCGACTTAAAAAGCGATATTTCCATTCAGATAAAATAACTAACCAAATATTTAATAATCAATGAAAAACAACAACAAAAATCGCGTTAAAACGAATGTGCTCAATCATAGCACACGTTGGTTTCAGCGAATATTGCCCATACTCCTTGGTTTGGTCATTTCGCTAAACTTGATCGCACAAAATGCTGCTGTAAGTGGCGTGGTGGTTGACTCTAAGAATGAACCTATTATTGGTGCTAATATCATTATTAAGGGTTCGAAAACAGCTACAATCACTGACTTTAATGGTAAATTCAACATTCAGGCCAAAAGCGGTGATGTGATTGTAGTTAGTTACCTGGCTATGAATACAGTAGAGCAAGCTATTGGTACCGCTAAAAATCTCAGAATTATAATGACCGATAACAATCAGTTATTGGACGAAGTAGTGGTTGTAGGATATGGAACCGTGAAGAAAAAAGATTTGACCACTGCAGTTTCTAGTGTTTCTACGAAAGATATCGCCGAACGTCCGTTGATTTCTGCTGCTTCGGCCATTCAGGGAAAAGCTGCCGGTGTGACTGTTATACAACCAAGTGGTGAACCCGGTGCAGGCATGGTGGTTCGTGTTCGTGGAAATACCTCTATTACTGCAAGTAATGACCCGCTTTATGTTGTTGATGGAGTTCCAATGTCGGAAATCAATTTCCTGTCGCCAAATGATATTGAAAGTATGCAAATTCTGAAAGATGCTTCATCTGCTGCTATTTACGGTTCAAGAGCTTCAAATGGAGTTGTGCTTATTACAACCAAACTTGGAACAAAAGGTCAGGCAAAAATCAGTTTCAATGCTCATGCAGGTATTACAAATGTCGTAAAACAAATTCAATCGTTGAATACTGCTCAGTACAAAACGTTGATGGATGAAATTGGTGCAGTTACTTTGCCGGATGGACTAACCGACCAAACCGATTGGTTTAAAGAAACTTACCGTACAGGTATAACTCAGGATTATCAATTGTCTATATCCAATGCATCAGATAAAATGAGATATTTTGTTTCAGGAGGTTTGACCAATGAATCAGGAGTTATCCCTGTGGCATATTATAAACGCTATAATTTGAGAGTAAATTTGGAGAATCAAATCCGTACGTGGTTCAAGCTCAGCACTAATCTGGCTTATTCGGATTATACAAGCAATGGAATTATCTCGGGAACTGGATCAAATCGTGCTGGCGTTATTCTGTCGGTAATTAATACGCCGACTTATGCTCCAATCTGGAATCCGGCTAATCCGACTCATTATTACGATAATTTCTATGGTGCGCAGACCACAAGTCCTGTTGAAAATATGTCACGAACAGCTGATGATCAAACAAATAATAATAGATTCGTTGGTAGTGTAAGTGGTGATATCACATTTTCTAAAGATTTAAAATTGAAATCTTCACTTTCAATAGACAGAGTTTATTACCATTCAACCTCATTTCTAGATCCTGTTAAAACTGCTTGGGGTCGTACAAATTATGGAAATGCATCAGATACCCGTTCGTTAAGTACCATTATGGTTTTTGATAATGTGTTGACTTATGACAGGAAAATCGAAAAGCATAATTTTAGTTTGATGGGTGGTACTTCATTTACCAATTCCGACTGGAATCAAAGCTATATGAGTGGTTCTCACTTTAGGACATCTGAAATACAAACATTAAATGCTGCAAATAAAATAGAACAGGGAAGCGGAACTTCGGCTTCACAATGGGATATAATGTCATATCTCGGTAGATTAGCATACAACTACGACAGTAAATACCTTTTGACAGTCAATTTCCGTGCTGATGGTTCTTCTAAATTAGCTCCTGATCATCGTTGGGGGTATTTTCCGTCGGCTTCTGCTGCATGGCGTGTGTCTTCCGAAGATTTTATGAAAAGTCAGGAATGGATTGATGACCTGAAACTCAGAGGCGGTTGGGGTCAGGTTGGTAATCAGTCCGGTATTGGAGATTATTCTTATTTGCAACGTTATAATATCGAGAGACTTCCATGGTATCAGGTTTATGGTGCAGATAAAGTTTTTACTTATGCAGATGCAGTTCCAAGTTTAACTATTGCAAATATGAAAAACCCCGATTTAACATGGGAAACAACTACTCAAAGTGATATTGGTTTTGATATTACAATATTGAAAAACCGTATTAATTTATCTGTAGATGCTTATTATAAATACACAACAAATTTATTGATGGATGTGCCGCTTCCTTCTACTGCACCTGTTAGTTCATTAACCCGCAACGAGGGTGAAATGAGTAACCGGGGAGTTGAATTCACTTTAAATACTAAAAATATAACAACAGGTAAATTGCGTTGGGAAACTGATTTCAATATGTCTTTCAATAAAAATCGTGTTGAAAAGCTAACTCTTCAGCAGACCTATTATTTTGGTCAGGCTTCTGTTGGAAGTAGTAACATTGTAGTTATGAAACCCGGATTGCCATTAGGAGTGTTCTATGGCTATGTTTCAAAAGGTGTAGATCCCGAAACCGGCGATATTATTTACGAAACTAAAAATGCCGACAATGTACCCTCATTGAGTGAGCGAAAAGTTATTGGCGATCCAAATCCTGTTTTTACTTATGGAATGACAAACAATCTTTCGTATGAAGGCTTTTCGCTGAATGTGTTCTTACAAGGCTCTTATGGCAACAGTATTTTCAATGTCTCCCGCATGGAAACAGAAGGAATGTATGATGCAAAGAATCAGTCAATCTCAGTTCTCGATCGTTGGGTACGTCCGGGTATGGTAACCTATATGCCAAGAGCCACTCAAGACACAAAGAATCTTTTGCCTTCTACTCGTTTTGTGGAAGATGGAAGTTATCTGAGACTGAAAACGCTGACATTATCTTATGAATTCAAAAATGCATTTTTCAAAAAAGTAGGGATTACACGCTTACAACCCTATATGACTGCTCAAAACCTGTTTACCCTTACAAAATACAAAGGTTTTGACCCTGAAGTCAGCCAATATGGTGGTGATCCGAAAGTGCAGGGAATTGATTATGGAACTTATCCACAGTCGAAGAGTTATGTGTTTGGTATTAATGTTGAATTCTAAATAAATATTAAGATGAAAAATATAATAAAACTGGCTTTTTTAAGTGCCATTTCACTCTTTTTTGTTGCCTGCGACCTGACACGAAACCCGATTTCGGATTTCAGCGAACTTAACATTGGAGGTACGGACAGCAGTGGTACAACTGTTAAGTTTAAGAACAGGGCAGAAATGAAAACACAATATGATTTCATGTACCAACAATTGACAATTAGCAGTGGACCTAATGCAAATAGAGGTATTGAAGGCTGGACAGCTGATATGTTGGTTTATACCGAAACGCATGCTGATAATGCTTATCGTGGAGCTACTGATTTGGAATTAACCCAGCTTGAACAACAAAAACAAAATGGTGTAAATAAAAACATCAATCGTGACTGGGATTATTATTTTGGAATTGTGGGTGCAGCAAACAGTGTGATTTGTAATGTAGATTCTGTTCCGGATGCCACTTTCACGGCAGCTGAACGTTTACAGTGGAAGTGCGAAGCATTAATTCTCCGCTCGATGATTTATTTTGATTTGGTTCGGCTTTGGGGTGATGTTCCGCTTATTACGGTTGAACCTCCAACTATAACAGCTGCCAATATTGAAAAAGTGTATCCACTTTATTATCCGCCGCGCGATTCGGTAGCTAAAGTTTATCGTCAGATAATCAAAGATTTGAACTTTGCATTACAGCCTGGTGGAGCACCTGCAATTGATAATAATAATAAATTTAAATTTTCCAGAACGGTTGCTAATGCTTTACTGGCCAAGATTTATGCTGAAAAACCTGTAAGGGATTATGATAAAGTAATTTCATATAGTAATGAGGTTGAAAAAGATGTTAGTCTGGTGGCTAATTATGGTGATTTATTTGATATGAACTCAGCTAAAACAGCACTGAAATATACAAATACATCCGAGTCTATTTTTGAAATTTCATTTGCAGGTGGTGGTCTTTGGTTCACCTGGCTGGTTGGTATAGATCAATCTGACCCAAACAGCAAATATGATTGGGCAAAATGGCTAACACCTTCTCGTGACCTTTTAGCAGCATTTGATAATGCAAAAGATGTTGTTCGTAAAGCTGAGACTGTCATAACAGCTGATGTTTCCTGGAGTAACCATTATCCTTCCAAAGGGTATCCGTTTATGTATAAGTATCGTTCTAAATATAGTAGTGTAATCAAAATTCGTTTGGCTGATATTTTGTTGCTGAAAGCTGAAGCATATGTTGGAAAAGGCGATGTGACAAGTGCAGCGGCATTGGTAAATCAAATCAGAACCCGTGCAAAAATTACAAATATGTTGTCGACCGCAAGTATCGACGATGTGCTGAATGAAAGACGTTTAGAATTGGCTTTTGAAGGTCAGCGTTGGTTCGATTTGGTTCGTAACGATAAAGCAATGTCTGTACTTAATACACTCAATAGTCGCGATGCGGGTCGTTTGCCTATGAGTCCCATTACTGAGCAATCTATTCTTATTCCCATTCCTCAACCTCAGATAGATAAAAATCCATCTATGGTTCAAAATCAGGGATATTAACTCAGTTCATAATTAATTATTAAAGATAAAATCATGAAAAATATAATCAAATATATACTAATTGTCTGTTTATCAGCTATTTTATGGGGATGTACAAACCCTGAAGATGTTGTGGTAAGATATGCAGCTTCTACCCCAAAAATTGATACGGCAGTGGTCAAGGAAACTCAAATTACCTATGGTGATTCAATTCATTTAAGAATTTTTGTTTCCGACAAAGTTGCTCCTTTATCTACTCTGATTTTAAGAGTTGTTTGTAATAATGAGGTAATAACTTCCGAAACCATCAGAACAAAAGGTAATTCAACCAGTATTGTGAGAACATACAGAGTACCCTTTGTAGCAAACCGTCCTGACAATATGCCTGTGAAGATTTATCTTACTCAAACAAATGTAACAGGAATAACCAAGGATTCCATAGTAAATACAACTATAGCTAAACGTCCTGTAATTACAGGCTTTTGGTTAGTGCCTGATGGTACTACCAAAGGTGTGAAACTAGATTTAACTGACCCTGTTAATCTTGTTTACTCAATAAAAGGACTAGCTTTTGGTACAACTATAAATTACAAGATTGCCACTAAGGTTAAAACAGGATTCAATAAAGTCGATTGGAGCGGATTGGTTTTTGGAAAAGTGGGCGATGGTGTTGGTCTTGTAGATTCACTTAGCAATGCTCAAAGTAGTGCTTCTATCACTTCGACTGATGCAACTTTGGTAGGAATTTCTGAATTTACATTTGATGCACTTAAATTTACCGTAAAAGTAGGTGGAAAATTGCTTGAACCCGTTAAAACATTGGATGTGATTGCCGATTTACCTCTCAACCCGGCTTCGTTGAATAGCCCGGCAGGTTTTAGGGGTGGTAACGTTTACTTTGGTGAGGGTGTTGAAGTTACTTTCACAAATATCACCAATCTGACAAATAACATTTCACCTGATTATTTTCAGGTAACAGGTACAAATACTGCAAAATTCCTGGGTAAAACAGGTTTATATAAAGCCTATTTATATACACCAACAGGATATTTGTATATCGAACCACAACCAGAAACATTATATCCAGATATAGTTTGGGTTTGTGGTACCGGTTTTGGCCGTCCACAATCGCCTTACGTAACTACCGCAAGCTGGAATTGGAATAGCCCGTTGGACTATTATCCAACCCGAAAAATAGCTGATGGAGTATTTCAGGTTACCATGTATTGCAAAAATGAACCAAGTACCGATGTTGCGAATATTTATGGAAAATGTGATTTTAAATTTTTCCATAAACGTGGTTGGTGGGATGGACATGAATTGTGGGTTGACACTTATACATTAACACCTCCATTTTTAGGTCCAACTGGTGTTAAAGGCAATGTGAAACTGTTAAGTGGAACTGTACTCGATGGCGTATACCGATTTACAGTCAATGAAAATAATAAAACATTTACAGCAGAAAAGCTTAATTGATTTAATAGCATACGGGATTACATGTGTTTCCCGTATGCTAAATAAACACTCACAATAATCATGATAAAAAATAAATTTCTGTTATCTCTAGCTGTTTTTACAGGTATGTCCTTGTTTGCATGTAAAACGGAAGAAGTTATTCCACCCATAACTCCAACTGTTCAGAAAGATGTGGATGTATATGTAACTACAGCCAACAAATCGATGCTTTATGTCAATATACCATTGGCTTTCAGTACAAAGCCAAACATGGCTATTGAAACTACGATTAATTTGAAACCAACAGAAACTTATCAGCAGATTGATGGTTTTGGAGCAGCTATTACCGGCTCTACCTGCTATAATCTGCTAAAAATGACTGCGGCTAATCGGGCTACCATTTTAAAAGAAACATTTGACCCGGTAAATGGTATGGGTTACAGCTATATTCGTATTTCAATAGGTGCGTCTGATTTTTCGATGGACGAATATACTTGTTGTGATACACAGGGGATTGAGAATTTTAGTCTGAATGCTTATGATATTCATGATTTACTACCAGTTTTAAAAGAAATTTTGGCAATTAATCCTAATTTGAAAATATTAGGTTCACCCTGGACATGTCCGCGTTGGATGAAAGTAAATAATCTGACTGATTTACAACCTTATAATTCATGGACAAGTGGTCAGCTCAATCCTAAATATTATCAGGATTATGCCACTTATTTTGTTAAGTTTGTTCAAACAATGCAACATGAAGGCATTAATATCGACGCCATAACCATTCAGAACGAACCATTAAACCGTGGAAATTCTGTTTCGCTTTATATGAGTTGGCAGGAACAGGCTGCTTTTATTAAAACAGCTTTAGGACCAAAGTTTGCAGAAGCAGGCATAACAACTAAAATTGTAGCATTTGATCATAATTACAATTACGATAATATTTCAGACCAACTGAGTTATCCGATAAAAATGTATGCCGATCCCGAGGTGGCTAAATATGTTGATGGTGCAGCCTATCATGCTTATGGAGGTGATAAAAGTGAGTTGTTGAATGTTCATAATGTATATCCTTCAAAAAATCTTTATTTTACTGAAATGTCGATTGGTACATGGAATTATAGTTTTGATGGTGATTTGATGTGGAGTATGCGTGAACTGGGAATCGGAACGTTGAATAATTACTGTAAATCGGTAATAGTATGGAATTTTATGCTGGATGAAAAAGGTGCTCCTAACAGACCCGGAGGATGCAATACCTGCTACGGTGCAGTGGAAATCAAATCTTCAGATTATAAAACTCTTGACCGAAAATCCCATTTTTATGTAATAGGTCATCTGGCAAAAGCAATTTCACCCGGAGCAACTCGCATAGGTACAAGTGGTTATCAGACTTCCGGATTGTACTACACAGCTGTTTTAAATCCAGATAGTACTTATGGAGTAGTATTGCAAAATGATACGAATACTTCTATAAAAGTAGTGTTGGATGATGCGGTTCATTCATTTACATATATTATTCCCGCAAAAAGTATTGTATCTTGTCGTTGGAAAAAATCATAATTTTCCGGTAAGAATTTGGCTTGAAATTTGTCGTAATCCCTTAGTATAACCTTTTAAAATAAATATACTTTGAAACAGCTTTTAAATAGAACTTATAGTCTATTCGCTTTAATTTATTTGTCTCAATTAGCTGTTTCACAGGTTGTAACGCCATGGGTAACAATGGGCGATAAATCCAAACTCCTTCAACAACAAGCTACAGTTAGCTTTGCAGTTAATTCAAATTCAGGTGGAAATACAGTGACAATTAATCCCGCAACCGTTTATCAAACTGTGGATGGTTTTGGATTTTGCATGACCGAAGGAAGTGCTGAAGTTATTAGTACACTTACTGATACGCAACAAAGTGCGCTTTTAAACGAATTGTTTGATAAGAATAACGGTTTAGGAATTTCCATGTTGAGAATCAGCATTGGTGCATCCGATTTAAGTTCATCAAATTATAGTTACAATGAAACTTCAGGGGATATAAATATGACAAACTTTAGTCTGGCAGGACCGGATTTGACATATCTGATTCCAATTTTGAAAAAAGCATTGGCTATTAATCCTGATATTAAGATACTTGCTACTCCATGGTCACCTCCAAGATGGATGAAATCCAATACTTCCTGGGTTGGAGGCAGTTTAAATACATCGGCTTATGCGGCTTATGCCAATTATTTTGTAAAATATATAGCAGCCATGAAAGCTCAGGGGATAGTTATATGGGGAATTACACCACAAAACGAACCTGAAAATCCGAATAATAACCCAAGTATGGTCATGAACTCAACGGAAGAGAAGAATTTTATAAATAATAATCTTGGCCCTGCACTTTCAACAGGAGGTTATTCAACCGTGAAAATCATTGCATTTGATCATAATTGCGATAATACTGCTTATCCAATTGACGTTTGTAATAACAGCACTTATGTAGATGGTGCCGCTTTTCATTTATATGCCGGAAATATCTCTGCAATGACAACCGTAAAAAATGCAACATGTAAGAATGTCTATTTTACAGAACAATATACTGGTTCAGGTGGCAGTTTCTCTGGTGATTTAGGGTGGCACATGCAGAATGTAATTATAGGTGCTTCAAATAATTGGGCGAAAGCGCTATTAGAATGGAATCTGGCTAATAATTCATCCATAGGACCTTATACTTCAGGTGGTTGTAATACTTGTTTAGGTGCGATAACCATTAATAGCTCAACAACATTTACCCGAAATCTATCATACTATATTATCGGACAAATTTCTAAATTTGTTCGTCCGGGAGCAACCCGAATCGGAGTTTCATCAACCAATTCGTCTCTTGTTGCCACCGCATTTTTAAATACTGATGGAACAGCGGCATTGTTAGTCTATAACTCAGCTTCGTCTGCTCAAACAATAAAAGTTATAATCGGGTCAAATTCATTCTCATATTCTATACCTGCATCATCGGCCTGTACATTTGTATGGAGTAATAATACTCAGGCACTATCTGATTTACCAACAGATAGTCGAAAGCTTCTGATAATATCGAATCCAGTCAACAATGAAATAATGCTCAAGTTTCCTCAAATAAACAGAGGAACAGTTGAATTAATTTCAATTAATGGATCTGTTTTATTTAATAAAGATATTTCAGATGTTTCAGAATCTTGTATAAAAACCGATAAACTTCCGACAGGCATATACTTGGTCAGATTATTCAGTGAAAAAATCGGTTTGCTCTCCCAGGTTGTTAAAATTTAAATATGCTCTTAATTTGAATTAATATCAGTAAAAATCCAGTTTTTATCAGTGAAAACTTTCTTATATGTTTGGATGTTATTTATATATAGTGTATTTTTGACACATAGAATTAATTGTATTCTTTTTTTAGAATAAAATTATTGCAAACGTTTGCATAACTTTTTATTGATAAAATTATTCCCTATTAGACTTTATTAGTTGTGAACACTTAATTTTGTGAGTGTAAAACATTATCTAGAAATTTTTATACTTAAATATAAATTAATTCTCAATTTAATTACTTAAAAAAACAATGTTATGAAAAGAATTTTTACTTTCGCAATTGCTCTAATGAGCTTGTTTGCCATGCAACAGAATGCATCGGCACTGGTTTATAATGTAACTGTACCTGCTGGAACAAATGCTTGTGTTATTGCAGGGAACTTCCCAGCTCCAATGAATTGGGCACCTGATAATGCTGGTGGAAAAATGACAAAAGTAGATGCTACTCACTACACAATTACTTTAGCAAATACAGATGAAACGATGAAATACAAATACTGTAGTGGTCCGGATTGGTCTTATGTTGAAAAAAATGCAGCAGGTCTTGATGTTTCTGATCGTACATATTCAGCAGCTGATGTTGTTGAGAAATGGGCATTAACTTGGGCGGATGTCCCAGCAAAGCCTATGAAGCTGGAAATAAATGTATTAACTCCTGTTGGAACAGTAGAATGTTATATTGTAGGTAATTTCACCGGTTTTTCATGGAAACCAGATGCTCCGGTAGATAGTTGTAAAATGTTGAAAACAGCAACAACTGCTGATGGTGTTTTCTTTACCAAAACGGTATATACAGCTGATGCTAATAAATTCCAATATCATTTCTGTTCTGGTCCCGCTTGGGCTTATGAACAAGATCCTTCTACTAACTTCGTTTACCCTGAAGTTAATCCAATTGTAACTAAATGGAAAGCAATTTATGACCCAACAAAATTAGGAACTATTAATATTACAGCTACAGTTCCTGCTGGTACCGGTAATAATGTATGGATTCAGGGTGACTTTATTGGATGGAACTTTGCTAATGGAGCTGGTGGTGTGTTAGGAACAAAAAATATTGATGGAACATTCTCGTTTTCGGTTCCAATGGTTATGACAATTAATTACAGATTGTATAACCGTCAGGACTGGGGCTTCCCGGAATCATCAAGTCCTACTGCTGCTGACGAGTTACCTGCCCGTGTAGCTAATTATCCTGCTGATGCAAATCTTGCAATAACAGTTGCAGGCTGGAAACAAGCATTTGATACTAAGGTGAATGAAGTGAGCATTGATAACTACAAAATCTATTCAAATAACAATAAAATTGTTGTAGAAGGTGTTGTTTCAACTGCTGAATTATTCAATTTGGATGGTCGTCGTGTTCAATCTGAAAAACTTTCAGGAACATTTACTTCTCAAACATTGAACAAAGGTTTGTATGTTGTACGTGTAGATGGTGCTACTAAAAAGGTATCTGTAAACTAATAAGAATATACCAATGAGATTGAAAGGCTGTGCGTTTACGTGCAGCCTTTCTTTTTTAGAAAGTGATATGTTTTGAAATAGCTTTAGTTACTTGGTTTCATTAAAAAAATGTGTACTTTTGTGTTTATTTTAAACGTGAATAAATTAAAGCATTTAATGTAGTTAGAAATTATGGAATATAATACTGTTATAAAACCAAAAAATAAATTATTTGAGGTTGATTTCAGAGAAATCTGGCAATATCGCGATTTGTTCTCAATGTTCGTAAAACGCGATATTATAACACAATACAAACAAACTATCCTTGGTCCTGCCTGGTTTTTTATTCAGCCATTTATAACCACCATTATGTATATGGTAGTGTTTGGTGGAATTGCCAAAATACCAACTGACGGATTACCTCAACCTATGTTTTACATGGCCGGAATTGTTTGCTGGCAGTATTTTGCTGATTGCCTGAGCAAAACGTCATCCACATTTACTACTAATCAGGCCATTTTTGGTAAGGTGTATTTTCCTCGCTTGATAGTTCCACTCTCTACAGTAGCTTCCGGATTAGTAAGAATGGGCATTCAATTTATGCTTTTTGCTGCGGTTTACGCTTATTATATTATTTCAGGAGTTCATGTAAGTCCAAATATCTATATTCTACTTTTGCCACTTATTATTGTTATGCTAGCCGGATTGTCATTGGGTTTTGGTATCATTATTTCTTCAATGACGACTAAATATCGTGACTTAACGATTCTTTTTACCTTTGTAGTTCAACTTTGGATGTACGCCACTCCGATCATTTACCCGCTAAGCACCATGTCACCTAAACGTCAATGGATTATGGCTCTCAATCCGGTTACATCGCTTGTTGAAACCTTTAAGTATGGTACTATGGGAACGGGTACATTCAGTTGGGGACAATTAGGTTATAGTTTTGGGTTTATGATTGTTCTGCTTGGAATTGGCATTGTGGTATTCAACAAAGTTCAGCGTTCATTTATGGATACAGTTTAATTTTAAAAAATGAGATATATTTATATTTTTGCCACCCTTTTCTTCACTGTTTACGGACAGATGATTCTTAAGTGGAGGATATTAAAGATTCATTGGAGTATGCCACAAACCGGACTTTGGGATATGGTGGTTTCTTATACAAAGTTTTTGCTCGATCCGTTTATATTTTCAGGATTTATGTCAGCGTTTATAGCATCTGTTTGCTGGTCGATGGCCATGACAAAATTTCAGATTACTGAGGCGTATCCGTTTATGAGTCTGGCACCTGCCATTGTATTTTTGTTAGGAATTTGGCTGTTGAGCGAAACTTTTACTATTGGTAAAGTGATTGGTTTAGTATTGATTATTGCAGGTACAATAGTTACTGTAAAATTCTAATAAAATGAAGAAAATAGCTATCATTGGTGCAAGCTATCTGCAATTACCTTTGGTTCAAAAAGCAAGGCAAATGGGGCTCGAAACACATTGTTTTGCATGGGAAGATGGCGCAGTATGTAAAGAAGTTGCCGATTTTTTCTATCCTGTTTCTATTATGGAAAAAGAACAGATTCTGGAGATTTGCGAATCGATTGATATTGATGGAATAACCAGTATAGCCTCAGATGCGGCTGTGCCAACAGTGAATTATATCGCCGGGAAAATGGGTTTGATTGGCAACAATTTTGCAGATGCTGCGGTTTGTACCAACAAATTTAAAATGCGTAAACGGTTTGTTGAATTTGGGGTTTCTTCTCCTAAATTTGTAATTTCGGATGAAGGATATTCAACTAGTAGTTTCCGATTTCCCTTAATTGTAAAGCCAACTGATCGTTCTGGAAGCAGAGGAGTTAAGAAGATAGAAAATTTAGGCGATTTACAGGTGGCTGTAGCGCGTGCAAAGCATGAATCTTTTAGTGGAAAAGCAATAATTGAAGAATATATTTCCGGTTCAGAAGTAAGTGTGGAGAGCATTTCGTGGAAAGGAAATCATTATATTTTGGCCATAACCGATAAAGTGACAACTGGTGCACCTTATTTTGTTGAACTGGAACATCATCAACCCAGTCAATTATCTGCGGAAATTAAACAGAAAATTAAAATCGAAACGCTTAAAGCACTCAATGCATTGAATATTCAGTATGGTGCAAGTCACTCAGAATTTAAAATAACCGACGAAGGAGAAGTTTTTGCCATTGAGGTAGGAGCGAGGATGGGCGGTGATTTTATTGGATCTGATTTGGTAAAACTTTCTACGGGATATGATTTTATTCAAGGGGTGATTGATATTGCATTAGGTGAGTTTGAAGAACCTGTAATTCATTCAGAAAAGCATTCAGGAGTTTATTTTCTATGTAAAGAAACTGAGCATTTATTGCCTTTAATTGAACAACCGAAAAAACACAACGAAATTATTAAAGCAGAAATAACCGATACCGACTTGCACAATATTCAATGCAGTGCCGACCGGAGCGGTTATTTTATATATCAGGCTGATAAAAGATTCAAAATATGAAGAATCCACAATTGTCGATAGTTACAACCCTTTACCGCTCTGAACGATTTCTGGAAAAATTCGTTTCTCAATGCGAACTGGCCATGGCTGAAATTGCTTGTGATAACTACGAAATAGTTTTTGTGAACGATGGTTCGCCCGATAATTCATTGGCTAAGGTTCTTCAACTAAAAGAATCTAACAAACACATAGTGGCTGTGGACTTGTCGCGCAATTTTGGGCATCATTATGCAATAATGGCAGGTTTGAATTGTGCTTCTGGTGATTTTGTCTTTTTGATTGATTGTGATTTGGAAGTTCCTCCCACTCAGATTCCTGTTTTTTATAATAAATTCAATGCTGAACAATGTGATGTTGTGTATGGCATACAGGAAACACGCAAAGGTTCTCTTATTGAACGGACTATTGGTGGACTGTTTTATAGCTTTTTCAATAATCTCACTGATACACAAATCCCTGAAAATCTTCTTACTGAACGTTTGATGAGTCGACGCTATGTCAATGAACTTATAAAACTGGGTGACAAGAATATATTCATGGCTGGAATGATGCAATGGGTTGGTTTCAAGCAAATTCCAATAACTATTAAAAAAGGGCAACGAGAAGGAAAAAGCACTTATACCTTTGGAAAGCGCATTGCACTAAGTATGCAAGCTATCACCTCGTTTTCCTCTTATCCTTTGGTTGTTTTGTTCAAATTTGGTTTTTTTATATCGGCAATCAGTGTTATTACTGGTCTTTATTTTTTAATATATAAACTGATTAACCCCGAAATAGTGCTTTCAGGATTTACATTTCTGATTGTGGCATTGTTGTTTTCAGTTGGGGTAATTATTAGTTCGTTGGGAGTTTTGGGAATTTATATAGATAAACTGTTTAATCAAACCAAAGACAGACCAACTTTTATTGTGAAGGATATTTATAAATAGTTGGTAGCTTGTAGTTTTCCGTATGAATGCAAATAAGAAAAGAATTGTTGTTTTTGGGGTCAGTGATTTTGCAAGTCAGGTTAGTTTTTACCTGAAGCAGGATTCTAATTTTGAAATTGTGGCTTATACTGTTGATGCTGAATATAATAAAACTAAAACTTTTTTGGAATTACCTGTTGTTGATTTTGAGGAAGTTCAGGAAAAATATCCGCCAACTGAATTTTCAATGTTTGTGGCTATTGGCTACCACAAATTGAATACAACTCGTGAAACAAAATTTTGTGAAGCTAAAGCAAAGGGCTATCAATTAATTAGTTATATTTGCTCTCGGAATTCTTTCTGGAATGATTTAAATGTTGGAGAAAATTGCTTTATTATGGAAGGCAATATTTTCATGCAAAATGTGAAGTTAGGAGATAATGTAATTGTTGCTGTTGGAAATGTATTTGGTCATGACTCAGTTATTGAAGAAAATTGTTTTGTAACTTCAACAGTAGTTATTGGCGGTTATTGTACAATAAAGAAAAATTCATTTTTAGGAATCAGTTCTGTTATTAAAGATAAAATTTCAATTGGAGAATTTAATATATTAGGGGCAGGTTCCATTATGCTTAAAAATACCAAACCAAATAGTTCTTTTCTGACTAAATCCACAGCCTTAACCCCAGATCCTAATAACTTGATTCAGGATTTTATATGATATTATTGACTAACTAAAATTTAATAAATATGGACACAAACGAATTTATCAAAAATTTTGCAGCTCAATTCGACGATACCGATTTGTCTGAATTTACCTTGGAAACCCGTTTTCGAGAATTGGATGAGTGGTCATCGCTAAATGCCCTGGCAATTTTGAACATGATTGGCAAGAAATACTCTGTTTCGCTTCGACCAGATGAAATGAAGCCAACCAATACTGTTCAGGAACTGTTTGACTTGGTTCAATCAAAGCTCAGCTAAAAATGAATCCATTTTCATTAATTGGAAAAACTATTTTGGTTACTGGTGCTTCATCAGGAATAGGTAGGGCTATTGCTATTATTTGCTCACACATGGGAGCAAAACTGGTAATCACTGGTCGAAATGAGTCTCATTTAGCTGAAACATTTTCTATGTTGGAAGGCGAAGAGCATTTACAAATTGTTGCTGATTTGACTGTTTCTGATGAACTGACAAAACTGGTTGATGAGTTACCAAAATTAGATGGAGCAGTTAATAATGCGGGTATTGCAAAACCATTGGTCCTTCAGTTTACCGAAAAAGAAGATGTTGATGATGTAATGACTATTAATGCGTTGGTTCCGATTCATTTAACCCGACTAATTATTCAACATAAGAAATTGAATAAAAGTGCTTCATTAGTTTATATTTCGTCTATCAACGGAAATAATTGTGCTTATATTGGCAGTTCTGTTTATGCTGCTTCTAAAAGTGCATTGACAGGCTTTATGAAAGCTGTGGCGTTGGAACTTGCCCCGCGTGGCATTCGTGCTAACTGTATAAATCCCGGAATGATTGAGACAGATTTATTGAACGAAGACAGTATAGGAGCAGAAGAATTGGAAGCAGATCGCCTGAAATATCCGCTTAAACGTTATGGAAAACCCGAAGAGGTTGCTAAAGCAGCGGTTTATTTACTCTCGGACGCTACTCAATGGATGACCGGTAGCAGTCTGTTGATTGATGGAGGTTACACTTTACAATAATTAATTAGTATGAAAACATTTATAAAAGCGATATCGTATTTTTTACCTGAAAAGATTGTTACCAACGATGATCTGGTAAAGGAATTTCCGGAATGGACGGTGGATAAGATAGCCGGAAAAGTGGGCGTGACGGAACGACATATAGCTGCAGAAACAGAAACTGCTGCCGATATGGCAACTCAGGCAGCTGAAAAACTTTTGGCAGAACATGGAATTGATCGCAGTTCCATAGATTTTGTATTGTTATGCACCCAAAGTCCCGATTATTTTTTGCCAACATCGGCTTGTATCATTCAACATCGATTAGGTTTGTCTACTTCCTGTGGTGCGTTGGATTTTAATTTGGGATGTTCCGGTTTTGTTTACGGTTTGTCAATTGCCAAAGGGTTGATTGCAGTAGGTATAGCTACTAATGTTTTACTATTGACCGCCGAAACCTATTCGAAACATATTCATCCAAAAGATAAAGGAAACCGAACTATTTTTGGTGATGCTGCTGCCGCTACTTTGGTTTCTACAACTGGTTTTGCATCGATTGAAAATTTTAGTTTGGGAACTGACGGTCGTGGAGCAGAGAATCTGATTGTAAAAAAAGGTGGACAACGCCAGTCAAAAGCACTTAATGATACAATCATTGATGAATCGGGCAGCCTGACTTCTTCCGACTATTTGTATATGGATGGTGCAGAGATTTTTAATTTTACATCCGAGGCTGTACCTATTTTGGTAGAGCAGGTGTTAGCTAAAAATGAACTCGCAATGGAGGATATACAGTTATTTGTATTTCATCAGGCCAATAAATACATGATGAATTACCTTCGTAAACTGATTGATATTGAACCTGAACGATTCTATTTTTGTCTGGAAAAAGTGGGTAATACGGTTTCTTCCACTATTCCGATAGCTCTTTATGAAGCTCAAAAAGAAGGCAAATTATCCGGTAATGTTTTGTTAGCCGGATTTGGTGTAGGTTATTCATGGGGAGCTACAGTGTTGAAATTTTAGTTTGTCGTTGATAGTTGACAAATTTAAAAAAATGGATATTCTCAAATCGTATAAATCTAAAAATATAAATAAATTAGGCTTGCTTTCATGCTTATTATTGATTGCTTCGCCATGGTTAATTCTATTCATCATTTCTTTAATTACCGGTCATCATTTTACTAAGTCAGTTCCGGTATGGTCTGATGAACTTTCATATTGGCATGAAATATTATCGCTAAGTCAGAAGGGATTACAGCATGGTTATTATACATATAATGAAGTTATTCCGGCTTTGTCTTCATTTGGATCGCATGGTTTCGGAACTGTTAGCGTTTATGTGCTTTTTGCAAAGGTGTTCGGTTGGAATACGTATTCAATAGTTATTGCCAATACATTTTTTATGTCATTGGCTTTTCTTTTTTTATGCATAATGCTTAAACCTTCAGCAAAAAATAGTGGTTTTATTTTACTTTTCACGGTATCTTACTCGCCTTATCTGCTGTTTTCTGTTACGTCCATGTCCGAAGGGTTGAATTACGCTTTGATGATTGTTTATTTTAGTTTGCTAAATGTGTATATTCAACGTGATAGTAAGGTATTACTTGTTTCAATATTAGCTGTTTGTACTACCTTTTCTTTTGTGCGTATTATTTACGTTCTGCTGTTCTTACCCATTTTATTTATTCGAAATAAAGAGTTTAAGTTTGATTTGAAATTGCTCATTAATATGCTTTTATGGATTGTATTTAGCGCCATTCTATTTGCAATAAGTAGTCAGTTTGTTTCAGCTTATCCCGATTCATTTTTAAATGATTTGTTTACTGGCACTGGAATTGCTGAAAAAATAAGTCGGTTTGCAGTTCATTTTTCAGATAATTTGCTCAAGTTCATTAATCCTTTTTCAGAAAATCTTTTACAAGTGTCTGAACGCTATTTTATTCTTATGGTGTTGATTTACAGTCTTCTGAAATCCCACATTTTTCAATATAAACTCACTCGGATTGAAATCAGATATTTTGTTGTATTTTTGATTTTGTTTTCTGTATTGATGATTACATTCGGAGCTTACGATGTGTTCGATTGGCGCGATTACAGAGTTTTGGCACCGGTTTTATATGGTTGTGTATTGTATCTGATTTTGAATGCCAATAACTTTGAAATGTCAGGTTTGCTGACCATTAATGTTTTAGTAATGGTTTTTTTGATGTCTTCATCCCTGACATGGAAATTATTTTCTGAAGATAGATATTGCAAACCCATAACAAACAATATGTTAGCAAGAATTAAGTATACCGCCAATGCAAGAAACTACTTTGAAAATACATTAGTTGTACAATCATTTAATCAGAAAACAGTATTTTGTATTCCAGCAGGAATAGGAATAACAACTGTGGACAGCATATCGGATAAGTTGCATTCTAAGTATATTTTTTCTAAAAATATTCTTAAACTTAAAACTTACACATTAATCGATTTTGACAGCTCGGGATATTTATATAGAAAAGATTAAAGAACAAAGATCTTGGACATAATATTTTACTTTTACCAATTATAAACAAAAAATGATTCCATTCAATAAACCCTATCTTACAGGGAAGGAAGCACATTATATGTACGAAGCGGTGTTTACCGGAAAACTTTCCGGAAACGGGATGTTTACCCAGCGTTGTCAGGCATATTTTGAACAGCGATATGGTTTTAAAAAGTGCCTTCTCACTACTTCCTGTACGGATGCTCTGGAAATGGCAGCTATTTTATGCGATGTGCAGCCTGGTGACGAAGTAATTATTCCAAGCTATACATTCGTTTCAACTGCACTGGCTTTTGTGCGTCAGGGAGCTACAATCATATTTGCCGATAGCCAAACAGAACATCCGAATATTGATACCGATATAATTGAAGCATTGATTACTCCACGAACCAAAGTAATTGTGCCGGTTCATTACGCCGGCATGGCCTGCGATATGGATAAGATCATGGCTTTGGCTGATAAATACAACTTATTGGTGGTAGAAGATGCTGCGCAAGCTGTGGATTCATATTTTATAGAGCCAAGAGCCAAGAGCCGAGAGCCAAGAGCTTTAGGTTCAATTGGTCATTTAGCTGCATTTTCGTTTCACGAGACCAAGAATCTTATTTCAGGTGAGGGTGGTATGCTGGCTATCAATGATGACCGGTTTATTCAACGCGCCGAGATAATATGGGAAAAGGGAACGAATCGGGCTGAGTTTTTTCGGGGTGAGGTGAATAAATATGGTTGGGTTGATATTGGTTCATCGTTTTTACCTTCTGAAGTGATTGCGGCTTTTTTATGGGCTCAAATAGAACATCTCGATGAGATTCAGAACAAACGCAAACAACATTGGAACAAGTATTTTGAGGCTTTAAAACCGCTTGCTGATAAAGGTTTATTTAAATTGCCTGAATTGCCTGAATATGCCACTAATAATGCGCACATGTTTTATCTCGTTTTTCCATCGCTTGAACGAAGGACGGCTTTAATCCAATCGCTTAAATCCAATGATATTTTGGCTGTATTTCATTATTTGAGCCTCCACAGTAGCCCTTATTATGCTGAAAAACACGATGGACGGGTGTTGGATAATTGCGACCGATATGCAGATACACTATTACGTTTGCCACTGTTTTATGAGCTTAGTGAGAGGGATTTAGATAAAATTATTAGCACTATTTATGTTCATTTCGGTGTTTAAACGATCAGTTTTTGAAAACCATATTTTTAGATGAATAAACAAAATAAATTCATTCTTCCGATACTATTTCTATTGCTTTTTGCCGCATTCTATGGTTTGCTAAAGACAATTCCGGCAGATTATAATGATATGCATGATCATGCTGCTTTTGCAAGAGATATGTGTACCGGAAAGATTCCATATACCGGTAATTTCCTAGTTTATCTGTTGGTAAATATTTTTTCATTTTTCACTGCAGGAGTAAGGGCAACTGAATTAAGTCTTTGCGGTCTGCTTGCCTTTGCCGGAACTTACAGATACTATCTGTCGCTATCAAAAATTAATGAAGTTCTGCTTTCTAATTCACAAACCAATCAATCACAAACCAATCAACTTTATCCACCAATCCTGGCGTTGAGTATGCTGTTCGTTTTTGTCATTCCTATTCCTGGATATTTGACAGACGATCGTTATATGTATATTGGGTCTTATTCTCCAAACGTATGGCATAATTCTACCATTCTTTTTCTTTTTCCTTTTGCGTTGCTGCTTTTTGATCTGTCGTACAAACAGTTACAAACCTACAATGCCAAACGGAACATTTGGATTTTAGTGCTGATTGTTATGAATTTATTTATCAAACCAAGTTTCTTTTTTGTATTTATATGTGTATATCCCTTGATGTTATTGTATAAATATAAGTTTCAGAGAGAGTTCTGGTTGAGTATTCTTCCTGTTTTCCTTGGTGGAGTTTTGCTTATTGCTCAGTATGTTGTTATTTATAAGATTAATACACAGGTTGTTAAAGATACGTCTTCGGTGGTATTTATGCCATTCTGGAAAAATCCTGAATTGAAGGAAGATATGATAAATATCCCTGTTTCAATGTTTTTCTCCTTGTTATTTCCAGTGCTTTATACAATCCTGAATTTAAGAAAACTGATTCAAAATCAGATATTTTGGTACACGCTTTTATCTTTTGTAATTTCTGTATTGATATTCTTTTTCATTTCCGAATCTGGTCCGCGTGCTTCGCATGGAAATTTCTATTGGCAGATTATAATCACTACCTGGATTTGTTTTTTTGTTGCCTTAGTTGCTCTTTTTAAGGATTTTAAATCAGAAGGTGGTACTATCAAGAATATTGCTTTACTTTCATTATTTGGTATTCATACTGTTATTGGAGTGATTTATTTTGTCAGGATTTTGCTCACAGGAAGCTATTATTAATTGGAGATTTTTATTATAAAAATCTGCCTGACGATTGCCAGGCAGATTAGAGAGTAGGATATTTTGAAAAACATTAACTACTGTGATTCTAAAAGAAATAACTCACTGAGGCAACAACTCGATGGTTGTTTACAGCGTATGGATTAATAATTTTTCCATTGGTCTCAAGAGTTCCGTAAGTGGCAGAACTAAAATCGTATTCTATTCCAATTTTAAAATTACTTAGATTGTAACTGATGTTTGGCGAAATTCGATACAAACGGTCAAGTAATAATTGGGTATCATTGTTGTAACCACAACCATAAGCTGTGAATTTTCCATCACTTCCTGCAAACAACTTTGAATTTGTGCCCATATTTTGTGATAAACCAATAAATGTACCAATTTGCCATTTTGTTCCATAAACCACATTTAACCACGAAGTTATAGCATTAAAATTTGTGTAGCTGGAAGTACCATTTAAAGGGTTTATTCCACTAACGCCATATCCACAAAGAATCTGATGATCACTTAGATTTTCTCCCCAGAGAGCTTTAGCTTTAACCTGAAGCAAGGAGTTTGCATATTGAGTGTAAATTTCAGCGCTTACTGAAGAAATTTCCTCAACTGACGGTTTTATTGTTTTAAAATCGACGCAAGCACCTGTTATCCAGTGTGTTGATTTCCATTCAGTTCCTAAAAACAAGTTTGGTAAAATGGCATTTTTAATATACGATGCTGAAGCCCCCAAAGGTCCTTGTGAAGTATATTGCATTTGATAAATTGCTGCAGCAGTTAGTGACAGGTTTGCATTGAGGTTTTGTTTGAAACGAATTTGCGGACTCCGATTAAAGGGTTGAAATGGTGCACCAGTATTTAACGATAAAACTGTGGGCATTACACTTCCAAATAACGGATGCCAGGTTTGTCCAACTAATAATTCAGTATTTTCCCAATTTAATTTGGCATAAGCCTGTCGAATGCGCAGAACATAATAACTCGTACCAAAACCTGCAAAATCAGCTTCAATTTTTGCTGATGAATTTGCTCCAAAAATGGGAGAACCATTAATATCAAATCCAACACGCGAAGCAATACTAAGCATTTCTGCCTGTGGAATTGCATTTTTATCCTGATTAACCGAATTTAAATCAATTAATTTAGGATAAAGATAAAACAGACCGTCTAAGGATTCCTGATTAAGTCGTGAGTTGTAATAGAAATCATTTCTAACAAAGCCGTAAAGTTTTAATTTGATACTTGAATCTTCTGCAAATATAATACCTGAAATAAATAATAAAACGAATGGAAACAATTTTTTTAAATACATGAATAATAGTTAGTTATTAATTGTTTATAAAATTGTTGAAGTTAGGTAGTCTCTAAAAATAAAGATGTTCAATCAGAATTTTTAGTCCGATGCCAATTAAAATGACACCGCCCAGAATTTCAACATTAAAATGAAAACGTTTACCAAAATGTATACCAATACCCATTCCGATAAACGAAAAAATAAAACTTGTACCGCCAATAATTGAAATTGAAATCCAGATTAAAACGGGGTAGGGAACAAATACAATTCCGGTAGCTAGAGCATCAATACTGGTAGCGATAGCTAAAGGAAAAAGAACCTTCCACTTAAACGGATTTGGAGTAATATCACAATCAGGATCAATTGGTTTAAGTCCTTCAATCAGCATTTTGCCTCCGATTAGACCCAACAGACCAAAAGCTATCCAATGGTCATAGCTGTTCATCTCACGAATGAAGGTTTTTCCGGCTAAAAATCCAATTAAAGGCATTAATGCCTGAAAAAATCCAAAAAGAAATGCCATTCGGAGTGTGTTTGCAAAATTGAATTTTTGAACACAAATTCCTTTGCTGATAGAAACAGCAAAGCAATCCATAGCAAGTCCAATGCCAATTATGATAATAGATAGTATATCCATAACTCAAGAATATGAAGTAAAGGCAAATAGGAAATGAAAAAGTAAGGGCAAAAGGGAAACCATTTGCTGCCCTTTTGCTCCCTACTTCTTAAGTCAAGTTTTAAAGCATTGCTTTTACCTGATTGTAAACGTTTTGACCCGTGAATCCAAGTTTTTCATCTAACACTTTGTAAGGTGCCGAAAAACCAAATGATTCTAAACCAAATACTTTTCCGTTAGCACCAACTAAACCAAGTAAGTTAACCGGAAGTCCTGCTGTCAACCCAAATATTTTAGCATTTTTTGGTAATACACTTTCCTGATATTCGGCTGATTGACTGCGGAATAATCCTTCAGAAGGTACTGAAACCAACCGAATTTTGATACCGTCAGCACGAAGTAAAGCAGCTCCTTCATATAATGTTGATACTTCTGAACCGGAAGCAACCAGAATAACATCAGGATTACCATCACATTCTACCACATAACCACCTTTTTCAGCTTTTTCAGCATCAATTTTGCGTCCATTAGCCGAAGGTAAGTCAACGATATTCTGACGGGATAATATCAATGCTGTTGGAGTATGTGTATTTTCTAATGCCATTTTCCACGCTATAGTTGTTTCTTCAACATCAGCCGGACGAAGAACTAACATAGAATTATGTCCTTTGTGGTTTTTAAGTTTCTCTAACAAACGGATTTGAGCTTCCTGTTCAACCGGTTCGTGAGTTGGTCCATCTTCACCTACCCGGAATGCATCGTGTGTCCAGATAAATTTCACGGGTTGTTCCATCAAAGCAGCCATACGTGCAGCTGGTTTCATATAATCTGAGAACACGAAGAACGTTGCACAAGCCGGAATTACTCCACCATGCAGGCTCATTCCGATACAAACACAAGCCATGGTTAATTCAGCCACACCTGCTTGAAGAAATGCTCCTGAGAAATCATCTTTCGTAAATGCTTTGGTGTTTTTCAGGAAGCCATCAGTTTTGTCGGAATTTGACAAATCTGCACTCGAAACAACCATATTTTCAACTTGTTTTGCTAATTCAGCCAATACAGTTGCAGAGGCAGCACGTGTGGCTTGACCTGATTTTTGTACCACTGCATCCCAGTTTACGATTGGAGCTTTACCAGAGAAGAAAACTTCCAATTTAACAGCCAATTCAGGATTTTCTTTAGCCCATACAGCTTTTGCAGCTTGTTTCTTTGCCACAATTGCTTTTAATTCTTCAGCACGTTTAGCATACAATGCTTTAGTCTCAGCAAAAAGAATAAATGGATTTTCAGGATTACCACCTAAGTTTTTTATACTTTCTTCGTAAGATGCACCACATTCGCCAAGTGGCATGCCATGAGTGGCGCATTGACGTTCAAAGTTTGAACCATCGGCTTTTAAAGCACCTTTACCCATAATGGTTTTACCTATAATGAGGGTTGGTTTTTTTGCTTCTGCTTTTGCTTCTTTTAGTGCTGTACGAATCTCAACTACATCATTGCCGTTGATTTCAATTACTTTCCAACCCCAGGCTAAGTATTTTTGAGCCACATTTTCGCTGGTAACTGCACTTGTTTCTGTTGAAAGCTGAATGTCATTTGAATCATAAAACATAATCAGGTTATTCAATGCAAGATGACCGGCTAAGCGACCTGCTCCCTGAGAAATTTCTTCCTGAACTCCACCATCTGAAATAAAAGTATAGATAGTCTGGCTCATTACTTCACCAAAACGAGCTTTTAAAAATTTAGCAGCAATAGCAGCACCTACAGCATATGTGTGACCCTGACCAAGTGGACCTGAAGTGTTTTCTACCCCACGCATAATATCAACTTCAGGGTGCCCGGGAGTTGGACTTCCCCATTGACGGAATTGTGCCAGTTCCTCCATAGTGTATTTACCGGTACATGCCAAAACAGAGTATAACATCGGTGACATGTGTCCGGGATCAAGGAACATACGGTCACGACCTTCCCATTTTGGATTTTGTGGGTCGTATTCCAAAAACTCCGAATAAAGAACATTGATAAAATCAGCACCCCCCATTGCTCCTCCAGGATGGCCTGAGCGGGCTTTTTCTACTGCAGATGCAGCCAAAATACGAATATTGTCGGCTGCGCGGTTTAAGTCTTGAATAGAATTCATAATCATTAATTTTTTGGTTGTTTATGTTGGTTTTAATTATTTATAAATATGGTTATTCGTGATTTGGTTGAGCAGTTTTAGGTTTAGTTGGTAATTGAAATTTATAACCAATAACGTAGCTAATTCCCCAATTATTTTCTGCATTGGTTCCATATCCTGGAATGTACCAGGGTGCAACCTCACCGCTAACATTCTGACTTAACAGACTTCGGTTACGAACAGTCCATCCCATAAAGATATTTTTAGTTACCTCAACTCTCATTCCAATAACAATTTCATACCATATTTTAGTAGCAATTTTATCTGAATAGCTGATTGACTGGCTTCCACCCCAATAATCATCTGTTATCACAGCATTTGAAATATTATATGGAAAACTGGACATGCCTAATCTCACTCCAGCTAAAAATAGATTTGTAGTTGGTTTCTCATCTTTTTTTGGAGTCAATAAATTTAAATCAACTCCTATTCTACCATATAACCCATCGGTTTTAAAGTTTATGTTGTTTGTTGCTGTTTTGTTAGCACCAGCAAATCCCATTTCTATTATTGGGTAAAATTTATGCTTTAAATCTATTTGTGCACCCGCTTCGTATGAGTATGTTTCTCCGGTTGAAAGTAAAGAGCTTATAATAGAAGCAATGTCTGCTTGAATAGTCAAACCGTTAAACAGTGGAGTTTGATATGTATTATCATTTTTTTTTACTTTCTGAGCCTCAACATTTACTGTTAACATGCAAAGAATCAGACTACTTATATATACGGATATTCTCTGCATTATTTGTGTTGACGTTGTTGTTCGTTATTCTAATTGAATCAATGAAATGATTGGTGGACTTTACTGAATCAATGGTGTGTACTTTTAAACAACCACACTCAAGTGATAAATACTCATCAGAGTTTGTGTGCGAAACAGTTATAGTATCAACCTTGGTGTTGAAAGTAACTTCATATTTTGAAATATTTACAAACTTATGTAGCGGTATGTCTATTCTGTTGATTAACTTTGATTTGTCATATAAAATAGAATCAACTAAAACATATTTAGCATTAATGCTATCGAATTTTAATCCTCTTACAGTCAAACTATCGATATTTAATATTGACTTAGTTACAATGCCGATTGTTTGATTTTTTACAACATGATAGAAACCTGCATAAAGTGCAACATTTTTATTTTGTCTGCATTGTTCGTCAACAATACACGATGTCATATTCACAAAACAAAATAGAATAAATATGTATGGAAGATTTTTCATATTATTGTAAATCAACTACATATAATTTCTAACTTCAGTTTTCAATTTTTCAATCGCTACTTCAGAAGGAGTTTTTTCACTCGAACTGAAAACCTGAATAATTCGTTCAGCCAATTCAGCACCTGAATTTGATGGGTTACATTGTGCAGCACAAGTATTGATTAGTTTAAGAAGGCTTTCCTGAGCACCACGAATATAAATCCATAAATTGTCAGAAACATAGATCTTTTGTGAAATATTGTGAGAAAATTCCTGACGTATTGTAGCCAAAAGAAGTGTATGAAGTTCCATATTCGACATCTCAGGCTTAATTGTATTTACAATTAGATTGGCAGGTAAAGTCCGTTCCAAAACAAGGATTAACCTTTCGTAAGCACGTAAGCGTATGGGTGTAAGTGTGGTTAAATTACTCTTGGTCAACTCAAATTTCCGACGATTATCTTCGTTTCGCAACAACTTGTCCAACAGTAAATAAGCTGTCAAAAGTACTAACAATGCAGGAATAGTAATTTTGAGAATATCGGTTATTTCCATTTAAAATAGATGAGTCTGATTTCCAATTTTTACTAAACTCCTTTTTTGTGAAGCTTAACTTCAATTGGTTGAAGTGTTATTAGTAAACCTTTTGTAGCCTTTAGTAAATCATCCTGAATAAATTCATAAAAACTTTCAAGTATTTCTGTTTTATCAATCATTTCTATTGTTATAGGCAGTTTTTCTGTAAGTTCCCAAAATCTGGAAGAACTGATTTTATTACTTGATCCATAGCCCATAATACCTCGCTGAACTGTAACTCCGGCTATACCCTTTCGCTTTGCTAAAACTACCAATCTTTCGTAAAGCAAATCCTGATCAATTTTATCAGTGCTGCTCGTGAATATTCTTAAGATACTATTCTGTGAATTCATTTTAAAATAAGTTTGTAATTAAGAAACCTAGATAAACCGCTAAAAATCCAAAGAAAATACTAAGTCCGGTATATAATAAAGAAGATAATATTTGTCCATTTTGAAGAAGGGTCATATTCTCATTGGTAAATGATGAGAATGTTGTAAAGCCTCCACAGATTCCAACCATCAGGAATAATCTCATATTTAGAGAAATAAATTCGCTTCTGGTTGCAATACCAGTTAAAATACCAATTAAAAAACTTCCAACTATATTTACTGTCAATGTTCCCAGCGGTATCGAAAAAAAATGAATGTACAGATTAAGTTTTGATACACCATAACGTGCTATACTCCCGATAAAACCACCAACTCCGACTAATAATAGTTGTTTCATTTTGATAAAAATTAGAATTCAACTAAATTTCCTTTTCAATTTGGTAATTGTTACGCTCAGTAGAATTTCGGGCTACAATCTCGGCTACAAAACCTGCTAAAAATAGTTGAGTGCCAAGTATCATGGCTAACATGGATAAATAGAAATAAGGACTTTCTGTTACTAAAGGAGCTTTAATGTGCTCAATTATAGCTATTAATTTGTTTATTCCGACAATTATGACGGCAAGAAAACCGAGCAGAAACATTAAACTTCCGTATAAACCAAAGAAATGCATTGGTTTTTTTCCAAATTTTGACAAGAACCACAATGTTAATAAATCGAGATAGCCATTTACAAAACGGTTTAACCCAAATTTTGTTTCACCAAACTGACGCTTGCGATGCTCTACCACTTTTTCGCCAATTTTTGTAAATCCGGCATTTTTCGCTAAAAATGGGATATAACGATGCATTTCGCCATATACCTCTATGTTTTTTACGACTTCATTTTTGTAGGCTTTCAATCCACAATTCATGTCATGAAGCTTCAAGCCTGTTACTTTTCGGGCAGTGGCATTATATATTTTAGATGGAATGTTTTTTGTCAATTTAGAATCATACCTTTTCTTTTTCCACCCTGAAACTAAATCGTAACCATCGTTTTTAATCAGCGAAAAGAGTTCAGGTATTTCGTCAGGACTGTCTTGTAAATCGGCATCCATTGTAATTACGACATCGCCTTTTGCTGCCTGAAAGCCACAATATAAAGCAGGAGATTTTCCATAATTGTGACGGAACTTTATTCCTCTTACATTTTTTGATTGATTTTGAAGAGATTCAACTACGTCCCAAGAATTATCCGTACTACCGTCATTTACAAAAATGACTTCATACGAAAACTTATTTTGAGTCATAACCTGCTCAATCCATTCAAAAAGCTTTGGCAGCGATTCTTCTTCATTGAACAATGGTACTATGATTGAGATATCCATATCTAATTTGTAGCGATAATTTTTTTATTATTCAAAAATACTCTTTTCTTTTTTTACAAATACTGCTAGTATTAAACTCCAAAAAGCCCCCAAAATAGCGCTTGAAAACAAATTACCTAATGCAAATGGTGCAGGTTTGAAAACCTTTTCAAGTAAATTATACGTGTTATCATCAACTGGTAATTTTATTACCTGATAGAATTTTAAGGTCTCAGTAAAATAAAACTCAAGATAGGTTGGATTCAAGTAAGCAGTATATATCAACATCACTAATGATGAAATTACAGCTCCAAAAAAATATAATTGAAAAATATAATTAAATGCTTTTTTGAAATCAATTATTCCGTTTAGTTCCTTCTCTCGAAATGATAAAGTAATTTTGAATAGAATAAATATAATTGATATTGATATGATTAGGCTTGCAAAAGCTAAAATATTTGTTTTTTGAGTTGATAATAAAAATTTCAGAGACAATAATAAACCAATCCATAATCCATTCACCATGGCTGACTTTGTTACGTTTGATTGCATAGTAATTATCTGTTTTTCAAATTTCTACAAAAGTACAAAAAAACTACTATACTATAAACTTTAAAAACAAAAAACTGAGTCTTACTCTCAATTCATGTGTGATGCATTTTCGAAAACAAAAAAGAGGAAACTCTAAAGTTTCCTCTTTTTAAAATGGTTTTAAATATTTGTTATATTATACAATTGATCTTTTTACTTTCCATGTTCCAAATAATATGGCTAATGATATTAAAAATACTGTTCCATTTCCAATTGGTAGAGAGGGTACTGGATCAGGAGTAGGTGTAGGATCAACCCCAGGGTGAGTGCCACCACCTGTTCCATTATTCTGAGCATTTCCACTTTGCTTTGTTGAACCTCCGAGTGTAGAAGTAGTTGTGTTGCCTAATTTAGTTGATATTGAAACAAATCCTCCAACACTTTGAGAAGACTTTGAAGAACTTCTACCAGAACCAGTAAAAGTAGAATTAATACCATTTGTAATACCTGACTTTCCATTACTGTTTAAGTTGTTCAAATTGTAACCATCTTGCGGAAAACCTGTAGAAATATAGTTGTCTGACTTAACGACTTTACCTTTGCTATCAACTATCAATCCTAAATTCATATTCGAGGTCTCATATTGATGTGCAGCAGATATTTTTCGAGCATTCAGAATTTTGCCCTTTAGATCTACACCCATATTATTCAATGCCTTATCAGCAGCACTACTGGTAACCCCTTTAAATGAATTCCTTAATGGCGTAAATGGCAAAGCCAATATTATACTTGCTACAGTCAATACACCTATTAATACAATATTAATACTTTTTTTCATGATTTTTTATTTTAGCGAATTATAAATCGTTGAGTTACTTTATCAGTTTCAGTTTCAGTTTCAGATTTTGCGATATAAACACCTGAATTCAGATTTTTTGTACTAATTGTTTTTATTGAATTAGCATCTACTGAAACACGTTGCATTAATTTACCAGACACATTGTACAACATATAAGTAGCTTGCTTTTCGGTAAAGTTTTGAACATAAATTGCACTCTCACTATTGAACATTTTCAGTTTTGAACTATTATCTGTTGGATTGACTGTTCCTGTAGTTTGAGTAATAATCTTAAAACGCGTTGTGGCATCTGTAGGTGAAGCTGTAAACGGATATTCAGTACCACTTTGAGTAATGTCAACAGTTTGGTTTGCTACTAAATCTACTAGATATATGCTTCCGTAATTGCTAATGGCATTTTCATGATTGAATACTAATTTAAACTGAGTATCATTTCCTGGTTGGAAGCCAATGTAACTTTCGTTCATATCGTTTACAGCGTTAATTTGATAAATTCCATCATTTTCAACTGAATACAGTTGAGTTGTTCCTGAAATACCCAACATTTTTCGACCATCGAATCCATTATCAAAATTGCGAGTACAGGTTGGGAATGTGAAAATCCACATTCTGTCGCTAAAGTTTTGTCCAATAACATCTATACGTGTATTTGTTTTGTTGGATGTTGGTGCAGAAAGACCTTTAACGCGTTGTAAATCAGTGTTTGCTCCTAATCCAGTACTTTTTGAAATACTAATCGAACCGCTGGCATTAATTGATTTTACAAGGAAACTGCCTGCTGTTGGAACCTGACTTGGAACACCTCCAACACCGGCAGTAGCAGGAGTTGAAACTGTATATTGACCAGGACCACTACCGGGAGTTTCAGCACCTACTCTATTACCTGAACCGCCATCCCAATCGTTGTAAGTTCCTGTATTGTACAAGTAAACTGAATGTTCTGTGTTTGAACCAAATTGAATGTTGGCAATTTGAATTGCAGCAGTGTAAGGATTACCAAATATGTGTTGTCCAGCAAAAGCAGCACCCGGAGAATAGGATAATGTTTGTGTAAAATCAGTATTCAATAATTCTCCTGCAAATGTATAAGTTGTAGGGTTTTGTTGAACTAATTCATAACCGTGATTTTGATCCAGCGTTGAACCGGAACTTTTGTAAAGTGATTGATTCGAACCACCAAGAACCCAGGCGTCGTAAAATCCTACACTACTTTCGTCCCATTCTCTTACATAACGTGTACTTCCTGAATTGTTGCCTAATAAACCAGAGAAAGTATTTCCGGCAGTTATGGTTTTTACAGGAAGACTGAAGAACTGCCATGCATATTTACTACCGGCCGGATTACTAAGATTCCAATTAGCTTTTGAATACATTTCTACTGAACCTGAAGGATTTCCGGAACCAAAGGTTAAAGTACCATTAGCTAATGTTGCACTTGATTTTATTAAAATGCTTGCTGAAGTTCCACTGTTAGTTAGAGTACTTACAACGTTTAGTGATTTTTCGGCATCAATTGTAAGTTTTGGATTGATACCACCATGACTGGCTTTAATTGTTAGGTTATTACATTCTGCAATTGTTGAGACTTCACAGTTGCCATCAATATAAACTAAAACAGCAGGGTGTAATGATGCTGTTGGTACAGTATTATGATCCCAACGAGCTGCGGTTGTCCAATTTTCAAGACTTGAAACTCCAACACTGTTGGTCCATGTGGTCGTTGGCCAAGGAACGAAAGTAATTGGATTATTTGCTCCAGAAATGTCTGTTAAATAGTTTTCATTCCATTCATCACCATCGAATTCAAAAGCTTGAACAGTGTATGTTCTACCAGGATATAAATTTGTTAGACTTACTGATGAACCACTCCCATAATAAACACAATAATAACCTGAAGTTCCTAATTGATCTCCCAGTGTACTCCAATCTGTACTTTCTGTGTATCTGAAACCATCTTCAGGTACTGTAATAGCACCTGTTCCTTCTTTCACAAATACTGCCCTACTGGAAAGATTACCATTTGACCAATTAAGTGTAACTGTAGTGAATGTAGGTGAAGCTATAATATTGTATGTTTGAATACCAGCTGTTAATGTAATTGATACTACATTGCTGTAATCACTGTATATTCCAGAATTATAGCTCTTTAATTTGTAGTAATAAGTAGTGCCAGGTTGTAAACCTGATGGGATATCCGATAACAATACATTACCAACAGAACTAATTGTTGGGGCTGGACTTAAGAAATTTGGATCAGTTGATACATATAGGTAATAAGAAGTAGCACCACTTGCTGTATTCCAATTAGCTGTAAATCCTTGTGTAGTTACATTTGATGCTGTAACTGCAACTGGTGGTTGAGGTTTAACTGTTAATAGTTGAGCAACGGTATCAGCTGGTGCAAATTGTGAATTTCCGTTTTGAGTTGCTTTAATATTTGAAGTCCCTGCACCTGTAATAGTTATTGTATTGCTAATAATAGTAGCTACATTGGTATTGCTACTAGAATATGTTACGGTAAGTCCACTGCTTGCACTTGCTGTTAATGCATAGGGTGCATCGCCATACACTTTAGTTGCTAAAGCACCAAATGTAATTGATTGTGCTTCTTTGATAGCTGTAAAACTAACATCGTCAATTGCCAGCGTGTGATTAGCTGGGTCATTTGTGTCTTCCCATCTAAGCATGATTTCTTGCCCATTAGGTATTTTTACATTTATATCAATACTAATGCCAGTTATAGTGTTCGCAACAGAATTGCCATCTAAGGTAGTAGCAACACCTGCATTGTGAATGGGGCTTGCAAATGATGAATTTGTAGTTACATAAGTCCCAGCAGTTAAGTTTGTTTCTGAACTTCCAACTTGATAGCTTAGTCTTAGGTATTGAATATTTGCATCAACAGCTTTTCTCCATTGTTCGCCTGTCCATGTAACCCTTATTGTTCCAATATCCTTACCTGTATTATTTTTCAATCTCCAACCTAAATAACCCTTTGCGTTAGCTCCTGTCCCTGTAAAAGCATCACTTGGGAAAAATCCTAAGGCTCTATCAGATGCACCGGTAGAACCAAATGAATATAATCCAGCATTTGTGTTACTACCAGGGTTTGCTTTATAAGAAGAAATGGAGTTGTTTGCATCTGTAGCTGCATACCATCCTGTTAATGTTGAATTGTCAGCCCATGCCTGACCATTTGCTGTTGATTGGGTAAGTGTATTGAAATCCTGAGCAACTGCAGTACCTATAGCCGGTATTGATGACTGAGAGTTGACAGATTGTCCGAAAAATCCTATAAACGATGCAATAAGCAAAGTTTTTAATAAACGTGTAAATTTTACTTGTTTCATAGTGTCGTTTTTTTTGTTCGTAAATAAATAAGATTGAAAAACTTTAAATAAATCAATAATTTTATACCTTAATTATTAAATGCCTGATAAAAGAATATCAGGTTACAAAAGTACAAACAATTAAATTAAAAATATAATACTTTATATTAAAATATATTAATGGATATTATTTTAAAATAAATTGTTGTATAAAATGTAAAAATCAATAATGATCTTATGTTTTAAATGTTTATAATTTCAAAATTCTTTGAATTTCAATACTATATGATTTTAATCTTATTGAAGTGTTTTGTCAGTTTTTGTTGTAATAATTAGTATCGAAATTATTTTTTAATTAAAAGATATTGCTACAAGTTAGATTAAAAATGATGTTAATATACATATTTTAATAGTAATTAGTTTGACAAGAAGCGTTCTGCTTCAATAGCAGCTTGACAGCCTGTTCCGGCAGCTGTTATAGCTTGGCGGTAATGCGGATCAGCAACATCGCCAGCAGCAAAAATTCCTGCTAAATTGGTTCGTGGAGTTCCGGGAATTGTTTTTATATATCCAACTTCATCCGTTTCAATCCATGGTTTGAATATGTCAGAATTTGGTTTATGCCCGATGGCTAAAAAGAAACCATCTATATCTATATGTACTTTTTCTTCATCGGCCTGACCTGGATGTTTCACTAAATTAGCTCCCTGAACCACTCCTTCACCGGTCAAACCAAGTGTTTCGTGTTCAAAAAGAACTTCAATTTTGGTATTATTCAGAACACGTTCCTGCATTATTTTAGAAGCACGCAAATAGTCTTTCCTAACGATAAGGTAAACTTTGCTTGCCAATCCTGACAGATAAATAGCTTCTTCGCAGGCAGTGTCGCCACCTCCAACAACCGCTACAGTTAGTTTTCGGTAAAAGAATCCATCGCATGTAGCACATGCAGATACACCAGAACCGGCATATTTTTGTTCATCGGGCAAACCGAGATATTTAGCAGTTGCACCGGTAGAAATAATAATAGTTTCGGCTTCAAGTACTTTTTCTCCATCAATAGTTACTTTGTAAGGCGTTGAAGACAAGTCAGTAGAAGTTACCATGCCAAAGCGAATGTCAGCACCAAAACGTTCAGCCTGTTTTTTCAAATCTTCCATTAACTCAGGACCTGTGATTCCGGTCGGATAGCCGGGAAAATTTTCTACTTCATTTGTGGTAGTTAATTGCCCACCGGGTTGCATACCTTCGTACAAAACAGGAGAAAGGTTAGCGCGCGAAGCATAAATAGCAGCAGTGTAGCCTGCAGGACCAGAACCAATAATCAAACAACGGACTTTCTCATTCATTAATAAATATCTTTTTGTGTTATTATTATCTCAAATCATTTACTGAAACTCCTTTGTATTTGTTTGAGTTAAATACAAAGCTATTATCAGATATAATGATGCTTTTTTGAAAATTAGTAAGGATTAGTTTTGAAATGCTGCCATTTTTGTTATTTACACAAATTAAAAACAAACTTCCATTATTTTTGTTCACTTGCACTTCTATTTTTACAACATCGTTATTTTTCAATTTTGGAATCATTTCGATACAATAATTCTGTTCAGATTTTAATTTTGCAGAAAACCGAATGATGCATTTTGTTTTAAATCCTGATAATATAGCCATTGGATTAGTTTCAGAGAGCTCTTTCTCTGATGGCTCGGTGATAGATACTTCATTGTTTTGATGAACGTACGACCACTGCGTTTTTCCATCAAACCACACTTTCATGGCATCCATTTCTAAAAAAAACTTTGTGCCTTTCAGTGTGAAGGTTCCACCTGTTGTTTGAGGTTGAGCATCATTCTTTTCACTTATTAAAAGCTTAAAACTGGTTTTTATTGCTGTGTTTTTGACCGAATTTAATAAATTTGTCAGTATTTTTTCAGCCTGAGGATTGCTCTGAGCAATAGCATATTGAACTGAAAACAGCAAGACAAATAATCCTATTTTTCTAAACATAATTTTATTTTGAAATAAGTTGGATGCTAAAGATTCTTGAGAATCTGTTCGAGGTGATAATCGTCCATAACCAGTACCTGTCGGGCTTTGCTGCCTTCGAACGGTCCGATAATACCTACTACTTCTAGCTGATCGACAATGCGTCCGGCACGGTTGTAACCAATGGAAAATTTACGTTGAATGAGTGAGGTAGAACCTTGTTGATTAGCCACAATTACCCTGGCAGCTTCTTCAAACAGCGGATCACGCTTGCTCATATCCACCGAACTTGCATCAATTCCATCGCCTTCAGCGCGAACATATTCAGGCAGGTAAAATGCAGTTGGGTAGGCTTGTTGCTGATTAATGTGGTGAACAATATTTTCAACTTCAGGGGTGTCAACAAAGGCGCACTGAACACGAACCAAATCATTACCTTGCGAGAAAAGCATATCGCCACGCCCAACCAACTGATTAGCACCCGGTGAATCGAGAATGGTACGTGAGTCAATCATAGATGAAACCCGGAAGGCAACGCGGGCTGGGAAGTTAGCTTTGATTACACCTGTAATAATGTTTACCGAAGGGCGTTGTGTGGCAATAATCATGTGAATACCAACCGCACGGGCCAACTGAGCAATACGGGCAATAGGCATTTCCACTTCTTTACCGGCTGTCATAATCAAATCGCCAAACTCGTCGACAATAACCACAATATAAGGCATAAATTTATGCCCTTTTTCGGGATTCAAATGGCGAACGGTGAATTTTTCGTTGTATTCTTTTACGTTGCGGACATGAGCTTTTTTGAGCAAATCATAACGATCGTCCATTTCTTTACACAGCGAATTCAGCGTTTCAACTACTTTGCTGGTGTCGGTGATGATGGCATCTTCGCCATCTGGTAGTTTGGCAAGAAAATGCTTTTCAATATCACCATAGATATTGAACTCAACTTTTTTCGGGTCGATAAGAACCAGCTTCATCTGTGATGGATGCTTCTTATATAATAACGATGTGATAATGGCATTTAACCCTACCGATTTTCCTTGTCCGGTAGCACCAGCCACCAGTAAGTGCGGCATTTTGGTAAGATCCACCATAAAAATATCATTGGTAATGGTACGTCCAAATGCCACCGGAAGTTCAAATTTTGATTCCTGAAACTTTTTGGAAGCAATGATTGAATGCATTGAAACAACTTGTGGGTCGCTATTTGGAACTTCTATACCAATAGTTCCTTTACCCGGAATAGGTGCAATAATACGAATGCCGGTAGCGGCCAAACTGAGCATGATGTCGTATTCCAGATTTCGGATTTTAGAAATACGTATACCTGCTTTTGGTACTATTTCGTATAATGTAATAGTTGGTCCAACAGTTGCCTTTATATTGTCAATCTCAATACCAAAATTTTGAAGTATGGTGATGATTTTGTTTTTGTTAGCATTTTGCTCTACCATATCAATCTGCGTGTCGTTATCGGTGCCGTACACTTTCAGTAAATCGAGGGTAGGAGGGTTGTAGTGTGACAAATCAAGCGTTGGGTCGTATTTGCCCAATTTTGCCAGATTATAATAAGGATCATCTGTTTCGTTCTCAGTAATTTCCAGTTCAATGGCATCTACAGCTTTGCTTTCTTCTGGTTCTAAGGGTTGTTCAATTTCAAATGGAACTTCTTCAACCGGAGTAGTTTCAATAATTAATTCATCTTCTTCATCTTCATTTCCCTTGGTAATCCAATCTTCGGGGATTATTTCAGTTCCAACTGCAACTGTTTGCTCGTCTTCTTCAAATTCAATTTCAATCGGTTCGACAACATTTTCTGCTTTTTGTTTTTTTGAAAATAAGCGTTTTAGGAATGGAATTGTTGCTTTTGAAGCTACGATGGCATAAATGAGTAAGGTTCCAATCAGAATCATAAAAGTTCCGGGCATTCCTACGTAAGTTGTCAGCCATTCGCTTGCTCCTTCACCATGTTGTCCGGCAATGGAGAAGAAAAACAAGTCTTTTCCAGCAGGGAATAGAGAACTATATGCATAAATGATATAACCTAAAAATGCCGAAAGCCAGATTAACCAGAAACAGCAATGAAAAAATGTTTTCCAAAGCGAAGCAACTTTTGCTTTCATGAAACGTAGCCCGAGAACAAAGAAAAACACAACAATAAAGAATGAAGAAACTCCAAACCACTGATTTATAAATTTCTCGGCTAAATAAGCTCCAATAATGGAAGACCAGTTCTGAATGCCGGTGCGGTGAGCCTTATCCATCAATGTTGTCGACGAATCGAAATTGCTATAATCGGCAGCACCGGTGAAAAAATAAGAAATAAATGACACCAATAAATAGACAGTGCTAATTAAAACAACGATACCTATTACAAAATGGGTACGTTCGTCGCTGAGAATATGTTTTGCCATTTTCCAAAAACCGTCTTTATCTGTTTTCTCAGTTGTTTTTGGGCTTTTACGTTCGGCTTTAGGTTCCGGCCGTGGCTCAGGTTTTGGAATGGTTTTTATTGGTTTTCTGGGTGCCATATATCAATTAATTCATAATTCATAATTTTCAATTCATAATTAAATATGAATTGAGAATCAATATTTAAAGTAATTCGTAGTTTAATTTGCAAAAATAATAAAAAGGAACGCCCAAATTACATCTTTTGATATAAATTTGCACAAAAAAAAAGAAACTTGGAATTATGAAAATAAAAGACCGTTTCAAACATATTATTGATTGGTTTTCGGAAAATGTGCCGGTTGCAGAAACAGAACTTCATTACGATGACCCGTTTGGATTGTTGGTGGCCGTAATTCTTTCGGCGCAATGTACCGATAAGCGGGTTAATATGATTACGCCACCGTTGCTCGCCGATTTTCCGACAGCTGAAGTAATGGCTGTGTCGAGTCCTGAGGTGATTTTTGAGTATATACGGTCGGTTTCATATCCCAATAATAAAGCCAAACATTTGGTTGGCATGGCACAAAAACTGGTTTCCGATTTTGGTGGAGTTGTACCTGATGATATTGATAAACTTCAGACTTTGCCGGGTGTGGGGCGCAAAACTGCTAATGTTATTGCTTCGGTTGTCTTTAATCAGCCGGCAATGGCAGTTGATACTCACGTTTTCAGGGTTTCGGAGCGGATGGGACTTACCACCAATTCGAAAAATCCATTGCAAACAGAACTTCAATTGGTAAAATATATTCCCGCTGAATTAATTCCAAAAGCCCATCATTGGTTGATTTTGCATGGAAGATATGTGTGTTTAGCCCGAAAACCCAAATGCGAAAATTGTGGTTTAACAGCATACTGTCGTTTTTTTCAGAACAATAATGAATAGTCTTTGTTATTTGGTCAGTTATTTATAAATTTTTATCTTTGTAGTCTCATTCCAATTGAAAAAATATTACAAAAATGATAGATGAAGAATTAGTGCGTTGCCGGCCTTGCGGCTATGTAATGAAAGCCAGCGAGTTGGGCGAAGGTGTTTGTCCGGCATGTGGATTACCTCACACAGTATTTGAACCGTATAGAGAACGTGTTTCTGCAAACCGGTTATTTATACTGGGATTAGATATTCATCCAATTGCGATTCATCTTTCGCAAACTTTTGTGGCATTGGCACCCATGTTGATTGTTTTCCATTTAATTTTCCCTAATTTTCAGGAAATAATAGTGCATTCGGTTATTAACTTCTCTGTTTGGGCTTTACCTGTTTCGTTGGTTGCATCTACAGTTTCAGGAATTGTTGACGGTATAACCCGTTTCAAAACGCTGAGAACTCCAATGCTTATTTCAAAGATTATTTATAGTGTGTTGATACTGATTACATCCATAATTCAACTAATTATTTTTACACCAAATGTATATTATTGGTACACAATAGTACTTGGATTGATTTCGTTAGGGTTTGCAGTGCGACTTGGATTGCTCGGAAAACATTTGTTGGATGTTATTTTGCCCGGAACTTATGTTCGCAGGAAGAAAAAACCAACTAAATACAATCCAAAGGGAGCAGCTGAAAAAAATGCCGCAAAAACGAAGGTTGACGCAAAAACAATCGAACCTGAAGAAACAAAATAATAAAATTCTTTCTCATAATCCCCGTTTCAGTTATTCTCAGAAACGGGGATTTTTATTTTCAACAAAAGATTACAACAATTGATGCTATGCGTCTTAGATTTATAAATCATAATGAACAATACATATGAAACCAACACTCAAACAACTTATTTCAGAAGGTAAAACCTTAGTTTCCGACGGTGCCTGGGGCACTTTTTTGCAGGCAAAAGGGTTGCAATCGGGTGAATGTCCCGAATTGTGGAATATAACTCATCCCGAAGCTGTACTGAATATTGCACAAGGTTATATCGATGCAGGTGCCGATACCATTGAAACAAACAGTTTTGGCGGAAACCGGTTTAAACTCGAAGGGTTTGGATTGGCCGACCGTGTGTACGAAATTAATTGTAAAGCAGCCGAAATTTCGCGTCAGGCAGCAGGCAATGATAAGTATGTGTTGGGTTCTATAGGGCCAACCGGAAAGATATTGATAATGGGCGATGTGACAGAGGAAGAACTTTACTACGCTTTCAAAGAGCAAGCAGTGGCATTGTATGAAGGTGGTTCAGATGCATTAGTCATTGAAACAATGACAGCGATTGATGAAGCGGAAATAGCGGTGCGTGCAGCCCGCGAAAACACGCCTTGTGAAGTGATTTGTACCATGACTTTCGACCATCTGGCAACCGGTGAATATCGAACCATGATGGGTGTTTCGCCTTCTGAAATGGTGGAAGCCCTGAAAGCAGCCGGAGCGCATATTATCGGAGCTAATTGCAGCAATGGCATTGAAGGAATGATTAAGATTACTGAAGAAATTCGCACGGTGGACAAAGATATTCCGGTGCTGATTCACGCCAATGCCGGACTTCCGATACTTCAGGGATCTTGTACCGTTTTCCCCGAATCGCCTGATATGATGGCAACCTTTGCACCTCAACTTGCCAAAGCCGGTGCTAATATAATTGGTGGATGCTGCGGAACAACCCCAGAGCATATTCATCGCTTGGTGGAAGTGCTGAAATAGTTACTTTATTCACGGGGGTGACTTTTACTTTTTTTATTCACGGGGTGACTTCAAGTCACCCCGTGAATGTTTATACAATAAACAAAAATTGAATTGTCATTTCCTCTTTTTTCCTTACATTTGTCATCCTAAAAAAACAAATCCATGCCCCCTTTAGCCGAACGACTCCGCCCGCAAACACTTGATGATTATATCGGACAAAAACATCTGGTAGGCGAAAAAGCCATCCTTCGCCAGATGATTGAATCCGGGCGTGTGGCTTCGTTTATTCTTTGGGGACCTCCAGGAGTTGGTAAAACCACCTTGGCTAAAATCATTGCCAATAAACTTGACCGACCATTTTATACACTTAGTGCGGTTTCTTCTGGGGTCAAAGATGTACGTGAAGTAATTGAGAAAGCCAAATCGAGCCGTTTTTTTTCGCAAGGAGGCAATCCCATTTTATTTATTGATGAAATTCACCGTTTCAGCAAATCACAGCAAGATTCGTTGTTGGGTGCGGTCGAGAACGGAACTGTCACGTTAATTGGAGCAACTACCGAAAACCCTTCGTTTGAAGTGATTACGCCGCTACTTTCGCGCTGTCAGGTGTATGTACTTAAGTCGCTTGAAAATGCTGATTTATTGGAACTCGCACATCGAGCCATAGCTACTGATTCAGAATTAAAGCATAGGGAAATCATCTTAGACGAGACTGAATCATTATTGCGTTTTTCAGGTGGTGATGCCCGTAAATTGCTGAATATCTTGGAACTCGTTGTGGCTGCTGAGCCTGAAGGTACGGTGCGTTTCACAAATGAAGTTGTGACTGAGCGGCTTCAACAGAACCCGATGGCTTACGATAAGGATGGCGAAATGCATTACGATATTATTTCGGCATTTATCAAATCCATTCGGGGTAGCGACCCCGATGCGGCGGTTTACTGGCTGGCACGTATGGTAGCTGGTGGTGAAGACCCCAAGTTTATTGCGCGTCGATTAGTTATCTCGGCTGCCGAAGATATTGGTTTGGCCAATCCTAATGCACTTTTATTGGCCAATGCTTGCTTTGATGCTTTACAAAAAATAGGTTGGCCCGAAGGTCGAATTATTTTGTCGGAAACAACTATTTATCTGGCATCATCACCTAAGAGTAATTCGGCATATCTGGCTATTGACGATGCGTTGGCACTGGTTGAACGTACCGGAAATCTGTCTGTACCATTGCATTTGCGCAATTCACCCACCAAGTTGATGAAGGAACTGAATTATGGTAAGAATTATAAATATTCTCACGATTTTCCGAACCATTTTGTAGACCAACAATTCTTACCTGACGAAATTCTGAAAGAATCAATCTGGAAAGTTCAGAATAATCCGGCTGAAAGTAAACTTGGAGAGTGGCTGAGAAGTCTGTGGAAAGGGAGATTTTGAAAAACAAAATGGGGAACAATTTATTTTGCTCCCCATTTTTGTTTAATTGATATAAGTTGTTACTACCCGTCTGATTCCTTCTTCCAACGTAATTGTTGGTTTCCAACCCAGACTGTTTAATTTAGAAACATCCAACAGTTTTCGTGGAGTTCCATCTGGTTTTGTGCTGTCCCAAATTATTTTTCCGTTGTAATCAACGGTTTTCCGAACAATTTCCGACAATTCTTTAATTGTTTGATCCTGACCCCAACCGGCATTTACTTGTGAAGGAAGGGTGTCCGGAGCATCGTAGTTCATCAAAAGATAAACACTCGAATCGGCCATATCGTCCACATGAAGGAATTCTCGCATAGGTGAACCTGTTCCCCATAAGGTGATTGAAACCTCACCATTTTGAGTTGAAATACCGTATTTGCCCAAAACCTGAAGAATTACATCGTCGCTGAATGATCCATTCACGCCTTCAATGGGGCGTTTATTCAGGTCGGTACGTAATTTTGTCCAGTCATTTTCCATCAAACATTTTCCCAGATACATTTTGCGAATCAATGCCGGCAAAACATGCGATTTTTCCAAATCATAATTGTCGTTTTGTCCGTAAAGATTGGTTGGCATGATGGAAATGAAATTACAGCCATATTGTGCATGATACGCTTCACACATTTTTATGCCGGCAATTTTAGCGATTGCGTATGGTTCGTTTGTGTCTTCTAAAACGCCTGTAAGCAACGAATCCTCGCGAATAGGTTGTTCTGCCATACGTGGGTAAATGCATGATGATCCGAGAAATAATAACTTTTTCACTCCGTGCAGATAACTCTGATGAATCACATGATTCTGAATCATCAGGTTTTCGTAAATAAACTGAGCACGATAGGTGTTATTGGCTACAATTCCACCCACTTTGGCAGCAGCAAGCACCACATATTCAGGTTTCTCGGTTTCAAAGAAGTGTGCAACATCCTGTTCTTTCAATAAATCAAGATCTTCAAGTGAACGGGTTACGAAGTTTGTAAATCCTTTCGCTTCAAGGTTTCGTTTTATGGCAGAACCAACCATTCCTAAATGACCGGCAATATAAATTTTAGCATTTTTATTCATGATACTGATTGCTGATAATTACTCAAAGTAGTTTAGAATTCTGAAACCACCTTCTTTCAAGTAAGTTTCTTTCTTCATGAGTTTTACATCCGAACGCATCATATCCACTACCAATCCTTTCAAGTCGTACTCAGGAATCCAGTTAAGTCGGGTGCGTGATTTTGTTGCATCTCCAATCAATAAATCAACTTCTGTAGGGCGGAAATAATTGGCATCAACTTCTACTACTGCTTCTTTTATTGATTTTATAGCTTCAAGGAATTCTGCACCAACATGTTCGGTAAATACAGCTTCATCGATGCTGCCGATATACCCTTTCTCGTTAATACCTTCTCCTTTAAAGTCAATGATAATCCCAATTTCACTAAAAGCCATGCGCACAAATTCGCGCACTTCGGTAGTGATTCCGGTAGCAATAACATAATCGCTTGGTTCATCCTGTTGTAAGATAAGGTACATAGCACGAACATAGTCTTTTGCATGACCCCAGTCACGTTTGGAAGACAGATTTCCAAGAAATAATTTACTCTGCATTCCCATAGCAATACGGGCAGCAGCACGGGTAATTTTGCGGGTTACAAACGTTTCGCCACGTAAAGGAGATTCATGATTAAACAGAATTCCGTTGCTTGCATGAATTCCATAAGCTTCGCGGTAATTTACTGTAATCCAATACGCATACATTTTGGCAACAGCATAAGGGGAACGCGGATAGAACGGAGTAGTTTCTTTTTGTGGAACTTCCTGAACCAAGCCGTATAATTCAGAGGTTGAAGCCTGATAAATGCGGGTTTTCTTTGTCATATTCAGTAACCGAACTGCTTCCAGAATTCTTAATGTACCAATACCATCGGCATTTGCCGTATATTCAGGCGTATCAAAACTCACTTTAACGTGACTCATTGCCGCTAAATTGTAAATTTCATCAGGTTGTGTTTCCTGAATAATTCTCGTCAGGTTCATTGAGTCAGTCATGTCACCGTAGTGCAATACTAAATTTCTGTCGTCAACATGCGGATCCTGATATAAATGATCGATACGATCTGTGTTAAAAAGCGATGAGCGACGTTTTAAACCGTGGACAATATATCCCTTTTTTAGGAGAAGCTCGGCCAGGTATGCACCGTCTTGCCCTGTAATTCCTGTAATTAAAGCTACTTTTTTCATTTTAAAATATGATTAGTGATTGATTGTTTTTATAATTCAGAATCATCTTCGTAGTAGTGAAGATATTTGTCAGCCTCACCTTTTTTCTTCTTGCTTGCATAACCGTAGCTATATCCAAACAGATATGCATATTTATAAAGTTTATATCTTGAATAGCGGCTGCCATCATCCAGAACATCATTTAATACCGTATATATATTTGGTAAATTGTCAATTTTTAATTGAGCACTTAGTTTTTTGAAGAAGGTTTTGTTTGTTTTTGAATTTCTAACTACGAATAGGTTTACATCAGACAAATGAGCCAATGAATATGCGTCAGTAACCATTCCAATCGGACTGGTGTCTACAATAATAAAATCATAACGTTTCCGTAATTCAACAAACATTTCTATCAGTTTTTCAGAACGGATAAGCTCACCCGGATTTGGAGGTATAGAACCTGCAGGCAGAATGTCGAAATCAGCTTTTGGTAACTGAAAAATAACCTCATCAAGTGTACATTGTCCAACTAAATAATTTGTAACTCCATTTGGTTGTATTATATTGAAACGTTGATTCACACTGGGTTTTCGAATATCCATATCCACCAGTAAGGTTTTTTTACTTGCCATTGAATAAATCGAAGCCAGATTTATAGAAAAATAAGTTTTACCATCACCCGATTCGGTTGAGGTAATCATTACCATAATATTGGTTTTTCTCTTCACTATAAACTCAACTCTGGTACGTATAACCCTGAACATTTCAGTAAATGCAGATCGTGGATTTTTGGCTACAAGCAGTGGATCAGTACTTTTTGTATGCCTTATCGCACCAATCAGTGGGAAAGTAGAATTTTTTTCCACATCTTTTGTTGATCGGATAGTACTATTCAACATTTCCTTCAGTACAACAAATACTACAGGAATTAAAAGTCCAAAGAGCAAAAACATCATGGTTGTTTTTTGCTTCTTATCTGAGTTTGTTATTGATAAAACTCTTGCTTTGTCAAGCACTGTGTTGTCAGGTGTATTGGATGCTTTCAGAATCTCAGATTCAGCTCTTTTTTGCAGAAAGAAAGTATAATAATTGTCATCCATTTTGTATCTGCGCTCGATTGCATTCATTTGGATCTCTTCCTGAGGTAGATTATTTATTTGCTGATTTATTGCAGAATATCTTCTGTTTAAATCCGCCTTTTCAATATCTAACGCGACACGCATATTTTTAACGACTTCAAGTACCGTCAATTTAGCTATCTCAATTTGTTTTGTGTATTTTGCATAATACATGTTTTTCTCAGTCACTTCAGCACGTTGATTGTGAAGCTCGTTAATTTGTTGTACAGCAGCCACCAACAACGGTTCTGTCAAACCCAAACTTGATGGAGCAATTACTGCACCATCAGACATTTTGGTTTTAAGATATTTAGTCAAATAATCAAGATAAGTCTCACGCAACTTCATATCAGATTGTTGAGCATCGAATTTTGTTGCTTTTGAAAGTAAATCGCTACCATGACTTGTAACATCGACAATTTTTTTACTCTGACGGAAGTTCGTCATTTCACCTTCCGAAACACTCAACGATTTTTGTACTTTCCCTAACTGGTTATTTATAAATCTGATGGTTTTATTAGCTGCATCGTTCTTGCGGTCAAGATTATCCGCTAAGAAAGTTTCACACAACTTGTTTATGAAATCAATGTCTCTGTCGGGTGTATCACTTACTAACGAAACCTGTAGAACAGAAGAACCTTCAACCACATATCCGAAATTTAGCCTGCCTGCAAAATCTGAAATGAGTGATTCTCTTGTTCTGAACTGGAAATAGATTTCCAAATTACCCATAAATTTATTCGCATTATTTACAGTAATAAAGAACATATTATGCTGTATGGGTTGACCATAACTTCCATCAATTTTGAAATTACTCAATAATTTATTGTCTTCCACAGTTATTGTAAAAGTTCCATTTGAGCGTAAATTAATTTTAAAAAGAAGGTTGTATGCTTCAGGTGAGATATAATCTGATTGAATTATAATTGGCGAAGTTTTATACATGTTTCGGGTTTTGAAACTACCCTTTGAAATGTAATCAACTTTAAAGAATTGTAAACTGTCTACAACTTTACCTATCAAGTCGTTAGAACCAAGCATAATAACCTGATTGTTTGCATTTTTATAACCCGACTGAACTCCAAAACCCTGCATAAGTGCCTGACTGCCACTTGGCAATGTTTTATTGTCTTCAATCATTACTGTACCTGCAGTTTGAAAAGTCGGTTTCCATGAACGGTTCTGGAGATAGGCCAATCCTAATGATAAAATAATACCAATAACAAATAAATACCAGTGATGCAGGAAATAAGATACCCACTCCATGATATCAAAACCTTGTTCCTCTTCATCAGAAAAAGGTCTTGGTTCTACTCCATAATTATTTTCTTCCATATAGTTTAATTCATTGAATTTCAAATAATTTGATACGACAACAAATTATTTGGTGTAATTTAAAACAGCAAATAAAAGTGACAATGAAAACGAAATTACTCCCAATAGTGCAGAATAACTGTTTACTTTGTAAAAACTTGAAAACTCACGCTGTACATAAATTATGTCGTTAGGATAAATGTAATAGTATTTTGAGTCAATAATGCTTTTTGATCTGATATCAAATTCAAGAATTTGTGTACCTTTCTCAGTTTCACGAATAATTCTGATATGTTTTTGGTCGCTACCTTCAATTAAGTCGCCCGACATTGCCAAGGCCTGGAAAATGGTGAGTTTTTCTTTGTAAATAGGATAAATTCCTGATCCTGCATCTCCGAAAATGGTGAATACTTTGTTTGCGAGACTCAATTTTACCATAGCATCAGGAATGATTTCTTTAAGACGATTTTCTACAGCCTTGGTAGCTTGATTGATAGTCAGTCCTTTAACCATTATTTTTGAAACAAAAGGTAAATCAATAGTTCCATCAGTATGAACAGTATAGCTTATCATATTCTGACCAGAAGAAGAACTTCCGCTAGATTGGCTTGTTTGCGGGGAAATGAGTTTGGAAATGGTTTCATCTGAAGTAATTAGTCGGTAAATA
>CAZTDH010000003.1:0-50794 GCA_964612615.1 uncultured Paludibacter sp. | reverse complement strand
GCTTCATAACAGTACCAATAAATATTTATCAGTACGAATAGTATACTGATGGCTCTCATAAATTCCATGACTTTTGCCAAGCCTCTTAAATCATCTTCTTGTTGCATAATGTTTTAGTTTTATAGTTTGAATTCGTTTGTTGGTTATTTTAGTTGTTACTTTATTTGTTGGTTTTCAATCAACAAATTTTTATCATGTTGGCTTCTTCCGCTTTTTCTTCTTTCTCATTCTTCGGATAAAGGCTTCTTCCTCCGAATCAATTCCACTGTTGGCATCTATGCTAAATAAATTGAGAGACTCATCGCTATTATCGGTATCGTGTTGAGGCTTGAAATCAGGCTTGTCAGTGTGTCCGAGATTACTATCACTATGTTGCTGTAGTCGACTGTTATGATTCACTTTAGATGTAGTAAAAAGCTCATTAAAGACATTTGCCGAGAACTCTTTGCCCAATCGTGAGCCATTGAGCACGCATTTGTTTTGTTGGTCGATAAACGTTACTCCATAAATACGCCCGGCATCATTTTGTCGGAATACGACGTTGATTCCATTAGTAGCCAGTTGTTTTTCAAAATCAGCCTGATTTCCGGGTGATTTCATAACTTTATTCAATACGGTTTTGCATCGGTCTTTCAATTGTTTTTGCTTAATGAGTTCACCGGATTGCAGCATGCGTTGTTGCAGTGCTTCATATCCAACTGTTTTTCCAAAAAGAGAGGATTTAAACGGTTTTCCAATGCGCTCACCTTTGTCATCAACTGCCGAATACACCAAGCCGTTATACATCTTATCTGCCTTTCCACCTTTGATTTCTTCAACCGTTATGTGATACAATGACAACAGTGCTTTGTATTCACCCATAGTTTGAAAATGATTGGATTTTACTAGAGGTCTGATGACACCTGCTATCTGACTTTTCAGATTATTTTCGCCATACGCAATTCCTTTTATGGAAAGTTCCGGTTGTTTTTCCTTCTTGTCAGCCGGTATCAAATGATATTTTTGTTCTATCTGCCGGCAAATCTCCATGGACTTACGGAATTCAAAATTGTGATCTAACTTCTTACCATTCTCGTCAACCCGAACCGATACAATGTGGAGGTGATGTCGATCAATATCTTCGTGCTTATACACGATAATTGGTTGGTTGCCATAACCGAGTTTTTCCATATATTCCTGTGCAATCTCCGAAAGTTGGTCATCTGTCAGAACATCTTTCGGGTCGGGGTTTAATGATATATGCAAAATCGGGCTTTCCGTTTTTTGATTGGCTGCCAAATAAGGTTCAAAGGAACGCATGCAAACACCTATCGTATAGTTCCCATCTCGAGGTTCTATCATCCTGTTGGTAAGAATTACTTTCCCTTTTTGCTCATCTACCTTCGTTTGATTATAGGCCAAAGCTCCAAAAATAGAACTACCCGAACTGATTTTAGCCACCATTTTTTATCGTCATTTTTCTGTTTTGGTATCAATTGTTGTTGAATCTGTATCCTTTGAAGCATATATTTTCAATTCAAATTCCTGTGTCAAGTCGATAATTTGACGGTTCAATACAACCAGCTCAAGGGTTGATCTTTCAAGTTTAGCCAGATAATAAAGGGCTTTTTTCTCTTCAAAAGCAAATTTGATGGACTTCACTGCCTGATTATAATTGACCCCAATGGCACGAAACTGTGAGTGAAAGGTCGTCAATCGCATGTAATAATCCATCACCCCTTTATCCAGCTTGACTAACCGAATGGTTTTATCGAAGATGCAAGCCGTGATAAAATGTGCTTTTACCTTCATTCCCGACTCATCAAAACGACCTAAAAATGCGGCATTTTGTTCTTCATTAAGGCTAATGGTATGACGATATATAGCAGGATCACTCTTCAGATTCCTCCCAGCGTTGGATTTACGTGTTAATTTAGTCTCCTTTTTGTTCATACCTCTTGGATTTTACTTTTGAGCTATTTGCTCCATAACTACTCTTCCAAAGCACCGACTTCGGAGGATGCTTTTTCCCCCTGAAAGGGCAAGTCATTTTGAGATGCTGAAAGAATTTCAAGCATCTCAAAATACAACTTGCCATTTGCTAAGTGCAAATACGATTAGCATTAGTGAGTGCCTATTGGCTCTGTTGAAATTCTCTTCATTCATGACAGCGCAAAAGTAGTTTCTGTTTATGAACTGTACCATAGCTGGTTATAGGACAAAGTAGGACTGTGCGTGCCAAACGAAGACAGTTTTAAAAAGGGGTTGATTTAATGATTTCATTTGCCGACGATATTGATTTTCAACACATATGTCAGCAATTCATCTGGAGTGCTGAATGAAAATTAAAAAGTTTGAATGAGTGATTGAATGAATGGATAGGTGATTGAATAATTGAGTGGATAATTGAATGGATGATAAACTGAGTTTCAAAAAATATTGTCAGCAAGTCAACAAACAATATTATCAACAGTTCAACACAAAATATTTTCAGTCAATCAATAATATTAATTATCAAGGAGTCACCACAAGATATGGCTGACAAGAATTATCAAAACATTGCTGACATGAAATATTGGCAATAGAATGACTGGCAATTAACTAAGCAACCAATCATGATCGAAAGAACTAAATACATCCATCAACGCAACAACTCATCAACAAATATTTTAAAACATAAAAATGATTGACATGAAGAAAAAAACCTTGTTCGTTGCTTTTTCTACCCAGAAGGGTGGAGTCGGCAAAACTACTTTCACCGTTTTAGCGGCGAGTTACCTACATTACCTCAAAGGGTATAATGTGGCAGTATTGGATTGCGATTTCCCGCAATACAGCATCAATGCCATGCGAAAACGAGATACGCAGCAAGTGGAGGCAGATGACTATTACAAGCTGATGGCCTATAACCAATTCAAGCAATTGAATAGAAAAGCGTATCCAATCATTTGCAGTTCGCCCGAAGAGGCTATCGCCTCAGCCAACAGTTTTTTAGCTGCATCAGACATGGAATTTGATGTGGTATTTTTCGATCTGCCAGGAACTATGAATAGTGTCGGTATTTTACAATCGCTGGCAACCATGGATTATATCTTTACACCCATTATCGCAGACAGATTGGTATTGGAAAGTTCCCTTTCATTTGCTCTATCCATCAATGAATTATTGGTCGGTAATGCATCCTTGCGATTGAAAGAGCTTCATCTTTTTTGGAATCAGGTGGATGGGCGCGAAAAGACGGATTTGTATGAAATCTACGAAAAATCCATTCACGAATTTGGCATTCCATTACTTCGGACTTTTATTCCTGACACCAAACGATACAACAAGGAATTATCCGGTAGTCGGAAATCAGTGTTTCGTTCCACCTTATTTCCTGCCGATAAGCGATTAATCAAAGGCAGTCATCTGGAAGAACTACTAATAGAAATCTCTCACATCATCAAATTATAAACACCATGGCAAAGCAAACAACCATCCCTAAAGTGGATGAAGATTTTATGCGGGAAGTTATTTCACAAGGCTTTCCAATGAAAAAAGAGTCTTTAAAAGGAAAAGACATTTCAGTAATTATCAAAGAGGATAAACCGGCAGTCAAAACACTTAAAACAAGAAATACCCCTAAGCAAAAACAAATAGAACAAACGGATTATAGGGAAACCTATTTTGAAAAAATAAATCTTACGAACCGGCAACAGGTTAGCATCTCCAAAGAGACTCACTTAATCCTTTTTAGTCTCGCAAGCATGATAGGTGGACACGGAGCTACCATCAGTAGCTATATCGAAAACATTATCCTACAGCATCTTGAAAATTACAAAGAAGAACTCAAAGATATGTATGAAACCCAATGCAAAAAACCTATACTATAATGGTAAATCTATTGATTATATCCGCCCTTTTGTACCTCGTTTGGGTACTAATCTATTTGCAACGTAACCGAATTCGAAAATTCCTGTTTCACAAACGAAAATTACCACCAACAATTAAACCAACTGAACCCATGAATGACGATGTAATGGGTAAAACAAAAACACAGTTGAGCCACGTTGCGACAAACGATGACAGCCTGAGACAGATTGAAAAACCGATTGAAATCGTCCCTACTTTTGCGACGCCCAATGAAATAATGAAGTCGGCAAGGATAGATGACAATGAATTGGACAGAGCCTTTTCCGACTCTCCTGAACCAATGGATTTGGACATTGAATGTGAATACAACGATGCCGAATCGCTAGAGGAAGAAGACTTGAGTTGCTTTGTAGATAATGAACTTACCGGACCTGCTACAGGCATTGGATATGATGAGATGGAAAATCTTATTCAGGTAATGCAACAAAGCGGGTCTTCACAGGAAGCTGAACTCACTGCCGTGAACACGATTCAACAGATGAATCAAACAGAACTATTTCAACAAATGGTCGCACAAATTGATAGTGGCAAGGAACGAGTTACTGAAATGCTGAATAAGTATAATCCGGATGCTGCGGGAATAACACCAATGATTGCCGAAAGTGGCAGCGCTGATTTTGAAAAATTTGAGATAAACAATTTTTTATAAGCAACGAATGAATTCAGGAATATCGATTCTTTGTAATAGAACAAGGGTAAAAATTGAGTTTTCTTGTAACAAAACAAGGGTAAAAACAAAATCCCAATAAAAGGAAAAAGATTACTTCCAATTTTAAAAAATTATTTTATGACTAACAAAAAAGTATTTCTAACGACAGCAAGCCTACTTGCTGCTTATGTATCAATTCAAGCACAGGGAAATGGTTCGGGTGGTATTACGGAAGCCACCACCATGATTACATCCTATTTTGAACCTGCCACCAAGTTGGTATATGCCATCGGGGCGGTTATTGGTTTAATTGGTGGTGTGAAAGTATACAGCAAGTTTTCTTCGGGTGATCCCGATACCAGCAAAACGGCTGCATCGTGGTTTGGGGCTTGTATCTTTTTGATTGTAGCAGCTACGGTCTTACGTTCCTTTTTCCTATAAGGACATGGCACACTACCCAATCAACAAAGGCATCGGCAAGTCGGTGGAGTTCAAAGGCTTGAAAAGCCAGTATCTTTTCCTTTTTGCAGGTGGACTGCTCGCGATTTTTGTCCTTTTTGTCCTGCTCTATATGACCGGCATTGGTCAATGGTTCTGTATTGGTTTTGGGGTTATTTCATCTTCAGTTCTTGTGTGGCAAACCTTTGCGCTGAATCACACATATGGCGAATATGGACTTATGAAGTTGGGAGCCATCCGAAACCACCCGAACTACCTGCTTAACCGAAAGAAATTTCTCCGATTATTCAAACACATTCATCAAAAACAACTATGAGAAACATATTAAAAGCTACGACACTCGAAAGCAAGTTCCCAATCTGGGGAGTGGAAATGGGTTGCATTATTTCTAAGGATGCCGACATTACGGTTGCCTTCAAAGTGGAACTTCCCGAACTCTTTACGGTGACCGCAAAGGAATATGAAGCGATTCATTCTTCGTGGACAAAAGCGGTAAAGGTGCTTCCCGATTATTCCATCGTACACAAACAGGACTGGTATATCAAGGAGCAATATGAACCGGAAATCAAACAAGAAGATATGAGTTTCCTATCTCGCAGTTTTGAAGGACATTTCAACGAGCGTCCTTATCTGAATCATACCTGCTACCTCTTTTTGACTAAGACCACCAAGGAACGTTCCCGAATGCAAAGCAATTTCTCGACCTTGTGTCGGGGTTCGATTATCCCCAAAGAGTTTCGGGATAAAGAATCCGTTGAGAAATTTCTGGAGGCTGTCGGACAGTTTGAACGCATCGTCAATGACGGTGGATTTATTTCCCTGACCCGATTGAACACGGATGAGATTGTGGGGACAGACAACAAGGCTGGGATAATAGAAAAGTATTTTTCCCTGTCACAGGAAAATACCACCACACTCAAAGATATGACTATTAAACCGGACGAGATGCGCATTGGAGATAATATCCTTTGCTTGCACACCTTGTCGGATGTGGATGATTTGCCTGCCAGCATTGCAACAGATATTCGGTACGAAAAACTGTCTACTGACCGTTCCGATTGTAGGTTGTCATTTGCGTCACCGGTTGGATTGTTGCTTTCATGCAACCACATTTACAATCAATACCTGTTTATCGATGACAGTGCCGAGAACCTGCGGAAATTCGAGAAAATGGGACGCAACATGCATTCCTTATCGAAATACAGCCGAAGCAACCAAATCAATAAAGAGTGGATTGACAAGTACCTGAATGAGGCGCATAGTTTTGGACTCTCTTCTATCCGTTGCCATTGTAATGTAATGGCATGGAGTGATGACCGGGAGGAACTCAAACACATCAAGAATGATGTAGGAAGTCAATTGGCACTTATGGAATGTAAACCCAGACACAATACGGTGGATACACCCACCCTCTTTTGGGCAGGCATTCCGGGCAATCAAGCGGATTTTCCGGCAGAAGAAAGTTTTTACACGTTTATCGAACAAGGTATTTGCTTTTTCACGGAAGAAACAAATTATAAAAGTTCCGTTTCGCCTTTCGGGATTAAGATGGTAGATCGGCTGACAGGAAAACCGATCCATGTGGATATTTCAGACTTGCCTATGAAAAAAGGGATCATAACCAACCGTAATAAGTTTATTCTAGGACCCTCCGGTAGTGGAAAATCCTTTTTTACTAATCACATGGTTCGGCAGTATTACGAACAAGGTTCGCATGTGCTCTTGATTGATACCGGGAATAGTTACCAGGGATTGTGTGAATTGATTCACCGAAAGACTTTGGGGGAAGATGGGGTTTATTTTACCTATTCGGAACAAAACCCAATAGCCTTCAATCCCTTCTTTACCGAAGATGGCATTTATGACATTGAAAAACGGGAAAGTATCAAAACGTTGATTTTGACTTTATGGAAACGAAATGATGAACCTCCTACCCGGGCTGAGGAAGTGGCGCTATCGAACGCAGTCAGTCTGTACATAGAAAAAATAAAGACAAAAGAATTAGCTCCCAGTTTCAACAGTTTTTACGAGTATGTAAAAACGGATTATCACGAAGTTCTTACCGATAAGAAAGTTCGGGAAAAGGATTTTGATATTGCCAACTTCTTGAATGTGCTTGAACCGTATTACAAAGGTGGTGAATATGATTACTTGCTGAATTCAGATAAACAGATTGATTTGCTTTCCAAACGATTTATCGTTTTTGAACTAGACAATATTAAGGATCATCCCATTTTGTTTCCTATTGTCACCATAATCATCATGGAGGTTTTTATCAATAAAATGAGACGATTAAAGGGAATCAGAAAAGTGATCCTGATTGAAGAGGCTTGGAAAGCAATTGCCAAGGAAGGAATGGCAGAGTATATCAAATACCTTTTCAAGACGGTTCGTAAGTATTTCGGAGAAGCCATTGTGGTAACGCAGGAAGTGGAAGATATTATCGCTTCCCCCATTGTCAAGGAATCCATCATCAACAATTCCGACTGTAAGATTCTGTTGGACCAGCGCAAGTACATGAATAAATTTGATTCCATTCAGGCATTGCTCGGACTTACTGAAAAAGAGAAAGCACAGATACTTTCCATCAATCTGGCGAATAACCCGAACCGACTATACAAAGAGGTTTGGATAGGCTTGGGAGGCACTCAATCTGCCGTTTATGCCACAGAAGTATCCATGGAGGAATACCTGACCTATACCACCGAAGAATCGGAAAAAGTCGAGTTATTCAATCTCGTGGAAAAGCTGGATGGCAATATTGAACTGGCGATAAAACAACTCTCAGAGACCAAACAAATTGATAAAGAATCAAGCAACAATTAGTCATTAGTAACTTTTTCAGAAACAAGTCTTTCAACTTTTTTTTAAACCCCATTATTCAAATGAAAACAAAAATCTATTTAGCAGTCATCTTCCTGATGACTTGTATGATGTCTTCAAAAGCGCAGTTCGTGACTTTTGATCCGTCCAATCTGGCTCAAAGTATTGTGAATACCACCAAGCAAGTAATTGAAACTTCGACCACAGCATCGAACATGGTGAATAACTTTAAAGAAACCGTAAAACTCTATGAGCAGGGCAAAAAGTATTATGATGCGCTAAAATCTGTCAGCAATTTAGTCAAAGATGCCAAAAAGGTACAGCAGACTGTCCTGATGGTTGGTGAGATTTCGGATATCTATGTGAACAGCTTTCAAAAAATGCTTACAGATAAGAATTATACTGTCGAAGAGCTTGGAGCCATTGCTTTTGGATATTCTAAATTGCTGGAACAAAGCGGTGATTTACTGGGCGAATTAAAAATGGCAGTCAGTTCCAACGGGCTCTCCATGACAGATAAGGAACGGTTGGATATTATTGACCGAACCTACAACGCAGTGAAGAAGAACCGCAACCTGGTTAACTACTACAGCAAAAAGAATATTGCGGTGAGCTACCTACGCTCCCAACATGCGGGTGACACGAACCGGGTGATGGCATTATACGGAAGCAACAACGAAAAATACTGGTAAGCTATGTTATTATCCATTGAATTCGATAACCTCCACCAGATTCTGCGGAGTTTGTATGTGGAAATGATGCCACTCTGTTCCAATATGGCAGGAGTAGCTAAAGGAATAGCCGGGCTTGGAGCTTTGTTCTATGTAGCTTCCCGGGTGTGGCAATCCTTAGCCCGGGCCGAACCGATTGATGTGTATCCATTACTTCGTCCCTTTGCGATTGGATTTTGTATTATGTTCTTCCCAACCATTGTATTGGGAACCATAAACGGGGTAATGAGCCCTATCGTGCGGGGCACAAATCAAATGCTCCAATCACAAACCTTTGATATGGTCGGCTATCAAAAACAGAAAGACAAACTGGAATATGATGCGGCAATGAAAAATCCGGCAACAGCTTATCTGGTGAGTAACGAAGAATTTGATAAGCAACTGGAGGAATTGGGCTGGAGTGCTACTGACTTGGCTACTATGACAAGTATGTATGTGGAAAAAGGAATATACAGCATGAAGAAAACGATTCAGGATTCTTTCCGTGAACTGCTGGAGATTCTGTTTCAGGCAGCTTCGTTGGTGATTGACACGATTCGTACCTTTTTCCTGATCGTATTGGCCGTCCTCGGACCCATTGCCTTTGCCATTAGCGTGTGGGACGGATTTCAATCCACGATGACCCAATGGATAACACGCTATGTCAGCGTATATCTCTGGCTACCGGTATCGGATTTATTCAGTACCATACTTGCCAAAATACAGGTTCTGATGTTGCAAAATGATATTTCGGAATTGCAGAATAATCCCAATTATTCCATTGATTCATCAAACGGCGTTTATATCGTTTTTATGATTATTGGTATTATTGGCTATTTCACCATACCTACCGTAGCAGGTTGGATAATCCAAGCAGGTGGCATGGGAAATTATGGGCGAAATGTCAGTAATACAGCTGGTAAAGCTGGCTCTGTGGCTGGTGGTGTTGCAGGAGCGGCAGCAGGAAATGTAGGTGGTAGACTCCTTGGTAAATAAATTTTTAAACATAAAGACAAATGGAATTCAAATCATTAAAAAACATTGAATCGAGTTTCAAACAGATTCGGCTCTTCAGCATTGTTTTTCTGTGCCTGTGCGCTGCCATTACGGGATATGCGGTATGGAGTTCGTACAATTTTGCGGAAGCACAACGACAGAAAATATATGTGCTGGACAATGGGAAATCCCTGATGCTGGCACTCTCGCAAGACTTATCTCAAAACAGACCGGTGGAAGCCCGGGAACATGTAAAACGGTTTCACGAACTGTTCTTCACCCTATCGCCCGATAAGAATGCGATAGAGAGTAATATCAAAAGAGCTTTGTTTCTCTCTGACCGAAGTGCCTTTAACTATTATTCGGATTTGTCGGAGAAAGGATATTATGCCCGAATCGTTTCGGGGAATATCAACCAAGCTATTCAGGTGGATAGTGTGGTCTGCAATTTCGATAAATATCCGTATCAGGTGATGACGTATGCCCGGCAAATGATAATTAGGGAAAGTAATGTTACAGAGCGAAGCCTGATAACACATTGCCAACTATTGAACTCGGTAAGAAGCGATAATAATCCTCAAGGCTTCACGATGGAGGCTTTTGAAATAGTGGAAAACAAAGACCTCACAGTCAAGAATAGGTAAAAACAGGTAAAATAACAAACAATGAAAAAGAAAGTAACAAACAAATTATTTCAGGTCAGAGGCCTGATCGAAGAGAAATTGCAAAGCTATTGTGCTTCTCTATCTCCGAAGAAAAGGCTTGTTTCAATTTTAGTTCTATGCTCCATTTTTGGAGTCGTTTCACTTTATTTCTCGTTTTCTGCCATTTACAGTATCAACAAAACGGATCGAGAGCAAATCAAAATAGAGCATATCAATCAGCTAAAACTGCATTCAAACGATAGTATTCACCAACAAAATCTCAAACAATATGAAAGAAACGAATGAAGCCGATAGTCCTCAAAAAGAACCGTTAACGGTTGAACAAAAATTACGGCAAAAGAAAATGCTTATATATCCCTTGATGTTTATCGTCTTCGGATTATGTATCTGGTATATCTTTTCTCCTTCGAAGTCGGAGAAACTCAGAGAATCAAAAGGCTTTAATACCACGATTCCCATGCCGAAAAACAAAGATTTGACAGACGATAAAAAAGCAGCTTTTGAGCAAGCCAAACTCGAAGAAAACCAAGGAGAACAAAAGCACTCTCTGCAAAGTCTGGCTTCCATGTTCAACGAAGAAATGAAAAGCTCGGGTGCTTCCGGGTTTGACAAGGAATCTGAGACAAAAGTGAATCATGCTGGTGAAAATAGTAATAGTAGTGATAATCGTAAAAGTGGTAATAATAGCACAAGAGAACATATTGCCAACATCCAAAGCTCCAACAATGCTTACAGGCAAGTCAACCGGAACTTAGGCAGTTTCTTCGAATCGTCGGGAGAAAAGCCGGAGAATAGAAAGACGAGTCAAAAGGTGGAAAATCTATCGACTAAGATTCAGGAGAATGATAATCGAAAAAACACCATTGCCGACCAAATTGAATTGATGGAAAAATCCTACCAAATGGCTGCTAAGTATATTCCCCAAGGGCAAAATCCTGGGCAGCCCATGGGTGGGCAAAGTTATCCAACAACCGGTTCTTCGCTCTTGAGTACGAAGAAAAAGAGGCAAATTTCCAGCATCAATCAACAAATTGAGAGCACCGTTTCAAGTTTACCACAAGCAGTAGATTCTGTTGGAATGAGTAACAACCAGATACCACATAATACCGGTTTTAATTCAGCTATTGGACAAAATCTATTGGAAGATAGAAACACGATAAAAGCCTGTGTCCATGAAAATTGCTCCCTGATTAACGGTCAAAGCGTCCGATTACGATTGCTTGAACCGGTACAAGTCGGAAAAACCGTGATTCCTCCAAACACCCTAATTTGTGGTAAAGCCAAAATACAAGGGGACCGTTTGGAGATTTCAATTCAGTCGTTGGAATATCGTGGAACGATTATTCCGGTGGAACTTACAGTATATGACACGGATGGGCAGGAAGGGATTTATATTCCGGGCTCGTTGGAGATAAATGCCTTTAAGGAAATGGCGGGAAATATAGGATCCAATATGGGTACAAGCCTTTCCTTTACTCAATCAACTGGTCAACAGGTACTATCGGGATTAGGAAAAGGAGTTATCCAGAGCGGATCGCAGTATATGTCCAAGAAATTCCAAACTGTCAATGTGAAACTAAAAGCCGGATATAAAGTCCTGTTGCTTATGAATCAGGAATAGAGAGACAACTAAAAAAACAATTAGAAAATATTCAATGAATAAGTAAATGAATCATTTAAACCAGAGAAGTTATACTTCTCATAAACAACTCATTAAAATGAATAAAATAAAATTATTACTGATTTTGCTGGCTTTACAAATTGGAATCCTCGTTTCTATACAGGCACAAATAACCAAGGGTGACTTTTACGAAGGATTAACCAAGAAAATCAGTTACGACAAAATGATAGCACCTTATGGCATGGAGGTAACCTTTGATAAGACTGTCCACATCATATTTCCGGCAGCTATCAAGTATATTGACCTGGGCTCCGCGAATATCATTGCCGGCAAAGCTGATGGAGCGGAAAATGTTATTCGGGTAAAGGCTGCCGTTCGAAATTTCAAAACCGAAACCAATTTCTCAGTGATTACCGAAGAAGGCAGTTTTTATACGTTCAATGTAAAGTATGCCAATGAACCGCTGTTAATGAGTGTGGAAATGAAGGATTTCATACACGATGGTGATACGGTATCGCATCCAAACAATGCGCTGGAAGTCTACCTTAAGGAATTGGGTAACGAGTCCCCCATGATGGTGCATCTGATTATGAAATCAATTTACAAGAACGACCGAAGGGAAATCAATCAAATCGGCAGTCGGAAATTCGGTATACAGTACTTGCTCAAAGGTATTTACACCCACGACGGGTTACTTTATTTCCACACCCAAATCAACAATTCATCTAATGTTCCTTTCGATCTGGATTTTATCACCTTCAAAATAGTAGACAAGAAAGTAATGAAACGTACTGCTATTCAGGAAACGGTTATTTTCCCTATTCGGGCATTCAACTATGCCACACGCATTGCCGGGAAAAGTAGTGAACGTACGGTCTTTGTCATGGATAAATTCACCATTCCGGATGATAAGGAGTTTGTGGTAGAGCTGAATGAAAAAAATGGTGGTCGCCATCAGCGTTTCGTTGTGGAAAACAGTGATATTATTAGTGCTAAATTAATCAACGAATTAAAAATCAAGTAAAATGAGAAATACATTTTTAATAATTTTCATATTTGGGTTTCTATTTCAGTATTCATATACTCAACGCTATCTGCGAGGGCAACAAGGTATTCAACTAACTATTGGGACAGTAAATGGAATAAGTCCACAACGGGCATTTTATGGCGGAATAGCTGTTTCTACCTATGCCCAAAACGACAGTCGTTGGGTATTTGGAGCTGAATTTTTGCAAAAGCAACTTAATTACAAGCAGATACAAATTCCGATTGCCCAAATTACAGGCGAAGGAGGATATTACTACAGTTTTGTTTCCGATCCAAGTAAGACCTTGCTGCTATCTATTGGTGCATCGGGTTTAGCCGGATACGAAACCTGTAACTGGGGAAACAAAACACTTTATGATGGAGCAACACTTACCAATATAGACACTTTTGTGTATGGTGGTGCTTTGACACTGGAACTTGAAACTTTTATAACAGATCAAATTATTCTTTTGGTCAATGCGCGTGAGCGGATTTTGTGGGGTTCATCAGTAGGCAAATTTTCAACCCAATTGGGTACTGGAATCAAAATTATTATCAATTAAAAAAACTGGAATTATAAACAATTACAAAAACAACAAATTTTATGAAAAAGACAATTATTTTGAGCATGGTAGCAGCCATGTTGTTACTATTCACAGAATGTGATGACAAGTTGGATGTCCAACAAGTGTATGAATTTTCGGTGAGCACGTTGCCACTTCAAAAGAAAATCAAAGTGTGCGAAACCGTCGAAATCCGCTTTAAACTTATACGAAGCGATAAATACGAGGGTGCTAAATATTACTTCAACTTTTTTCAGCCTGAAGGTAAAGGCTATATTCAAAACGAAAACAAAGATATACTTATTCCCAATGACACGTATGAGCTAACAAGTGAGACTTTCAGTTTATACTACACTTCGTTTTGTTTGGATAAGCAATCAATTGATATTACCATTCGTGATAATTTTAATCAGGAGCACAAACTGACGTTTAATTTTGAAAATGATAAAGGAAATGCATTCCCACTTTTAATCAAGGATGAGAATCTCGTTAATCTGGAATAAATGTTTGTTATTGGGGTCAAGTTGTGCATAGAGTTCATTGTGTAGAATAGTATTTTGGAAACGGGAACTAACTTTAGGTGGGAGAATCTAGCCTGAGAAAGTTGTTCCCTTTTTTTTATTTTCATTTATCAATCCATAGGCAGCTCTTTCTCAGACACAAAGTGTAAACATCTATTTTTATTGCACGAACTGCAAAGACAACAATAACTTCTTTTAACGGTTGAATTATTTTATTCCAAGCGGTAGCAAATAATTTAAATGCTGAATGTAGTTTGTCCGCTGTCCCTATTCAAAATAGTTTGCCTGTTTTTCTTTGGGTTAAAGAAATATAGTCTTAAAAAATAGGCATATTGTTTTGGGGCATTAATTTCGGGTTCATAAACATATATTGCAATTTTTTTAATTGTTGGAAAGCAGGAAATAAGTTTTCAATTTAGAGATTTAATGGATGTCCCAACTATCAACTCCGAAAACTTATTCTTGTTTTTCAACAATATCAAACCACATCACAACGAATTTTTTTGAGTGGATACCGGAGCCCGAAGTGTCAGGCGAAAAAAAAGGGTTGTGCCTGCTGTCCCCAAAAGGAAAACCTGTTATGGCTTTTAAGCTACCATAAAAAACACGCTTAAAAATCATAAGTGGTTTTCGGGGCATTACTTCAGGATTGCCGGTACGGTTGGGAATCCAAACTTTTAGCGTAAAAAATCTCTTACTATTCATTTGTTGAAAATCATGAAAAAAATTCGTCCCCAATTATGAAAACAATCCATTGGAAATGCGTTGAATTTGGCATAGGAAGTGATCAAAATAAGTGGAAGCGAGGGAGCGAAATGAGGGTGCTTCTTATGCCGTGCGGTGTTGAGGTGGGTGAAATATAACTGAACGCAATGTAGCGAGGGGTGGACAAGTTGTGAGGTACGAACAGCGTCCCCCGAAACGAAATGAAGGAAGTGAATGAAACGTCCGCAAGCACAAGGAAAATAGAAATCGATTTTTTTTCCTGTGAATCCACCGAATTTTTAGAAAGGATTATTATCGGAATAATTTCTCACATTGAAAATAAATATTCCATTGGAAATGCATGGATTTAATCATAGGTGACGATTAAATGAAACGAAGCAATGGGAGGCAATGAAATGAAGCAAATGGACTGTTTTTTATAACGTGGAGGTGCAAAGCTTGCAAGAATTGCAATGTTTTGTGTAAATGGGGTTGGATAAAAAAAATAGCCATTTAGGGAAATGAAATGTGGTTTAATCTGTGGAGTGCATAGAAATTATTCTCTAAAAATTATCAATCAATCAATAAAAGATGAAAAAAAATAGAAATTAAAATATTTACGGGAATTTAATCATTAGCGATTTGAATTATATTAGCTTTAGATATTATAATTTGTGGGAAGTCGTACATTTATCAACTAAATAAACAATCGATTGATAAGAAATACCGCTATAAGTCGATAATCCGATTTCACAAGTTCGACTATTGCTGTAACCCAATTTAATTTTACTGGCATCAATTTGTGGCTTAAGTTTTCGGAGTGCATACTTATTTACTTCAGGATATGTAAAACCTTTATCACCAGCAAAACCGCAACAACCAACTTCTTCGGGAACGAGTACATTGTTTGAACACATTTCAGCAAGATTCACAATTTTATCTTTTAGATTCATTTTGGTCATACTACAAGTAACATGAATGGCAACTGGTTCATCGGTTTTTGTAAATCTGAGTTTATCAGTTAGGAATTCAACAATAAATTCAACAGGTTCATAAAGTTTCAGTGGCTCTTTCATGGTATTTCGCATACGGTATAAGCAAGGGCTTTGATCGCAAATTACTGGATATTTTCCATTTTCAGTGGCGTTAAGTAATACATTTTCTAATTCATCCGATTTTTTGTCCGCTTCTTTATAAAACCCTTTGCTTTCCCATATTGTACCACAGCAAAGTTGTTTCATCTTTTCAGGGAAAATGACTTCGTAACCAGCCTTCTCAAGAAAATTCACTAAAGTAATATGTAGTGATTTTTGCTCTGGGTCATTCTGTGCTGGTCCCATGGTCTGATTTATACAACTGGGGAAATATACCACTTTTAGAGGATTCTTATTGTTTACTTTTCTCTTTTGGGGGCGACTAATTCCCTTAGGCATAGCTGGTGTCCATAGCGGGATTGTATTTCCACTAATATATCGAAGTGATTTTGCAATACTTCCAAACGTTTTTGTACCTAAAACTGTGTGTGCTGAATTTATAAGATTCAATGCTGGTGGCATTATCGGAGTAATTAAACCAAATTTTTTAGCGGTAAATGCTCCTAATTGCTTTGCCGGAAATGCATAATTATTAGCCGCTCTCAAGTCGTGAATAAGTTCACCGGTATTAATTCCTACCGGACAACTGGTGGAACAAAGTCCATCGCCGACACATGTTTGTTCACCGAGGTATCTGAAATCGTGAACCAATTCATTTAAGCGAGGATTATCTTCACCGGTTTTACGTAGTCTGGAAATTTCACGTTGAACTACAATTCGCTGACGAGCCGAAAGCGAAAATCCATTTGTCAGACAATTCACTTCACAAAATCCACATTCAATGCATTTATCTACATGATGGTTTGTTGCCGGAAGTGGTTTGAGATTCTTAATGTGTGAATCTTTATCAGTATTCAAAATCACACCGGGATTTAGAAGTTTATTGGGGTCAAAGATACGTTTGATGCGTTTCATTAAATCAAAAGCTTCTTGTCCCCATTCCATTTCCACAAAAGGTGCCATATTCCTGCCTGTGCCATGTTCTGCTTTTAACGAACCATCGTATTTGTCTACCACCAAAGTAGCCACTTCGGTCATAAAACCGCTGTAGCGTTCAATTTCACTTGGCTTAGAAAAATCCTGAGTAAAAACAAAATGCAAATTTCCTTCGAGTGCATGACCAAAAATTACTGCTTCATTATACTGCCATTTGGCAAATAATTTTTGCAAGTCAAGCGTTGCCTCTGCCAACCTTGACACAGGGAAAGCCACATCTTCAATAATTACCGTTGTACCGGTTTTACGCATTGAACCTACCGATGGGAAAAGTCCTTTGCGTATTTTCCAAAGCTTATCATATTCGGCTGCTACATTGCTAAATAAAATGGGAATTTCAGGAGTTACTACAGAAACAATATGTTGAATTTCAGCAATTTGAGAATCTAAAGTCTGTTTGTTTAATGCTCTTGTTTCCACCAAAATAGCTGAAGCTCCAATGTTCAGTGTTTTCAAATATTCAGGCATTCCCATCACATTTTCAACCGAGCGCAAACCAGCTCTATCAATCAATTCAACTGCCGAAACCGGTGCTGATTTCAACAATGAAACAACATTGCAAGCATTTTCAATATTGGAGAAAATCATCATCGCACTTGCTTTGTAAGGATGCTCCACCACAGTTTGGTAAGTAATTTCAGAAATAAACCCCAAGGTGCCCTCAGAACCAATCATTAAATGCTCGATGACTTGAAATGGGTCGGAAAAATCCACCAGCGCATTGAGGCTATAGCCAGTGGTATTTTTCATTTTATACTTATGAATTATTCTATTTGTGAGTTCCTTATTAGCTTTTACATCGGCAACAAGTTGAACAATATTGGCAATAAGATTCGAATGAGAAGTTTTGAAAGCTTCCTTACTTGCCTCATCGGATGTATTTAGCATACTTCCGTCGGCAAAAATAATTCGCATACCCGTCACTGTTTTATATGAATTCTGGGCTGTTCCACAACACATTCCACTGGCATTGTTGGCGGCAATTCCGCCAATCATCGCCGAATTAATGGAAGCAGGGTCTGGGCCTATTTTTCGACCAAATTGTGCTAGCATTGAATTCGCTTTTGAGCCAATAACTCCGGGTTGCAAGGTGATTTGATTTCCGTCATCTGCAATACTGAATTTCTCCCAATCGTTACCGGCAATTATCAGCACAGAATCAGTAATTGACTGACCCGATAAGCTGGTACCTGCTGCCCGAAATGTTACCGGTATAGAGAATTTTGCACTTTCGCGAAGTATGAAACTTACTTCATCTTCGTTTTGTGCTTTGATAACAATCTTAGGAATAAGCCGGTAAAAACTTGCATCTGTTCCCCATGCTAACCTTCTTACTTCATCAGTAAAAACTCTATTTTGAGGTAGTTTTTTGATTATTGCATTTTTATATTTTGTATACTTCAAATCCGACATATTTCAATTGGTTTTACTTTGATAAAAATAATAAAAGTCCGAAAACATTGAAAAATATTCTCGGACTTTCAGTTAACACAACACTTTTTTATACAATAACAGACTCAATTCCAAGATAATTTGCAATTTTTGCAATGGATTCGGCATGGTGTCCTATGCCAAGTGCAAAATGGTGTGTAGGCGATTCTTTAACCCACCTTAAGAGGAAAGTCCTTACATCAGGTTTGAACTTTCCACGTGTATTGGTGTTTCCTGTAGCCGGAATAGGTCCTGCCATAGATTCGCCTTCGGCAATGATAAATTTGAATTTACCATCGTAAGTTGAGTTGATACTCAACATAGTAATTGGTCCGGTTTTGATTTTAAACTCAACTCCTGCACCAGAACCTGGTTTGCCATGGAAACGATTTAAGCTACGTAAAACCGGTTTACCATCGGCAATAGAAACGTTGTGAGGTCCATCATGACCAACCAACACAAAATCGCCTTCAAAATCAACCGGATGAAATTCTGCAAAACTTCCGCCAATTCCCAATCTATCCATAATAAAGAGCGAAATCAAAGTCTTCAAGTCAGATTCTCCACACATAGGAATATTTTTAGCAGTCAATAGTGAATTTCCAACGGCTAAATTGGTCATTACCTGTTGCTCCAATGTACCCTCAACACTTTCGTAATAATATGCCAATCCGCTCAATTTATTTTGAGCCACAAAATTATCCAAAGCACAATAAATACGAGCCGACACATATAAATCTTCATCTTTCAGTTTGCTCGAAATTGGATCGGCAACCGGGTCTGGCGTATCGAAAAATGATAAAATCTGTTTTTTCGCTGTTTCTATTTCTTCGTTTGTAACTTGTTCGTAAGCAGTTACCATTTGGTTGGCTTCGCAAGCTTTTACGTTACTTCCAAAGAAAGCAGTTACCATAGTTGGGTCAAAATGCATATCAAGCATCGTGTTCATTGAATGACCGATATGTCCAAACTGAGCATTTTTCAATCCATGCAACACACGGGCAATGCGGCAATATTCATCAATTTGTTTGTCAACCTGAGCATCGTTATGAAGTGTTCCAATAATCGTTTCGGGGATTTTAGCACCTAAACGGGCAGCAGCCCCGGTAAATTCGGGCAATGAACAAATATCATCGTTCATCAACTGCATATACGTGGTTGCTTTTGCATAATCTAATGCTTCAAGCGGTTGTAATGCAACCAACACAATCGGTATTTTAAGGGTTTTCATAATAATGCCGAACGTTCCTGAAGTAGCATAAGTAACCATGTCGCAAAATAACAAATCGAGATTGGCTGTAGAAATTGATTTTACCGCCTGATAAGCTTTTTCGGCATTATCAACGAGACCAAAATCCACCACATCTACAAATTCAGGAATTTTATCAATAAAAATTTCCTGCTTTTTGTACATTTCTTCCAACAATCCGGGAAATTGCGCCCAATACGTATGATGACCAACGCCGATAACTCCAATTCGAGGTAATAAATTTGAAGGGATTTGTGAATAATCAATCTTTTCTACAGTTCTCATATTTATTTGATTTAAATTCTATAATTTCTAAATAATATCAACATTAAAATTAAACTCAGGAAAACGATTCAAACTTAGTAATTTTAGGCATTAAAATACTAAACAATCCAAATGCAAAAGGATACATTAAACCTGCCCACAACCAAAGTGGATTATATGAATAATTAGTTACAACATAGCCAATTACACCTGTCGCCAAAAATCCTGCTAAAGCTCCAAATGTACCAGTAAGTCCTACTACGGTTGAAGTAGCTTTGTTTCCAAACACATCGCCAATAGCTGTTGAATAATTGGTAATCCATAATCCATGAGCAAATAAAAACAGGGTGATTAATGCTATAACTCCATAAGCTGATTCAATGTTGGGAACAAACAATACCGACATGGTAATAACAGCTGCAACAATCATGGGTAACTTACGAGCAATGTTTAAATTGTTTGTTTTTTTGAAAATTTTATCGGAAACATATCCACCTAATATATTTGATAACCCCAATGCCAAAAAAGGAATCCAAAATAATTTGCCAATTAATTCAAGAGAAATACCTCGGCTTTCGTGCATAAATTTAGGTATCCAAAACATCAGGAAATAAAAAATCGGATCGAGCATGGCACGCATGGTAATAAAAATCCAGGCATTCTTCGATTTCAATACATCTAAGAAAGAATATTTCTTTATTTTGTCTGAATTATAACTCTCTGTTTCAGGTTCTACCACTTTTAATTTGTATTTTGAATTTTTAGTATTGTTCAAAAATAACCAACAACCAATCCAAACAAAACTGATTACAGGTGATACTAAAAAAAGCTTTCTCCAACCAACAGAATCCAACATAGAAAGACATAGTAACGGTGCAATAACAGCTCCAATGGCCGAGCCACCAATGCCAATTCCGGTAGCTAATGACCTTTTTTTCAATGGAATCCATTCAATAACCGCTTTTATTACCCCCGGAAAGCATGCGCCTTCGCCAATGCCAAGAATAAAACGAAAAAAAATAAGCTGAGGTACCGAAGTGGCAATGCTGTGAAGCCCTGAAGCAACGGTCCAGATTCCTAAAGATAACGCCAAACCAAGTTTTGAACCAAATTTATCTATAAACACACCACCCAAGGTAAACATAAGTGCATAACCTGCAATAAATCCGTTTGTTATCCAGCTATAGTCGGTATTTGAAATTGGAATATCTTGTTTGATTCTTAATATGGACATGGATAATACCTGCCGATCCATAAAACTAAGCGCAGTTACAATAAAAAGCAAACCAACTACTAGCCAAGGTATTGTCGACTTATCGGATGTTTTCATAAAGTGAATTGTGTGATTTAAATTGAGTTAAGGTATAATTTTAAAACAAGAATGCTATGATTGTTTAGCTTTCTTTGATTTAACGGTTTCATTGGAAATTAGCGGTTTGGCCCAAAAACTGATACTTAAAATATAGCCTAGCGTAACGAACAAAAACATCATACCGACTTTGAGTGAAACAAAGTCACTGATAAAACCTATCAGAACCTGAATAATTGCTCCACCAGCAATGCCTGTCATCAGAATTCCGGCAAACGAACCATGATGTTTCTGTACGGAATTCAGACCAAGCGATACAATAAGCGGATACATAACTGACAGGAAAAAACCTGATACCGGTAATGCCCACAATGCTAACAATGCGCCACCAAACAGTCCTAGCAGTAAACTGAAAATTGCCAGCAAACTAAATATCTTCAATACTACTTTGCTGTCCATCAACTTCAATAATATCAATCCTAAAACTCCACCTACTGTCATTAAACCCCAGAAATATGATACTGCATCAGCTCCAACTGTGTTTGGGTCAAAACCATGATAAACACTTAGAAATTTTGACATCCAATACGAAATACCTTGTTCTGTACCCACATAAGCGAAAATTCCCAGAAAATAAAGGATGACATATTTATTCTTGAAGAGTTCCAGGTAACTTGCTTTTGAACCTACTTTTTCGTCTTCTTGCAATTCAACTTTAGGAAATTTCACAAAAGCAATAACGGCTATCATCAATATGCTCAAAACTGCAAAAATCCAATAAACCGAAACCCACGACATGCCATAGGAAACAAGTGAAGACATTGTGTCAATCAAGAACTTGTTAGTAAGACCTTTATCAATATTAGTTACAAAATAGGAATACATTTGCGGGCTTACAAACGATGCCAAGCCAAAAATCAATTGTGCCAATACCGAATTAAAAGCATAATGTTCAACTCCTCCGGCTTCACGCAACAAAGGATTAATAACCACCTGCAAAACAGCCATTCCGGTTCCAATTGTAAATAATGAAATCAGAAACACATTGAAAGTTGGAAATGAAGCAAAAAGCAATGCACCTGCAAATGAAAGTAAAAATGCCAACACCATCATTTGCTTTTCGCCCCATTTTTCGAGCAAAAAACCTGATGGAACTGACATGACTCCATAAGCAATAAAAAATGCAAACGGTAAAAATCCCGCCATCGTTTCGGTGAGCTTATAACTACCCGAAACATTGGGATTGAGTGCTCCTAAAATATTGGTTAGAAACGAGATAACAAAAAATGTGATTAATATCAATACTACAATTAAATAATTTCGTTTCATGATTTTCAATTTTTTAAAATCAGATTAAACAGTTGGAACATATTCGTTTCCCACTTTTCTGGCTCTTTCTGGCTTATCTAAATCAATTCCTAAGTGTATTCCAGTTTCCACCAACAAATTCCAACCCATTGCCAATTCAAGATAATTTTGATAGCATTGAGATTCGGGAATCAAAATCGTCTTAAATTTAGTTTGACGAGTAGAAATTGCAATTACTTCAACGCCCGCTCCTTCAACCAAGGTTGAATAAAATTTATCTTCTTCGCTTGGAAATGGATCAAATACAACAATCACATCTTGTTTTTTGAGTACTTCCTCAATACCGTGAACAGCATAAGTACCTTCCAGATAGCCTGATTTCTTACGTGTTATTTCATTGGTCTTCAGTGTAATTTCTTCTGCAACACCATTATCCCTACCAGCAAAATATATTATACCAGCATTTGCTATAAGATTAATAATATCTTGACTAATTGGAGCTTCCAAAGTTTTTGTGAAAAGATAGGACAATTCATCTAATCCAAACATTTTCTTTTTTAGTAGATTTGCATATAAACTGTGAAAAAATAATGCCTGCTCAACAACACTTTTTGTTGCAGCAACAGCATTTTCAGTTCCACACTCTAAAACTGTTGATTCCATAGCAATATTTTCAAGTGGAGTATTAGAATTAGCAATTAACCCAAATAGATTTCGATGATTTCTATTTGAAAGTAAATTGAACAAACGTATTAATTCACTCGTTCTTCCCGAATTCGAACACCCAAAAACAGAATAAGTATCCAAATTATATTCCATAGACTGCAATGATCCCTCAGTGAGAATATCATATCCACAAGAATGCTTTCTGTTTTGATAAATAATTTGTTTTGCAGGGAAAATACGGCTACTCCCTTCACCAGTTAAAAACAATCCATCTGTTATTTCAATTTTATTTATGTACTTTTGAGAAATGTTCTGATTGAATCTTTTTATAATATCTGATGTCTCTAACATTTCTTTACATAAGTCATATTTAGTGTATTTGCTTTCTGAATTTTTCATCGCTGTTTGAATCTATTTATGGTTCACAATTAAATCCCTTTATATCTAAATCTACTTTACCTTTTATATCCGAATTATTCATTTCCAATTTCATTACTCTAACTTCGCCCGGTAGCAACGAAATATAATTATCCGACCAAAAAACTGGTAGAATTACTTTACCATTTTGATTATTTTTGGCTTTCATTTCAATAAAAAATGCAATTTTATCCGATGGATTTTTCAACGTTAGATCTATAACCGTTTTATTTCCAACCACTTTCTGAGTTTTTTTATACGTTATTTTCACTTTAGGCATTGATTTCAAACCACTAAAATCAGCAAAGGTAGTGTTTGGAGTAAAATACCATTCTGATTTAGAAAAATCAAGATCATCATTTTTAGTTGAAAGCCAGTAAAAACTTTGAGTAATTGATTTATTGTCAGCAGATTTTAATCTTAAATCAACAAAATAGGTAGTTGAAATATCTCCAATTTCAGCTAATGAGAAAATCTTTTTGGATTGATTTTCATCCACATCAAATTTCACTTTTTTAGCCAATACTACTTTTGAATTAATATCAAAAACTATAATTTCTGCATTTAAATCATGTTGATTTATTCTATAATCATTTGTAACATACACATTTTTGTCACCATAATTATAAATCAAATTCAATGGTTTCAGTGCAGTTTGAGTTCCAAAGAAAGCCGCATTTGGCATCAAATAATAATCATAAAGTTGCCAGTACAACTTTGGCCATGAGGCATTTAGCATCCATTGAACAATACCACCGGCAGTAGCTCTGTTTACTGCAAAGGACTCAAACATAGGACGAATGGCTTCATAGTTCATCATCTGAGCTTTCATCAAAAACTCATCAAGAGATTGCGCCTCTCCATAGCGGTGATTCAGTGCATTTAAATAACGATTTAAATCATTAAATACAGCTCTGGCACAATGGTAATTCCACATTGAATTTATAGGCCAAAGTTTATCAGCCGGGAGCATTTTCTTCAGCGATTCGATAGGTGGTATTTGTGGACCAGGACCTGTTTCAGTATTAAATCCGTATGCACCACCTCGTTTTGTATCAGTATACCAGTAATTTGGAGTTACATAATCGTATGGTCCTTCCATTTTCACCCCGGATGGTCCTGTAATCGGACTTTTGAGTACTGCACATGAATTTAAAAATGGACGAGTTGGGTCGACAATTGATAAATCCTTGATATATCTTTTTTCTAATTTTGGACGTGATATTTTATCACTTGCCAACGCCCAAACAAATAAGCTCGGATGATTCCTTAACCAAACAACCTGGTCAACTAGCGAACGAGCAACCAAATCAATATCTTGAGTAGTAACAATACCTCCATATTCATCAACTGCTTTACCTAAATACTTTGCATGTTCCCACTGGCAACTCCATCCAACCATTAAAAGTATTCCATATTTATCACACAAATCATAAAGCGTACTGCTTGCACCCCAAAATCCTTCGAGTCGAATGCAATTCAAATTCATCAATTTTGTGTATTGAACTTGAGCTTCAACATTTTCAGGAGTTTCGCGTAGAAACAAATCATCGGTCCACCCACCTCCTCTGATTTGAAGGTTTTGACCGTTTACTTTGTAAAATCTGTATCCATTTTTATCCAAATAATCTGTTATTTCTCGTATTCCAAATTTGGTTATATTGATATCAGTAATTTTGTTATCAATTGAAGAAGTGAGCTTTAGCGTATACAGATCTGGCTTGCCCATTGTTACAGGCCACCATAGCTTTGCATTCCTCAATTTTAGTTGAGGATATAATTCCGGACTCCAGCTAACCAATTGACTTTCGTTGGGTTTTAAGACAATTGTTCGATTAACTTTCACATCACCAAATGCAAGATTGACATTCGTTTTCACTTGCGAAGCGCTATGATTTATTAGCTGTGCCTCAATTGTCAATTCAACATCTCCGGATTTGGCATTAATAATTTTTGATTTTACAAACGGTTGATTTATAGAAACAGCCCCGTTAAATCGAATATTTACCGGTCTGAATAATCCCATATTTCTATCGGTTGGCGCTGGAGTCCAATCAACAAAACCAATTGTATAGTCGCCCGGTTGTGGGGGGAATACAATAACTTCAAGCTTATTACTTCCAGTTTTAATTACCTTTGTAATGTCTATTTCAAATCGTCGGAATGCTCCAGCTAAAGTGTCTTTTGAAGCAATTTTTGTTCCATTCAAAAAAACATCTGCAGAGTAATTAACACCTTCAAAACAGAGTCGGGAATGCAATCCACTGAACAGTTTATCAACTACTATAGTTTTAGAAAATTGCCATTGGCTTTTAAACCATTCTTTTGGAATTCGCTCAATATTATCTGCAAAAAAAGGATCTTTTACTTTTCCCTGATTTATTAAAGCACCTAATACCGTAGTTGGAACATTGCAGGAAATCAAATTTTTATCGCTGTAAATATTTGGTATAATGAGTATTGAACCATCTTCAGTCCATTCTCCAAAAGGTTGCAATGTCCAGTTCTTGTCAAGTTTAAGAATCTGATTTTGATTATCTTGTGCTAATACGGAAACAGCAAGCAGCTGAATAATAATTAACAATACAAGCTTTAAGTATATTTTTCGTATTATAACCATTTAGAATAAATTTTGAAAGGTGTTGATAATTTACATTGATATGAGAAAAATTTATGAATCAAGTTACTTGAGTATTGATAACAGAGAGTGTTTCGGCTCTATTAATTATATTACTTTGGTTAATAAAAAGCCCAGCAGCCCCAAAGATAGCTGAGTTATCCAACTCGGAAATTTCAATTTTAATTCGTTTCAAGGTATTGGAAAATTCTAAATCCTGCATTGCAGCAAACATTGCTTCTTTATACAATTCGTATGCTTTCGTTAAAGATCCTCCAATAATTATTATTTCAGGATCATAAACATAAAGCATTGACTTTATCACCTGACCTAGATGGAATCCGAATTCTCTAAAATAATCAGCATAGATTATATTTCCTGCTTTGGCTTCAATATAAGCTAATTCAGCATCAATTCCTTTCTCTTTTTTGAAAAATTGTCCACTGCAATAGTATTCAAAATTATAATCAAGATAAGGAATAATTCCAAATTCACCCGCTCCACAGTTTCGACCTTCGTATAATTGTCCGTTAAAAATTAACCCACAACCTAAACCTGTCCCCAAAGCCAATCCAACAATGCTATTGTACAATTTTCCTTTGCCAAAAAATTTCTCGCCTACGATGAAACAATTGGCATCATTATTAACGCTTACTGGAACTTGATATTTATTTTGAAGAATTTCTTTAAGTGGAACTTCATTCCATGAAGGAATATTAGTAACATCGTAAACTATTCCTTTTTCAACATCAACAACTGCAGGAACGCCTATTCCAATCCCAACAGTTCCAGAGTTAATACACTGATCAATTGCTGAAAAAATTGAATTAATAACTTCTTGTTTTGTGCCATTGGAAGGAGTACGTTCTTTGGAGAATTGTACGATCTTATTTTCAACGACTCTGCCTGCACGGATATTAGTACCGCCCAAATCGACACCAATAATATTCTCAGATATACCCATTATATTAAATTTACTTTGTATTTGGAATTCAACACAAAATTACACATTCAACGAAAGAATAATATTACATATTCCGCATATTAATCCTCATTTCGCGAATCCTGAGTAAGCTTCTATATTATAGTTGGATTAATAAAGACGAAATCGTTTGTTCATGAAAATAAAGAGGTATGAAAGTTCTTTTGAAAACAATCAGTCAGGGTATTGTTAAATATAAACTTAGATAATTTAATTGTGTCTACTGAATTTTTTTCGGTACTGGAGGGGTGTGTAATTACGCATTTTTTGAAATAGGCGGGAGAAATTCTTATCGTCATCCAATCCACATTGTATGGCAATATCAAAAACCGAGAGTTTTGTTGCAAGAAGCAGAAAAGTAGCTCTTTCCATTTTCTGATAAAGAATTTCCTGATATATTGAACGTCCGATTATAGTTGTAAAACGTTTCTCGAGCGAACGTCTGCATAATGGAACATTATCAAGAACATCTGCTACCTGAATTTTTTCGTTGATGTTGTCGGAAATGTATCGAAGAGCTTTTAACACATGAGTATCTTTAATTGCAAAAACATCAGTCGATTGTCTGGAAATAATAGTAGTTGGTTCTACAATTATATCTTCATAGAAATCGTGTTCCTTATTAATCATCGATTCCATTAATTCACCCACCTTGTAACCTGCATTTTCAACATCAAGAGCTATGCTAGAGAGTGGTGGATTTGACAAATTACAATTCATTTCATCGTTATCAACACCTAAAACTGAAACTTCATCCGGAACTTTTATTCTGTTAATCTTGCACGCTTCAACTATTTGAATAGCATGGTTATCATCGCAGGTAAAAACAGCTAAAGGTTTAGCCAAATCCTTTAACCATTGACTCAGTGGAGAATCATTATAATACCACATTTCATGTTCGGCATTATCTTTAGTATTGAAAAGGTTTACTTTATAACCTTCCTTTTGAATACGGTCGATATAACCTTCACTCCTTTCACGAGACCAAACATATTCTGAGAAACCTGAAAAGGCAAAATTTTCATAACCTTTTGACAAGAAATATTCTGCTGCCAACTCACCTGTATGGAAATAATTACCTGTTAAATTAGGGATGCCTTCAAATCGCTCTTTAAAATCTTGAGCAATAATACAAATACCTGATTCAACAACCATTTTTAATTCATCATTATCATACAAATTCGCGATAATACCATCAGCTCTCCATTCTTTAGCAAACTTCAAAACACCTTCAATGCCATGTTTTTCACGAAACGAAGGTGGCATTCTGCAAAATGACCAAGGGCCATGAACTTCAGCATATTTTGAGATTCCACGAAGAAAGGCTCTTGAGTATTCATCTGAAAAATCCACTAGCATTAAAATTCTAATTGCATTATTCATAATGATTTCAGTATTGATAAGATTCTATTAAATATTTAAATTTATTTAGAGATTCATGATAATAATAAATTTCTTATTATTGATACCACAAAACAAATGTAAATGGTTTGACTTGAAAAATCAAAACAAAATGATTTTTTTTTCAACTAATGTCATAAATATTTAGAATTTAGGTTATTATAACAAAGTGTAATACTAATAGAAAACCTTAGAAGTTTATTAATTAACAATTATCTTGTATGTATTCTTAATTACTTTTGTTGAAACCGTTACAATAAATATTCCGTTATTTGGCAATTCAAAACTGTTATAATTTGAAACAACACTATTTACAATTAGACTTCCAACTAAGTTATATACTTGAATAAGTTTCCTTTCATTACTATTGCTGTTAACATACAATGTGTGGTTATTTGAATATACTACATCACGAGCAACTTGTTCGGGATTAATAGCTTTTAAAGAAGTGGTTGTTGGAGCAGTAAAATCAAAATACGTAACTTTATAATCTGTACTTACCCCCGCATTGACATCTGCAGCTTTAATAATATCATTAATACAACCTGGGGTTTGATCACTTAACTTTGAACCAGTTGGTTGGTTTGAAAAATAGGTGTACGATGAACCGGAACCATCTGACCAAGTTCGACAAGAAATGATTACCAATTGACCATTTAAAACGATAAATACAGGACTACCACTATCATTAAACCAATCCGCTTTGAAAAGTGACAAGCGTTTAGCGTCTGTTGATGATTTCTCAGTAAACATGTGAGCATATCCATTTGCTGAACCATCGAGCGTTGAAATATCTCCCACAAATGCACTTTCTTCTTGATCTACCCACATAAAAGGAAGTCCACTTGCATTACCTGTAATATAGTTCGCATAGTTAGAGGGTAAAAATTTGCAAAATGAAATAGAGTTTGGAACATCACTATCCAACGTTCCTACAAATTCGTCAGGATAATTCTGCGAATTAAAACCAGTTCCAATTACCGTTCGGGTAACAGTTATATTATCTTTTGTAACGAAAAGCATTTTTGTTCCTACTCCTATATTGAAATGTGTAGCGCATATAAAATGACGTGGAGTAATTAAAACACCTGCTTTCCATCTCCCTTCACTTACAGACCTACCAGTATTGTTCCAAGGGCTTAATGATGTCATATCTAAGTCAGCAGCCCAGCAATCAGGATTTCTTATAAATACTCCATTTGCATAGTCTCTGATACTATAAACCGGTTCATTGGACACATTGAATTTATTCGCAATGCGTAAATCAATATTGTTGGCAGCATTAGTATTGAAGTTTGAAGTTGTTATTGCTGTAACAGAACCACTTATACCAAGATTCACAACTCCTGCATTTGATGAAGTAAGGGTAACACTTTGATTGGTTGTACCTGTAGCTAATCCACCTTTCATACGTACGTATAGCGGCACATTCACATATCCACTAATTTGAGGTATCAATAATGAAGAGGAAGTAAAACCAATTGCCGCACTTAATGATACTTCGAAATCAGATGGTGGTGTTACATTAATATCACCGGTTAAATTATAGCCATAAACTTGCACTTGCTGTGAGATTGTTGCACCGCCACCTTGCAAACCTATGAAACCTGAAAGTGACGAAACAGAAGTAATAATAGTTGGTGAAGTTGAAATTACCTGAGCCGAGCAACTCACATTTTTAGTAATAGCATTTGTGCTTGTAATAACTATATTCTCATTATAGATATTAATACTTAAACCAGCTTTTAGCCGAACATAAATTGTAGTTGCACCCACAATGTTATATATAGGCGTTAAAATAATTGCATTTGAGCTGTAGTTTGCTCCAGAATTAGTTGAAATTTCCAAATTTGAAGATGGTGTAATAACCAAATTTGCAGTTAAATCAACTCCACTTACGGTAAATGATTGTTGTGCTGAAGTACCATTTCCTTGATTATATACCAAAGCATTTAAACTAGTTATTGAAGAATATACAATAGGAGTTAAAACCGTATAATCATAAAATCCAATATTTCGACCATCTAATGCTGTTTTAAGGTATGGTGCAGCAGTAGCAAAACCACTCGCATTTAAACTTGGGTTTGAGATCAACGCATCACTACCTCCAAGTGTTGGATAAAGTGTTGCAACTTTCCCTGCTGCTGTATAATAAACCGCACATTTTGTTCCATTTAAAGTAGCCCCACTTCCAAGAGTATTTGCAGTTGTAGTATTAGTATTTCCTGAAAAAATTGAATTTTTAATCGTCATTGGTATTTGTCTGTTTGTGGTATCATTCTGAATATCGAATTCGTTTAAAGCACATCCATTAAACGTACAATGGTCTAAATTTACACTCGAAACAAATGAAGATGATGTTTTAGCACTTGAAGGAACTCTGAGTGTAGCCCCTGAAACATTTGAGAAATAACAATTTGAGAAATAAATATTTTGTGGTGTTGTTTCAACCACTGATTTGGTATTTAAATTGGCATAAGGTCCGAAAAAAGCTGTATTTGAAACTACTAAATCACCATAAGGAGTAGTTCTTCGGGGGGTGTCGGTAGAATAAGTAAAAATGGTAGCTGTGGAAGAAAAATTTCGAAAAACACATTTATTAATCAAAACTTTCACATCACCTACATCACCAGCTCTTACAAAAGTTAATCCGGCTGGTAAAAATGATCCTCCACCGGTTATTTCAAATCCGGTGAACGATAAAACCCTTTTTGCAGAAGTAGATGTGTACCAAATTAATTGACCTGCGCTCGACAAATTAGTAGTCACAACAGGACGTGTATTGCCTAACGCTGCATCTGCACGAACAGTAATTGATTTGTCTGGCCAAACAGATGCATTCCAGGTATAAGTTGTTCCTGTAAGATTAATAATATCGCCATCGGCTGCCGCTGTTATTGCTGCTGCCAAATCACCTGAAGCAAGATTGGTAACTGGCTGAGGTGCTGTAGTAACAATCAGTGCAGTACTTGGAGCAGAATAATTTGGAACAAAATCTTTCGCAACAACGGTCATAGAATAAGATGTGGCAGGTGATAAACCACTAATAGTCATAAACAAAGCAGAGGTATTTCCATAAAATACTTCATCTTTATAAACATCGTAAGAGGCCACTGCAACATTATCTGTTGAGGCACTCCACGATAAAGTAAATGAAGTCAATGTCGGTGTGGTATTTGACAAAAAGATCGGAACTGATGGAGCTTGGGTGTCAGGTACATTAATTGCAGGAGTAGTTACAATCAACGCTGTACTTGCAATAGAAGAATTTCCCACCGCATCTCGTGCAATTACTGTCATGGAATACGATGTATTTAACGTTAAACCACTTATTGCAAACGATGTCGTATTTGTTGACCCATAAAGCACCCCATCTTTATATACATCGTAACTCGTAACGCCAACATTGTCGGTTGCTGCCGCCCAGGATAAAGTGAACGAAGTGGTAGTAGGAGGTGTATTTACCAATCCTACCGGAGTCGTTGGTATTGTAACATCAGCTGGTGGTAATGTTTGTCCATTATTATAATAACCTATCGTTTTACCATCAGTACCTGCATTGACATAAGCAACCCCATGTGCAATACCATTATTCACTCCTATAACCGGATTTGCAGATAAGGTATTTGTGCCAGATGTTGGGTACATAGTGGCTTTTGTACCAATTCCAGTATAATAAATCCCCACATTGCTCACATTGATATTGGCATTGGCAAATTTATTATTGGCAGTTCCGGTGTTGAATGCAAAAATGGAATTTGTAATGCTGGCAGTACCACCGGTAGCATTAACTATTGACAAATCAATATTACTGTTTCCGTAGAATGTACAATGATTGAAAATATACGTGTTCAAACCTTCACCAGCTGGTGCATAAAATGTTCCCCCAGCATCCGATATGCCATTGAAATAACAATTGATAAACGACATAGATGTTGGGTGAGAGTAATCATTAAAGCCATCGTGATATACAGCTGTTGAATTTAAGCCAAAAACCGAATTAGTAACTGTCAAAGTATTGGTATTAGGTGTTTCACCTGAATATCTGAAAGTCCCCAATGAACCTCCTGTTTGTCCGTGAATATTGCAATTATCAATGTTTACGGTATATGTTTTAGCAGCAGTTGTTGTTATTAAAACAAGACCTGGCATTTTGTTGTTAATATCCCATTCAATTCCCTGTATAGTTAATGTACCTCCGCTAGTATGACTAAAGGTTATGAGTTGATTTGCCAGATAAGTTGAAGGTCTGACAATAGGGAGTGCTGACAATCCAACTGCACCCCTGATAGTAATTGATTTGTTGGCAATGGTAACCGCTGTATTGAAATTATAAACCCCGCCACTTGTTGTTAGTTCAATTATATCACCTGTAACAGCAGCGTTAATGGCTGCCGAAATATCGCCCGAGGCTATCTGAACAGTAGCAGCTGTTAGATTTAAAACAAAAAAGGTAAAAACAAGACTGAAGTAGATTGACTTTCTATGCATGATTTGATTCGATAAATTTTATGGTTAATGTGTTGATTTCCTGAATTTAGAAAAACTAAAAACAAAAGTAACGCAGGATATAAAGATTGAAGTATCATATTGCGTATTAATATCCTCAATAAACGCACAGACAATGCTAAGTTATACTAATATATTCATAGATAATATGCAAATTGAGGATTTAAATACGCATTATGCAATATTATTGAAAAATGGAATCGATATTTTTGCATAAAATACAATCTTTTTAAAATTAAAATAAAGTTATGAGAAAACTCAACACTCTACTATTTAGCCTCCTAGTCGTTAATGCATTATCGGCACATGACGCCCGTATCGAGCATCAAAGAATTAACAGAATCAACCAAATTGGAAAGTTAAATGCACTAAACAGCAATTTACTGAAAACACAAACCAATGTAAGCAAACAACGCCTTGATAGTGTTTATAACCTAACAGGTGGTCTTAATCCATCTTCGAAAAGTATTTTTAATTATGATTATGCGGGAAATTTAACTACACTTTACAATTATCAGTGGAGTGGCTCATCGTGGATACCGGTTTCGAAAAATGAATATGCCTACGACAATCAGAACAGAAACACTTCAGTAATATATTATAATTGGGAATCACGTAGAGCTAACTCGTGGGATGTGTCTGGTAAAGAAGGTTATATTTATAATGCATTAGGACTTAAAAAAACATTTATAAGCTATAATATTATGCAAACCTCACCTGATGGTAGTACATTTTCATTTCTTGACAGCGGTACTCATTTTGAATATACATACAATTCAAAGAATCAGCTCACTAACATCTCACAAATCGTCAGAGGTTCAAAAATAGATAATGAAGATTTTTTCTATGATATACATGGAAATGATTCACTTTTAATTTACTCATCGAAAAACTCTTTAACCGACATCTGGAATTTTCAGAAATCTACTTATAACAATACCTACAACGGAAATACAATCACAACTACACTTATTACTACGGGCAGAATAGATGCTTCAACAGGTTGGAATCCGGGTTATAGAATGGAATTTACGTATGATACTAATGGTAATTGTGTATCTGCCATTGATTATTATTGGAATCCTACTACAGGTGCTCAAAGTAGTTTAGTCAGACGAAGTTTTCTTTTTGATACCAACTATACACTTAGCGATGTATTGAATGTGCCTGATATGTATTTTTTTCCAACAGTAAATAAACTCAAGAAATCAAGTTCGTATAGTTCCAGAACCGGTGGCTCGCCAACAAGCGTTGACAATTATTATTATTCAACTGTTGAGATTAATACCGCAGTTCAACCAGTTTCGTCAGACAAAATATTACTTTACCCAAATCCAGCAAAAGACTTTTTGCAAATTTCAGGAATTGAAAATATTAAAACTATTTGGATAACCGACCTGAATGGAAGATTGATGCTAACAAAAAAGCTAGTAACAAACGACAATATCTATGTCGGAAACTTAGCCAAGGGAATGTATATAGTGAAAATAATTGCTGAAAATAAAACCGTGGAACAGAAAATTGTGAAAGAATAGCACTTTTATAACGATTAGAGATCTAAATTATCTTCCAGTGATTTGAGTTGTTTTATTTCTAAAATAGCATTGGCATTAAGCGGTGAAACAACCGCTTTACCGGTTTTTAGTTCTAATTCAATTCGGGCATTGCGGGCAATAGTTCCACCTTTATGAGCCACTTCTTTATGTTCATCGAAACTTTCGGGCTGCACTACCTCCGAAATTTCTTTGGTCGATAATTCGGCTAACATATTTAATACCAACTCCTTGTTCGTCATATTATCGCGCAGATTCTCTTTTTTCAAATCCTTGAATTGGCGATATTCCTTGGCTGTTTTGTCAGCCCATGTTTTGTAAATGATATCAGTGAGTGTGGCAAATTGAATTCCTTCTTCCAAACCATGTTTTTTCCATTCATCGGTTAGGTCTTTGCGAATCTCTATGCTTTTCAATCGCTGATTTATCCAACTATCGGAGTAACCCAATTGTTTATATTGCAACAATGCTCGGTCGATGGTCAATTCGGGGTCTTGCATTTCGTCCAAGCGTTCGGCAGCTATTTGAGCCAGCCACAACTTAAAAGGCTCTGCTTTGGGAGAAGGAATAGATTGAATTAATCGAAAAAGTTGTTCTGAATCAGCGACATCGGTTTCACGCATTTTGCCATCTTCAGCCAGTAATTTCAAACGGTTACAATTTGTAACCGTTTCGTTTCCTTCATTAATGAGCCGATTTTTGAGAACCTTCCAATAATTCCTTGATTTCTGAAAATCGGACTGATCAGTTAGTATTTGAACAACATCCACAACCGAAAAATACCATTTCTCTTGCTCATCGTCCCAAGCAGTGCGGACTTTCTTGGCATCAAAAATTTTTAATTCTTGTTTCTGTGTCATCGATATTAAATATATTGGTAGTTGTTTTACTTCTACTTTCAATTTTCGATTACAAAGTTACCATCATTTTTTAAATTTATACTTGAAGTTGAAGAAATATCAACAATTATTTCTGCACTTTCCAGCTTTTAGAGCTATTTCCATTCAATCTTATAATATAAATCCCATGCTGCAAATGTTCTTTAGGAATACTGAAATTACCTGTTGATGGCAAGATATATGAGTCAATTAATTGCCCTGAAACAGTACAAATAGAAACTTTGTCGAATTCTTTAGAGCAGTAGATTTCGAACGAATTTGGTTTCTGTTCTACCTTTGCAGCTATGTTTGAATTATCGCTTGTATTTGATTTTAAAGTGGCATCCTGTTTCACGTGAATAGTCATATCGGTAGTAAAACATGAAACTTTGATAGACACTGAACGAGTTGTAACACCTGCGGGCAATGCCTGAGCCTGAAGCGTATAAGTTACTTCGCCGGTAAATGGATCGAAAGTTGAAGAAGAACTGAGCCATGAAGGCAAAGCCTGATCCAACCACCAGTCAACAGGTTCAAAAAATGAATTGACTTTGAATGTTTTACTTCCACCCGAAGCAGGTACATTAAACACCGTATCGCTTGGTATTATGTAGGGATAAGAAATACCTAAATTAAATAAAAGCGAAGTGGATACACCAACATAATCCAACGAGTTCAACAACTGCTTTTTCCCTGATTGAACATCATTATAATAAACGTAGGCATTTGATTCGCCCTGTGATGTATTAAGCGACTGACAATAAACTCCTAATGAGATATTTGGTTTATTGAAACCAGTTAATTCCACCATTATCTGGTCATTTATTTCAAGGAAATCGTTCGTGATCTGTAAACCTGAATTGTCATCGTAAGTCAGGAAGTTTTTAAAGGTCATTGTATAAAAACCATCACCAGATTTTCGGACATTATAGGCATAGGAAGTAGCTGTAGCCATAATTATAGAGAATGTTCCCGTAAGTGGATCGTATTTACGAATATTCATTGTGAAAGGAGTATTCGTAGCCGGTGCCTGAAAAAAGGCCAGATTTACCCATATACTATCCAGTAAATAAGGTTTCAATGGTTTTTCAAAGTAGTTGAGAACAGCTTCAATTGATTTATTGGGTCGTGTACCAAATGCAAAATCATGAACAGCCTGATTTGGTATGGTATCAAAAACCGGAATCATAATTTTCTTTGATAAATCGTAATTTCCTGCACCCAAGGTTCCCCAACTAAATGCAGGTTTTCCTCCTATCATCATGGCAGAAGCAAGTGAATTGTTGCCCATTACGTATGTCGATTCATGCACTTCAGAACTTGCTGATAGAACGGGGGGGGTGTACAAGCCAACCGGGTAAGTTATAACCGGCTCAATTTCGGTGGTATTTATGTAATTGTCTGAGTTTTGTGGATCGACAAATCGCCATTTGAATGATTGACTATCGCCATTTGAATTGTTTAACCATTTATCGCTTTGATCTGATTTGCCTAATAACAAATTTAAGTTCGCCGAACCATAATCGGGTGTAAATCCTAAATAAAAATATCCCTGCGGACGACGATAAGCAGCCACAGGCTTTAATTTACGTACACCAATATTATCAAGCGCCATCGGGAATCCACCTGTTCCTACGTATCGATAGGCAATTTTAATTGATTTTCCGGTATAAGCACTCATTGAAAATAAAAAAGAATTTGATGTTATTTTTTGATAGTCGTAAATTGTTGTATTATCATATAATTTCACCCTGTCATGTATATCCCAAAACAAGTTCCAATTGTTGCCATTATCGGTGCTTATGTACAACTGAATAGTGGCAGTTGGTTTTGTAAAATCAACAACTTGCTTTCCTGTTTGTAAATATAATTGATAATTAAAATACATCCAAAAAGCAGAATACATCAGGTCGAATGCCAAATAATCGTTTAATACCGGGGTAAATGGAGGTGAAATCAACCACTCATCCCGCTGTGTATTATCCGAAATTATCCAGGCCATATATTTACCTGCATCAGGTCGTACAACCTGACCATTTATATACGCACCGCCATACACAAACCATTTTGCATTATATCGTGTTATTGTATCACTTCTCGTTTTGTTAATTTGAGTCCAGTTTGACGGAATCCAATTCATGTTTTTACCATTATAAGCCTCCCAACCTTCATAAAAAGTAGTATCCGAAGTGGCTTGATGCGAAGCATTGTATGATGAATTAGCAATAATAGCTGATGGTTTCGCAAATGTTGGGAATGAATTAAACGGTTTAAATATTTCTGTTCCAAGTGGATTGAATAATTTTAAGGCATTATTGTCCATTGAAATGCTTGTAAAAACATCTTCACTTAGTTTAATATAGTAATACTGAAAGTTATTTAAATCCGGCTTTTTACATATTAAACCATTAATATCCATCGCCTTTTGCTTCCCGACAATAGAATTACCGGTATTTTCCTTTAATTTTTGTGCCGAAACAGCGGAACATAAAACGATAATTATCAGGCTACATAGTCCTATTTTTTTCATATTAATGCTTTTTTATTTTACACTTGCATCCAATACAAACCAATTGGCTACATTCGCTGATTGTTCAAACCTTAGGATTGTTGGATTGATGGGAATTGTTGTGCTAAGGGTGTATTGTTTTGCAAGATATGCTTTAAGATCAGATAATCCATCAACCATACTGACAAATTCATTTCCATTCATATCAAGTGCATTACCGGCTGTAAATGTTAGTTGTTTATCAGCATTTACTGCACACTTCATGGATATAGTACCAATCATTCGGTTCTTGCCAATACTAAAATTCAATGCCAAACCAAACACTTTTAATGCTGGTTGATATTGCATTGTAAACCAGACTTTTTCAGCGTTATAGTTGGCGATACATGATTTAATTATTTTACGTGAAATGACTTTTAAAGTTGGACTCATAGTGGTAGTATCCATCAAAAATAAGTTGGAGTTTTGTGCGAAAAAACTCGAAAGTGAATCCGGTCCAATCAATTTAAAATCAGGATTTTCGATGCTTACCAGGGCAGATTTATCCGCATTGAGGTTTAGTGTCTGAACCCTAAAACCTGCAATATGCTGTTCGGTCTGGAATCTGATACCGCTTGGTGTTATTACAAATGAAGCATTTGAAGTATTTAATACATTTGCGCCAACTTGTAAATAATTGAACACATGCGAATTTCCTGCAGAGAACAAATAATCTGCAACCGACGATTTTAGTTTTAATGGTTGAACACTATTACCAAACAGTATATTATTCATCTGCTCCAAGTTCGCAAAATACTTACTCCACGAAACTGTTTCATCCAATCTGCTCAGCAAAATATGTGCACCATGTTTTTTACCAAGAAGTTCGATTTGATTAGGTGCTGATTTCATAACAATAAACTCATAATCGCCACCAAGACCAAGACCATCAGGGTTCACAGGATTTGAAAATGCATGAAAAACTTTGTTATAAGTATTGAATGAAAGCACCGGACCATCATCGGCAATCATTCGATAAAAACAACTGTCGGTGATATAATAATTCATTGTCAGGTCATTTTTACCGGCAACGATAACCTGTCCGTTGGTATTGAATTTCATCAATAATGTGTAACCCGGACTGGTTTCCGTGGCAAAATACTCCATTGCCCAACCATTTTTGGCACTTTGAAGCAAACTAATATTGTCAGCTAGCGGTTTATTGATTCGCTCACTTGCAGTCATATTGAATAAATCTGCTTCATTGAGAGTGCAACTACTTAGTAACAAAACAAGCACTGCAATAAATAGAGAGTTTCTAGGATTCATTATTCTCTAACAATTAGTTATTCAACACAGAATTAATATTGGCTTCCCGCTTCATAATTTCATTATGTAACTGAACGATATCCAGTTTCCATATATCTTTAAGGTATTTGCTTACCATATTTAATTTCAACAGAATTTTCGCTTTGCCATCAACACCATCATCGGGCAAATCAACACCAGTGGCATCAATACCGGGTTTTGAGGCTATGTCCAACAAATCATTCCATTGAGCGTCCGTTTTAATCAGGTAGTTGGCAAGTGTTTCTACAAAATCTTCGTGTTCCTCACTGCCTGCGTATGCAGTTACAAATCCCAATGAAGCAGCTTGTGTAGCTGTCATGCTTGTCCAGTTAAGCGAGTTATAATAGCCTTCGGAGATGGCTGCAAATTCAATCGGATAATTGCGCTTTTGGTTCAGAATATGTGCAAATTCATGATGCATAGTTCTGAAATAATACCAGTTGAGCTGATCAATATTACTTACATCCATGCCATTTCCATTATAAAGTGTAATTTTTATTCCACCTTCAGCTGTACCCAGTAGCATACTTCCAGAATTGGGATTATAAGCCGGTGAACCAATCAACGAAATAATTTTTGGACCGTTTGCCTGCATAAAAGTTGAGTCAAGCACCGCAGCATAAGCATCGAACCACAAGTACTTTACTAACTTAGCAATTTGTTGTGCTTTGGCGAATGACACGGGAACCAGGTTGTAATCCATATTGGTAGTGACATCCTCCAGTTTATACCTGAAATCTAAGTTATACGTTTTTGTATAGTTGGTATAAAGCCACAAATCAAATGAATAACCGGCTGAATTGGGATTTAAATTACTCGATGTATCAAAAATAGATGGACTAATCTCATCTTTATTATTACAAGAGGAAAAACTAATTACACAAATAACCAAAATGCTGATATAAATTATCTTTTTCATTAATTTCAAGTTCTAATTATCAAGTAAACTAAATGAATTTCCGTTCGTTCCGGTATTTGGAGATGGATTAGGATCAATACCCGCACTGATCACTTCCTGCGGTAATTGAATAGCACGACGTGGATCATTATAAGTCAGATTTTCAACCTTAAAAAGACCTATCGCATGATTTATTTCAATGCCGTAGCGTTTAATGTCAAACCACCGTGTACCATCCAACACCGATTCAATGCGCCGGAAATGAAGAACACATTGAATATAGGGTAATTGCTGGTCAGAGATCGTAAAAGTCGAACTCATCTTGTCCGGATTCAGTTTTTTGACATACACAGTATTTTGAGGCGTATAAAATGCTTTAATCAGTGGTTCAGAAAGTGGAGTTGTAACCAAATGCGATTTATTCCAAATCTGTAAATCGGCTAATGCATCAGGCAGACGGTTCAGGTAAACAAGTGCTTCAGCCCGACACAACAACGTTTCCTCTGCTGTAAATTCAGTACGAACAATATGCGCAAAACCAATTCCGGCAATTTTGTCGGTATATTCAAACATTTCGACAAATTTGGGTAAAAATCCACCATAATCGGAATGACCAGTTATGGTATATACCTTTCCCACAAAAGCCGGTAAACGACTATTCCAGGTTGGACCATTGCCATTGATAGTACTCCGTTGCGCATCACCTGTAATGCCATATCTTTTGCCAATACTTCTGAAAAACAATGACTTTGTTGGTATAATCATCAAATTACAGGCATGCGACGGATCAATGTAATCATATCCGGCAGCGCTGAGATTCTGATATTTTGTGCCCCAGTCGCGCATCATAGCTGTTGGGTCAGAACCAAGAACATCATTGGCATACTTCAACGCCTTATTATAATCACGCTTAAAAAGATAAAAACGAGCTGCAAAAGCACCTGCAGCCTGCTTGTTGAAATGATTTTTGGGTACATTATAAATCTGGTCATTAATCAGGTTATATCCTTCTTCAATATCTTTTTGAATATTGGAATAAACTGAAGTTACCATTTCCCTACTGTATTGATGAATAAGAACCGTTTCGGGAGTTGTGGCGTAGGGGATTCCAATGTCTTGTAAACTGGCTGTACTGTCTTTGTAAGCCTGCGAAAAGATATTGACCAATATAAAATGATGGTATGCCCGACAAAACAGCGCTTCACCTTTCTGAGCATCAAGGTTTAACAAACTATTGGCTTTTTTCAATTCGTCAATGGAAGCCAGTGCCTGATTGGCAGCTGCAATGGCAGCATAACAATTGCCCCAGATATACGAGGGACTGTCTTGTTGCGTAGAAAAGGTGGCAGGTTGCCAGGCAAAGTACTGATCTTCCTGCATACTATAACTGGCCAGATTATAATAAACTCCATTTTCATTCGGAGCATTGTTATCATTAAAATTATCTGCGCTCAACTCTCCTAAGCTAGAATAATTGGCTCCACTGTAAGCCGAAACTAATAGTTGATTTATTTTGGTTGCCGAATTAATCTGCGTACGGTTATCAGGCAAGGTTTCCAGAAAATCACTGCAGGAAGCACTTAAAACAACGACCAATACACAAATTATTATTTTAATTATTTCTTTCATAGATTATTAGAAATTGTAAATTGTAAATCGAAAAATTGTAAATTGATTAGATTCCCACTCTCAACGTCAGGGTATATTGTCGTGGCATAGGCGTGGCAACACCTCCTGTATTAAAAAATTCAGGGTCTTGTCCGTTCAGTTTTTTATCGGCATACAACAAACAAATGTTCGTAATCTGGGCTTTCAACTGAAGTGAACTGACGCTTAGTGCTTTCGTCCAGTTTTTAGGAATATCATACGACAAGGACACTTCTTTCAGGCGAATAAATCCACCATCGGCAACACGTTCAGTAGAATAATTATAGGCATTATACGCTATCGAAAGATAGGAATCAGCCCGGTATTGACGCATACTTGCAATAACAGGAATTGTAGTAATGGCTTCATCGCCCGGATTTTCCCAACGGTTTTTAAACTCCCTTGGCATTGAACTTAAATCGGAATATCTTGCCGCAAAAACCGGATCTAACCGCACTTTATTTCCAAATGAATAGGTTATGAAAACATTCAATTTAAAACCATCGTGTGCAACTGAATTACCAATACTACCGGTAATCGTGGGGTCGGTAGGTCCTTCATACTTCAGAAAGCCAAGTTTTTCAAATTCCTGAAAATTAATGTCGGAAATTGTTTTCACCCCATCCTGATTTATAAAAGTGGGAAGCCCCTGATCATTTAAACCCGCAAAAGGAATTGAAAACAATGCTCTGACAGGATAACCTTGCTTGGCAAAACCTGATCCCGAAACCAACTGAATCACATTGGAGCGTGAATCTAATTTGGTGATTTCGTTGGTGGCATTCGAGAATATAAAATCAGTACTCCAGCTAAAATCTTTCGACACAATGTTTTTGGTCGATAAAGTCAATTCAACACCCGAAGATTTCATAGAAGCCACGTTACCGAATTTGGCAATTTCGCCACCCACAGCCGGTGTATAAATCAATCCTATTAAGTCGTAATTCTGACGGTTATAATAATCAGCTGCCACATTAATGCGGTTTTTAAACAACCCTAAGTCCATCCCTACGTTAAACTCATGTTTCTTTTCGTAAGTCAAATTGCTATTCTCTAAAGCATCAATATAAATTCCCGACTCCGAACCTGATGATGTAGGCGACCAGGTGTTATAGCTTCTGAAAATAGCCAGTGAGTTGGATACAAAACCAGGTCCCCGGTCAGCAGTAAGCGAATAAGAAGTTTTTAGCGTTAAATGCGAAATGGTTTCACTCAACGGACTGAACCATTTTTCTTCGCTCGCATTCCATGCCCCAGACACATTCCAGGTTGGCAACCACCGGGCATTAACTGCCTTTCCCAGTTTGTTGGAACCTTCGTAGCGACCCGTAAGATTCAGCGTATATCGTCCTTTGTACATATACGAAGCCGAACTGAAAAAAGCAATATTGCGTGAATAAGTCCAGGCATTGGAATAGTACTGCGAATTTTCTTCTTTCGTCTGTTTGAAAACATTGTAGTCGAAAAACGGAATACCACCATTTTCATACTGATAACCCCATCCCCTGAACCAGTTGGCATTCCGGTCGATTGAATTACTTTCAGCTCCACCAAAATAGCTTATTACGTGGTCATCGTTGATGGATTTATTATAATTCAGCGAAGCCCTGAAATCTGTTCCCTGCATATAATAAGCAGTCCGGTCGTAAATTCCACCCACCGGAAGTATGCTCATTGGCAACGACCCTACGATATCGGGATTGGTATATAACAGCGGGTTTAATGCGCGAATCGTTGCATCTTCAGGAAAAACGCCGGCTCTGTAGGCATTGGCCTGATTAGAGTTATCTTTGATATTATGCTCCTGCGACGATAACTGATATTTTACTGCGCCCAATAAGTTCACTTCCAGTCCGGGTATAATTTTCCATGTCAAATCGCCCTGAAACTTAAGGTCGGCAACATTCAAGTCGATATAATTATTCGCCAATTCATTGAAAATATTAAATTCGGTATAATTACGGCGGTAATAAGTTGTCGGGTCTAAAGTTCTCGACGTGTTTAGCGCAAAGCTGTAAGGATTTATATCAAAATCGCGTTTCACCTGACCACTCACCACATCCACATCCTGACTCAACGTTCCGGGAGCTTTTTGTTTGCGATACGAACCGTTGGCAAGCAGATTAAGCGTCAGATTTTTCGAAATAGAAAAAGAACCATTCATATTGGCGGTATATCGGCTCACTGCACTGGAGTTTGTCCATCCCGGATCATCAAAAACCGATAACGAAACATACAATTTCGCTTTCTCTGTTCCCGACGAAATGCTAATGGCGTGATTCTGGGTAAGGTTATTATGAAACAACTGACTAAACCAATCGGTATTTCGTAATTCGGCCTGACGTAAATACTCATTTTGAGCCGGCAGTGAATTTTCTAAGCCGTAACTTCCGTTTTGAAACTGATTAATCAAGTCATACATTTTACCGTAAACACCCGAGTTGGCTGCACTCTTTAAGGTCGTAAATTCCAGCCAGCCCTTGGTTTGCATTTCCTGATAAATACCCATTTGCTCCTGCGAGTTCGAGATATTGAAATCCGAATACTGTGGTATCAGTCTCGACGTAAATTCGCCTGTATAGGATATTTTGTTTACACCTGCTTTCCCTTTTTTGGTAGTTATAACCACCACTCCGGCCATTGCCCTTGCACCGTAAATGGAAGTGGCCGAGCCATCTTTCAATATCTGAAAACTCTCAATATCATCCGCATTGATACCCGCAATAGCCGACGAAATAAGCGTTTCGGCATTCCCCGACGATAAATCATCACTCGACACATCAATGGCATCTTCCTGCACCACACCATCCACCACCCAAAGCGGTTTTGAATTTCCATAAATAGACGTAGCACCCCTTACCCTGATTTTGGGGGCTGTACCAAATGTCCCGGACACATTCTGAACCGACACACCCGCCGATTTCCCCTCCAACGCCCTGCTCACATCAGTCACACCGTCCAGTTTCGTTTTCGAAGCATCCAGTTTATCGGTTGCACCCGTAAACATACGCTTATCCACCTTCATCATACCCGTTACCACCACTTCATCCAAATCGTTAGTTGCCGTTTGAAGTATAATTTTCATCGTTGGTTTTGGCACTAATTCCTGCGACTTCATTCCCACATACGACACCCTTATCAGCTTCGTTTCTGCCCCCACGCTCATTCTGAAATTACCCTCCACATCCGTAGTAGTAGCCAGTTTCGGATTATCCTTAGAAACAATTGTAGCACCAATTATCGCCTCACCCTTATCATCCAGCACCATTCCACCTATCTTCAGGGTTTGAGCCGTTGCAACCATCTGGCAGAAAAGAATACCGACTAAAATATATTTCTTCATAAAATTACAGAACATTAAGTCTGCAAAAATAATCCGACCATTTTTGATAACTATTACATATTGCGTATTAAAATCCTCAATTTGCAAACACATAGCTTAATTAGATTCAAATTGGAATATCCAATATTTTATGAATGAGTATTTAAAAAAGTTTTTGTTTTTCGTAACGGCTAGCAAAAACTTCTCATTTTGATGTAAGGGAATTTGGCATAGCTTGTAGCTATATCTGAGTTAAAAGCAAGGTATTGCCTTGCATATTCACAAGAAGAGATACAAATAATTGTATCCTGTTTTTCTGTTATAGAAATAAATTATATTTGGAAATAATAAGGAAAGCTAGAGCTTTTTTTGAAGTGACGAAGTAAAACATCGGTTGCAGGATTTATACGTTACAGCGAACAAGGGTATATTTTACCATAATAAAAAAAATAGAGATCTAATGATGTTTCCATATAGGCAATAGCAGAGTAATATTTTAGAGGTGTTGCAACAACAATATAAGCGAGCAATTAAGTAGTGCTAAAGTATATATAGAACTATATTTGTACCCCTGTATATTAAGACAACCTAAAAAGAATTTAAGTTTCAATGTAATCATTTATCCATTTTTCCAACTCTGTTTCTTTAGTAAGTCCGATATGTTTTTTAATTCGCTTTCGCCTAACATATAGTGTATTGCTATCCATATTCAATAAGTTACAACAATCGGAAATATCCATACCCAGACAAATAAATGTAATCACAATCAGGTCAGAATGGGTTAGTTGAGTGTATCGTACTTTTAAGTCCGAAATTTTTTGATGAAAGATCAGATCTACTTCATCAATATAATAATCCCATTCATTTTCAGATAAAGTGGATTGTTTGATAAGTTCATTGAAAAATTCTTCCTGTTTTTCGGGTTGAACACATCCTAGTTTCAAACGGTTAAGAGTCAGTGTATTTTGTACTCTGTTTTGTAACCGGGTTAATAATAATTCCTTTTTCTGAAGATTCTCAATCTGTTTGAGTTGAACATCAAATTTTAATTGCTGCTTTTCCCGGGCATGAAGAGTTTGTTTTTGTTTATTTTCATTTCGTATAAGCAGAAATGCAATAAGTATAAACATAACAGCTATAGTCAAAATTGTTATTATTATCCAATGACCTTGGGTTGAAATTTTCAGGGATGCAATCTTATTGTCTTTTAGGGTCGAGTCATATTGTTTGTCTATTCGATATAATTGGTCTTTAATACGCTCCTTAAAAACAGAATCTCTTATTAAATACGCTTTCTCCAAATTTTCAAAGGCTACTTTATTATCTCCTCTGTTTTGGGCAAGATATCCTGCTGTGAGGTATTTTATATTCTTTGAATTAGGTTGTGTGTTGTCGGAAAATGCTATGTTGAGATAATATTGTGCAGAATCAGCTTTGTGTTGCATTGCGTATGTGTAAGCCAGAAAAGCAGCATAGTAAAACCGCTGTTCGGGGAAAAAACGGGAACCCCTCAAAATATATTCTTTGGCACGTGCAGGTTCTTTATCGTACAGTAATTCACCCTGTCGACACATGATATTATAATAATTGCTTGAATCGCCTGCTTCTTTCGACAACCGAAGTGCCAGATTCGAGAAATACATTACGCTGTCTAATGGACGATCCAACTGAAGATACATATCCGATATTTCGCGGTATGCGTAAGCCTGATAATTTTTGGCATCTGACAACTGAAAGAACTTTAATGACTTGTTGAAGTAATCGAGCGAAGGTTGATACAACTCGTCCTCCATACACACATAAGCCATATTAAAATCAACCAGACCCTTTAATTTATCGTCATTAGTTTGAGCTAATTGTTCCTCTGCATTTTTTAATGCTTCCATAGCTTCTTTGTGTTTATTCTGGTCTCGCATAATGCAGCCCAACAGATAATAAGCCGTACCGGATTGTATTTTCAACGCACTGTTCTTGTAGTATTTCTGCGAAATTTGAATCAGGCTGTCCGTTTTTATTTTCTTGTGTAGTGGTAATGTATCAGATTTGGCGTTGAGAAGGTAAAAGATTGTAAATCAATAAAGATAAAACAATAATGTATAAGAAATGGTAGGCGGTGTGTCTGCCATTTCTTATTTTCGTGTCTTAAAACACGAATAAACAGGTGTATATGAATCAAAACAAACCTTCATGCTTCAGATTTGGCGTTAGCCACCAGTGTCCGATATGCCAATCGAATCAATTAATAAAAAGTGGAAAAACGGGCAATGGAAAACAACGCTATTGTTGTAAAGACTGTAAGAAACGGTTTATTATTGATTATTCGTATAAAGCTTGTCAGCCTTGTATTAATCAGCAAATCATCCTTTTTACGAAAGAGGGACTTGGCATCCGAAGTACTGCGCGGGTATTGCGTATATCGGTTACTACTTTGCTGAAGCGGATTATTAGTATTGCCGCTAATATTAAGCAGCCTCCCATTGACATGGGTAAAAATTATGAAGTAGACGAAATGAGAACGTATATTGGAAAGAAATCAAAACTTCATTGGATAGTGTATGCATTGGAGCGGGAAACAAAGCAAGTAGTCAGTTTTAATGTGGGCAGGAGAACTAATAGAACATTAAGGCATGTTATCAAAAGTTTAGAATTGTCGAATGCCCGGAAGATATACACGGATAAATTGAAGAATTACCGATACCTGATTCAGAAAAAATTTCATAATACACAGGTTCATTGCACTAATCATATTGAAAGACATAATCTTTCGGTACGAACTCACCTAAAAAGGCTGAACCGGAAGACTATTTGTTTTAGTCGGAGTTTGGTGGTATTGATGGCTGTCCTGAGGATTTACTTTTGGGGGTAGATAGCAATTTTACATGGCAATATTTTTGTTTTGAGCGAGGTAATATCCAGCCCGGTTCGGCATAGCGTCTCTCGCGATGTCGAAGCTAAAAGCAAGGCTGTGCCTTGCATATGTAGAAACAGAAAGGCAAAATTCTTGTGCTTTTTTGATAGAAAAAAGAGTTATATTTGTAGAGTTAATCCGTCCACTCGGATATGCTTATTAAAAGAGTAAAAGATAGTGCTAATTGTTGGGATAACATATCCCAACAACCAACAAATAAATTTTGTACATTTAAGGAGATAAATATATCCGGTAAGGCGGGGATTGAAAATACAATATGAAATTAAAAATATTATTATACTCTTTTTTGAATATATTTTTGTTTTGTTTAAACAATCAGAGTACAGCACAATCCATTGCAAAAATAGATTCGTTAAATGCAATTAAGGCTAAAACTTTATCGAATATTGTTTTAGGAGTGGAATCTGATAGTGCAACGTACGTTATTTTTGGCATTGATGATAAGTTTTTATTTATTAATAAAATTTGTCAAGGATATCATTTGTATTCGTTTGTTGAAAAGTTTAATTATACTATTCAAAAAGAAGAATTTATTACTAATAGGAATTTTTTTTTGTCGAATATAGATATCCTACAAAAAATTTTTACTCAAAAAATATGTATAAAACCTTTTATATATTCAACAGATACATTGTATAATACAGTTTCTTCTGATACGAAGTACATCTATTTTACAAAATACATAAAGGGAAGAAAAAAATGTGAATTAAGCATACCTATTTCTTCTATTCCAAATACAAGAAATGAAAATTTAAACTCTTATGTATTCGATGAAGATTCTTTAATTTTTTTTATAAAAGAATTGATGGAGGGTAATGCTGGTAATGCTTCAGAAATGTTGAGGTAATGTATCAGAAGTGTTGATAGAGTGATAATTCCCGTAGTGCCGGATATATCCGTCCACTCGGATATCCTGAATTAAAAGAGAAAATGATTGCGTTGGTTGTTGGGATATGTTATCCCAACTGTATATACTATAAGGATTTGCAATCCGAAATAATCAATCCGATTTTAAAACCGGATATGCTTCTGGATTAAAAATCCAAAGAATACAAGCACTGGGATTGCAAATCAGGAGTGGTCGGAAGATTCTGCTATAATTATTTAACTGTTTATTTGGTGCAATTATTAGTCTATTTATTTGTTTAATCGGCTGAAAATCATTATCTTTATACAAAAATAAAGAAGATGATTTTCAAAGAACACAAGACAAATATACAACAAATTCTTCGACTAATACCGGACAATTTGCTTTCAAAGTTAGCATTAAACACGAAGGTTGATTATTGTGCAAAAATTTTACAGGGAGAAAGATTATTCTATTTGCTTTTATATGCCATATTGAGAAGTGAACGTATAAGCCAACGTTATTTGGAGGATGTATTCAAAACGAATCATTTTAAGTTTCTGTTTAATTATTCCGTTGATCTAAAGGTCAGTCACAGTTCTATTTCAGAGAAACTCTCGAAGATAAACCTTGACTTCTTTAAACAGTCTTATGAGGCCATTTACGAGCGATTTAATCAGGTATATTCCGAAAAAGAGCAGGAACAACTATGTTTAATTCGTGTAGATAGCTCAATGGTTGCAGAGGCTTGTACGAAGTTGCAAAAAGGAATGTCTGTAGGAAAAAAGAAGACGAAAGAGCCTGAAAACCTAAAGAAACAAGTCAAATATACAATGGCTTATGATGGTGCCGGAATCTGTTTGGCTGAATTGCTTACAGAGTCAAGATATCTTAGCGAAGATATAGCTATACCACAAGTAATAGATGATCTTATAAAAATAGATAAAGAGCATCGCAATTTATATGTCTTTGACAGAGGAGTGTCCTCCTTAAATAGCTATAACAAGATTACTGAACAGCAGGCTCAATTCGTTTGTCGAATTAAAACGAATCGAAAAAAAGAAGTTGTCCATTCTTTATTGGAATCGAATACTGAATCGGATTTAGGATCATTGGAATTGGTGAGCGATGAAGTTATTCATTTGTTCGACAGTGCAAAAAACTGTTTTTCAACGGCTGACTATCGATTAATTGTTGCAAAAAGGAAAGTAGAACTTGACACGACACCTCCTCAAAATAAAGGGAAATTTAAACGGGTTGAAAACGAGTTTTATTTTCTGACCAATAATTTTGAAATGTCTGCAAAGCAAGTGACTGAATGTTACAAAAAGAGATGGGATATTGAAGTCTTCTTTCGCTTTATTAAACAGGAACTTAACTTTAAACATTTCCTTTCAGTAAATGAAAATGGTTTGCAGGTAATGCTTTACATGACTTTAATAGCAGCAATGCTATTAATGCTTTACAAAAGGACTAATGAGATCGGGTTTGTAGCAGCAAAACGAAGATTTACAATGGAAATAGAAGATATGATTACTGCAATGGCAATAATCTATTGCGGTGGAGATATTGGAAAATATGGAGAAGTCGATTTTAGAAGACATATCCCAAAATAGCGATTTTCAATGACTAAAAGTGGTATATACTTATTAATCTTCCGACCACTCCTGATTGCAAATCCCAGTGGCGGTATGCAAGCTTTTTTACATTAGAGAGTATATCCGATGGGTCGGGTTATTAAAATTTCACCGAAGCTAAATTACCGCTTACTGCAGACAAACAACGAAATTTTTGGGGAATTCTGATAACTTAATTAAGGACGAACTATCAAACTCCCTTTCAGTCTGATATCGCGCGATGAACTTCCAATCAGCACTTCAAACTTGCCGGGTTCAATCGCCCATTTGTTTTGCATTAAGGAGAAAAATGCGAGTTGTTGCCTTTCTATTTTAAGGGTTATGGTTTTGGTTTCGCCTTTCTTTAAAAATACTTTATCGAAGTTTTTCAATT
>CAZTDH010000002.1:0-53010 GCA_964612615.1 uncultured Paludibacter sp. | reverse complement strand
AACAAATAAAATTTAAGCTTAAAAATAAAATAATAATTTAAATGTAAATTACAATGAAAAACTTTTTTTACACATTAATCTTTTTGGGATTATCAGCACTTTCAGTTTATGCACAGCAAAGTATCACTTTAGTTGGTTACAGTCCGGTAAATACAAATGGGTCTAAAAATGTAGCTATAGGTTACAAAGCAATGTTTTTAAATACAACGGGATTTGACAATATAGCAGTAGGCTATCATAGTTTATATTCTAATACAATAGGAAGTAATAATTCTGCCGTTGGTACTCATACCTTAGAAAACAATATATCAGGAGAATATAATACAGCTTTAGGTATTAATACCTTAGTAACCAATACTGTTGGATCAAGGAACTGCGCAATTGGAGCAAATTCATTGAGAAGCAATACTAGTGGAACTTATAATTATACTTTGGGGTATGAGGCTATGCAGGGAAATAGTACGGGATGTAATAACATTGCGATAGGACATCAATCTTTATGGACTAATAGCATTGGTAGTTCGAATAGTGCAGTTGGTAATCGTGCGTTATTAAATGCAACAGGAGACATGAATAATGCATTCGGATTTCAGGCATTAAGCACTTTAACTACAGGGGATGAAAACATTGCTATGGGATATGATGCAGGTCAGTGTATTACTACCGGTATGCGGAATATCGCTTTTGGAAGTTATACCTTTTTAAAATCAACATCAAACTATAATATTACAATTGGATATAGAACTGGTGGAACATGGATTGGCGATAATAATATTATTATAGGTAAAAAAATATCATTGCCTTCAGGTTATACTAATGCAATGAATATCGGAGGTGTTTTGTTTGGAAGTGGATTTCAATCGGGCTTACCTGAAATGGCTTCTGCAGTTCCTGCAAATGGAAGAATAGGAATTAATGTGGTAGATCCAACTGCTACATTGGATGTGGCTGGAACAGCTAAAATCAGTTCAACACTGCTTGTTAGTAGTAATGTAGGAATAGGAACAACAACGCCAAACGCAATGTTACAAATTGGTAATTCATTGTCAAATACAGGAGAACAAACAGTGAGAATAAGTACGCCTCCCAGTGGAATTGCGGGTAATATTGTGGATGCATTACATATCGATACATATAATACACAAGATTTTTATCAAGGTGTGGCTATTTCGATGGGATTGAAACATTCTGAATATGGAGCATATACATCACGAATTGTTCACTATGGTAAAACAGCAACTACAAGAGCTTCAAAATTACAATTACAGACTCACAGTAGTCTCGCAGATGTTTGGAATACAGGTTTATTAATAGATGATGTAGGTAATGTGGGTATAGGAATCATTTCTCCTAATGCAAAACTTGAAGTAAAATCAACCGCTCCAAATACAAGTGTGATTCAATATTTATCTTCTACCGGGGGATTTTTAGGTCATATTTGGGAAACCGGAGATAATTCATCTATGCTAACATTGGCTGACAATAATGGAACTGAAAATATAATTTTAGCATCAAAGGGAGTAAGTTATTTTAAGAATACTATAAAGATTGGAACAACGGCAACGAATCCTAACGATGAATTATTGACGGTATTTGGTGTTATCCACGCAAAAGAAGTGAAAGTTGACCTTACCGGTTCTCTTGCCGATTATGTATTTGATGAAAGCTATCAACTTATGCCGTTGCATCAAGTGGAAAGTTATGTGAAAGAAAACAAACACCTTCCGGAAATACCATCAGCTACTGAAGCAAAAGACAAAGGCATGAACATGGGCGAAATGCAAAACAAACTGCTTCAGAAAGTGGAAGAACTGACGCTGTATGTGATTGAGCAACAGAAACAGATTGAGGAGTTGAAGAAGCAAATTGGAAAGTAGTTTGATTTGTTTATCGGTAAATCAGTTTATTGGTTATCCTCTCCATTTATTGTCACTTAAAAAATAAAGAAATGAAAACGAAATACAGAATAATACTAGCTGCATTTTTATGCTTGTTTACCATAGCAGGATGGGCACAGACGACCGTAAAATTTGAATACGATAATGACGGAAATGTGCAACAACGTAAAGTGTTGGGTATGTCCGCACCCAAGAAAAAACCAACACCGGAAACTCCGGCACCCGTAACCGATGAACTGGGAGCACAGAAAATCCTTATATATCCCAACCCCTCGAAGGGAGAGTTCATGCTTTCGGTGCAGTTATTGAATAGTAAAGAGACTAATTATTACTGTTTGTACTCGTTAAATGGCTCGGTGATAGCAAAGGAACCCATTTCGGGGAATTCAACAACCGTGAATATATCCGAATACCCTAAGGGAATCTATCTGCTGGATATTTTTCTGGGAGATAAAGTATCCCGTTGGAAAGTGATTAAACAATAAAACGACCATTATTATGAGATTAAAATATACTATAGTTTGTCTGATGTCCCTTGTAGGCACGGCAAACGCTCAGTTTCAGAATTATGTACTGAAAGATCCCGACCCGAATACTATTTCACATAGCTACATAGGAAGGGATTACGTTCGCTTAACTAACGGCTATAAATTTAAAGCAGAGACTGGCATAACCATGAATGCCAAAACTACTGCAGGGCTTACCCAAGGCCAGACCAATACATTTCTGAATGTAACTACCGACAATGACGCCAATGCTCTTACAACGGTTAATACAACTAACGCTGTGGGACAAATTCCGATTTCATCCTCGGTAAGTCCATCCGGGGCAAAATGCTATAGTGTACCCATAGAGATTGTACCGGGTCGAATGGGATTTCAACCCAATATCTCGCTCTCATATAATAGCCAGGCAGGAAACGGATTGGTAGGTATGGGTTGGAGCATTAGCGGATTATCGTCTATCGAGCGAGTAAATAAGAATATGTTTTTTGATGGGAAAAATGATATTCCTGCTTTATCCAAGGATGATGGATTTGCATTGGATGGAGTGCGATTAATTAAAAATACCGTAACGAGTACTTCTACACAATTTAATTATGAAACTGTAACGGGAAATACACAGGTAATAGCTTATGTAAATGGAGATATAGTAAAGTATTTTAAAGTATTGTATCCCAATGGAACAGTGGGTATAATGGGATATGCTGACAACACCGTATCAAAACTGTCGTATCCTGTAACCAGTTTGACTGACTTGAATGGAAGCGTAATTAGTTTTTTGTATGATGTAACAGATAATCTTGACTTAAACGGAGGAACTACTAATGAAGTTTATTATATAACTGAAATTGATTATGGAGGAATCCCGAATAAAACAAGCGACTTTGCAAAACTAATGTTTACTTATGATGCAACAAGGACTGATCAAATAATTTCTCTACAATCAACGAAATCATGCATTTACAGAAAGCGGTTGAGCAAAATTCAAAGTTATGTAAACTCAAATCTGATCAGAACCTATCAATTGACTTTCTCGAATACAGATCCGAGAATCACATCGAATCAAAACGATGTATCCAGACTAACGCAGATTAATAGTTTTATCAATGATGGGAATTCAGTTTCTGATAATTTGAATCCACTTAAATTTTATTATGGCGAAAATATAAGTCCATCTGTAAATGTCACGCCGGTTACATTCTCCAATGCAAATTTTGATATGACGAGTACGGTAAATCCCATTAACGCCATTCGGGGGAAGTTTGATGTAAATCCACAAAACGATGCATTGTTAGTTTTTCCCAAAAAAGAAGCCTATACTAAACTAGCTAATGGGAAATATACAACAAATTACCTAAATAACGAGCAAATAAAGGTATACCAGAATGTGAAAGATGGCAGTTCAGACCCTTGCCCTGTTATAGAAAATGGTTTAGAAAATCCGATATTTACCACGGGTGATGGTTTCGAAGATGTATTTGCTGCCAATGTGGATGGAAAAGGACAGGATGAGATTGTGAAAGTGAATGTGAGTTTTGTAAATTTCGTCGAGAATTACAAAGAATATCTTACATTTAATGTATATGGCGTTAATAACAATAAAAAATTACAGCTTTTGAATAGTTATGATTATTCGTTAGGTGTGGCACTATCTTCTGGTATGGGAACATATTCGGTAACGCCATGGAAATTTTATACAGGTAATTTTACCGGTCATGGAAAAACGGAAGTATTGGCTTTGTCGAAAGATAATAATATAAAAAACAAGGCATTACTTGTATATTTAGATGGTGCTGCAACGAATATTTTTACACAGAGCAACTTGACTGATACCAGCGATCCAACCGAGCGGATTTACCCAATGGATATTGATGGCGACGGACAGACGGAAATTGTATGTGTAAAGGCAAGTCAAACGGTCTTATATAAATATGTAGATAATATATCAGGTTTTCAATCTGTTGGCACATGGGCTTTAACTACAAATGATTTTAACGAACCGAATGCGCGGCAAATACTATTTGCCGATTTAAATGGGGATGGGAATATAGATATTATATTTTCTCCCAAGGCGCAATATCCAGTACCTACAACATATCAATCTAAAACAAGATATGCCCCTGAAGGTCTTCAAAATAATCGATTATGGGTTGAGTTTCCATACAGACTATGTGACAACTGTGGATATCCTCAATTTAGTGCATATAAAGATCCTGTTACAAAAAGCGCAGTATGTCCTAAATTCATTACTTATGATAATAATCTAAATTTATATTCTGAATTACACCCCAATTTTCCTGATGATAGTTATTATTGGGAGTATTTTCATAATAAGACTTCTACTGCACCATCTACTTTTCCTATTTGTAATTTAAATCATGGCAATTATCCGACTATGATTAGTTCTAATAGAGCTAGATCGTATTGTCCAGGTTGCGGAGATAAAATTGAATATAATCTTTCTGAATGTGATTATAGTCACTGTTGGAAATGCGGCAGAGAAACTGATATGATTTTAGGAGGTCAATACTGTTATTATTGTTGGGCATGGTCTTTTAGCATGAGTGATTGGAGCTATACCTATACTCCACCAACTACTTATGAAACAATATCATCCAAAGATTGGATTTACAAATACACCAATGGTCGTTCTATTGTAAAGACTGAAACAGATAATAATGGAATCATACGAGGCAATGATCAGAAGTATTCTGTGCATGAAATAAATGGGGATGATACTCCGGATTTAATAATTCAAACTAATAATGGTTTTTTTGCATTTTCGTTTGATATTAAAAACAGAAAATTTCAAAATCAGTATTATATAAGCCATTCTAATCAGGATCTGACTAACTCTTATGAATTGTTAGATTATGATTTAAATTCCGGTCATAGTTACTCTGCACTTTTAGCATTAGGTTCTAATAAACTGACAAGTTGTGAATTCCCCTTTAATCATATCCGCAGCACCATGATTTCACTTATGGTAAATAGCATGGGAATGGCTGATAAAACCGATTATAACCAGCTTTCGCAGGGAACTAATTACACGATGGGGAATTCAGCCGTATTTCCCTATACCGATTATTCAGGTACGTTTTGGGTAACAGCCCAAACAAAGTCCATGTATAACAAACAGATGATTGGCAATGCAACGTATTCATACACCGGTGCCATTGCCCATAATCAGGGCCTGGGATTGCTTGGATTTAGCTCCATGGTATCAACAGATTTGATGAAAAATAAAAAGGTTACTACTGAATTTGATCCTAAACATTCGGGAGCTGTAACCCATCAAATCTCCGATGAAACAGAATCAAGTTTCACCTATAATTCGGACACATGGACTAATACAAAAATGAAACTCTTACTCACCAACAAGACAGTAACTGATAGTCTGAAAGGAAATACTGTTTCAGTAAGTTATCCGATTGACAAATATGATGATTATGGAAATGCAGGAACGGAAGTAACCAATTTTAAAAATGCGGTGACACAAGCAACTACCATGACATCAACCGTTATCAACACTTTTGAGAATCGGCTTGGAGATACAAGCCAACCAGAGGCTGTCAATCTGATAGGTTTGCTAACAAACAGAGTTACCACTAATGTTCGCGGAAGTACTACTTTTAGTCAAACTGAAGGATATGTATATTACCCCGATAACAGGTTGCAGTATGCCCGAAAATACATAGGTTCTAATTGGGTTTCTGAAATTGAATACAAGTACAATACAGATTATGGAACATTGAGAGAAGAAACAGTTCATAATAAGATAACCAATGCGAGTGCAGATGATTTGATAACTAAGTATGAATATTGTCCGAATGATCAATGTTCGTTGTGGAAAAAAACAAATCCATTCGGACTTGTAACCGAGTATTCGTATGACTTTCTCACATCTAATAAACGATTACTGATGGGTGTTACCGATTACTTAAATAATACAATTACATACGGTTATGATAACTGGCGACGAAAAAACAATGAGGTTAGTAAAGTGGTAACTGATGTTATCACTACTTCCATTAATTTAGACTGGAATAAAGCTGAATCGGAACCTAAAAGACAGATAAAGGAAAAGGTAACAACTACAAATCAGCCCGAAACTAATACATATGCTGATGCTTTTGGACGAGAAACCCGCAAAACGATAGTAGGTTTTGATGGATCACTTGTGTCTGCCGATAAAGAATACGATACTTTCGGACGTATGCTTAGTAGCACAGCTCCTTATAAAACTACACCTTTATGGACAAGTTATCGGTACGATGAATTTGACCGCCCAACCAGTGTGGTTCAACCCAATGGAAGTATTACCACCTATACCTACGAGGGGAATAAAATAAGCGAAAACAAAGATGGTATTATTACTTCCAAAACCACTGATGCTACGGGCAAACTCGTAAGTTCTACCGACGGGGGCGGAGAGGTTATTTATACCTATAGGGCGGATGGACAGCCGGACAATGTGAATACAGAGGGTGTAATTACAAGTTTTAAGTACGATGATCCCTATAACCGCCAAACCAAACTGATTGACCCCAGTGCAGGAACGGTAGGAACAGCCTATGATGATGCAGCCCATAAAGTAACCCAAACATGGAATAGCGGGAAAAATATCTCTATGGTAATGAATAAGTTTGGGCAACCAACCAGTAAAACCACAAAAGACCTGGTAAACACTGATATAACCACTACGTACGGTTATGATTCTTATGGAAGACCAACAAGCAGTTCAAGTACCAATGGAACTTCCAAAGAGATGGTTTATGACCCTACAACAGGGCGTTTAAGTAGTATGTCTGAAACAGCAAATGGCAAAACCTATCAGGAAGTATATGGATACGATAATGGACGAATTGGCAGCATTAGCTGTAATACCGGCTCTGGAACCACGCTAAATAATTTGACTTCGGTGGTATATAAATACACAACCAATGGATATTTGTACCGGTTAGAAGATGGTTGGGGTAATCGGTTCAGCGAAACCAACAGCGTAAATGAATTGGGGCAGGAAACATCGGTATTGTTAGGTAACGGACTGACTACCACTAAAAGCTATACTCCAGAAGGATTGTGGACAAATGTTACTGCTTCAAATGGTTCGAATGTCATTCAGAATATGAATTATGACTTTAACCGCATAAACGGAACATTGAACTCACGTACAGATAATTTACATAATCATATAAGTGAAAGTTTTACCTATGATAATTTGTATCGCCTGAAAAGCTTCGGTTCGGGAACGATGGATTATAAACTTAATGGGAATATCGCAAATAAACCCGATGTAGGTGCATATACCTATCCTGATACAAGTAAACCATATACCTTGGGCTCGGTAAATACTAGTTCAGACTTAAAAAATGAACTGGATGTGGATTATACGGTTATGTCACGCCCGACTTCAATTCGCCCATCATTAACAAATCCTGCTACAACCGGAATCAATGCAGTTTTCACGTATAATGATGATTATGACCGGGCAACCATGCAAGTAAAGCTGGGTACTACCGAAACGCTCAGTAAAATATACTTTGCCGGTGGTAAGTACGAGATTGAAACGGTTGGCGGTGTTGATAAACAGCGACTGTATGTGGATGGTTCGCCTTACGATGCTTCGGTTTTATTGGAGAAAGCCGGAAGCAATGCTGCCCAAACCTATTATTTACATAGAGATTATTTGAGTAGCATTACCCAAATAACAAATAATAATGGTATTTTAGCAGCCGAATACAGCTACGATGCGTGGGGGCGACTACGTAATCCGGTGGATTGGACACCATACACCCAAAGTCAATTGCAGCAATATTCAATGCCTTATGGCGGACGAGGTTATACAGGGCATGAACAATTGAACGGGTTTGGCATTATTAATATGAATGCCCGATTGTACGATCCATTGCTGGGTAGGTTTTTAGCTCCTGATCCACAAGTGGCAGACCCCGACGAAACCAATGGATTTAACCGTTATGCTTATGCTTCCAATAATCCGTTGATGTTTACAGATGAGAGTGGAGAGCGGAGAAAATACAGTGATGGCAATCCAAATATTATTATACCTTCAGGCAATAATTCAGGGGGATTTCAATTCCAATGGAATTTTACTAATGGTAATAAGGGATCCGGTAATAATACAAACAATACAGGTTCCGGTTTTAATATAGGTAATTCTGTAACTGGTCTATCAGCCGGAGGAGGATATACCGATTATAGCAGTGGTTTTAGTGGTAGTTATGGTGGTGGCCTTCCTGATGGTTCATTAAGCGGATTACCGGGATTAATAATGTATGGTATTGATATATTAAGCCGTAATCCCGATTCACGGTTTCAGCCACAGAGAGCTACTTATACACCACCGGTAACTATAGGGGCAAACACCACTCCTCCCAAACTGGCTAAACCTGTAGGTACCGGTGCTTCTAGCGTGTATTCGGGGGGAGGAAATAGAAGATATTCAAATAATTCAAGTGGACATTCAGCTGTTGAGTCTGTCACTGACTTTTTTAAAAGATTATATCATTTAGCATTTGTCGAAAGTGAAATGGAAATGTTATACGGTCATGATGAAAGATATAGTAGTACTAAAGATGTTGAATTAATATCAACATCAGCTGGGGTTGTTTTAAGTGCTGGTTCTCTTGGAGAACAAGCTTTAGGAAAAACAGGACTACTAGGAAAACCATTTGGATTGATATCAAAGCCAGTTTCAATTTATAATACTTATACCTCTTTTAATAGTATTACTTCACCAAATGCAACTTTAATAAATTATTTGGATCTTGGTGTTGGGACAGCAGATTTAGCAGCTTCATTCGAATTATTAGGCTCTGCCAATCCTTATGTAGCTGCAGGCGCATTTGTGTATGGAGCTGGAAGAATAGGTTATGATTTTTTAATTCCATCACCACAAATTGGTCCAACATATAATCTTGGAGTACCCAAACCTAATAGAATTGATTGGTGGAGATAACAAACAAATATAAATTTGTCAGCTAAAGATATTAAAATTTAGCTATTCATAACATTAACAACATGAAATTTAAGAATCTATATTATGTAATTTGGTCAGATATTATTGTAAGATATAAAATAAATAAACCATATCTTAAAGATAGTAAAATAGAAGTTAATTTATTATTTCTTGTCTCTTCAATAAATGCTATAAATATATGGGTTATATTATTATGGCTACAAATGCTAAATGTATTGAAAATTGATTCACTTAAGTTTAATATTTTACCTACTGAAAGATTAAATAATGGAATATCATTTTTTGTTCAATATGTTTTACCTTGCATTTTTCTAAATTATATTTTTATATTTAGAAAAAAACGCTATTTGAAACTGGTCGAGAGATACTCTACCATAAAGAATAATTATGGGAATATTTATATTTCAACTGTCCTTATTATTTGTGTTATATCAGCATTTATTCACGGAATTATAACAGGTAATATATTTAAAATTTAGCCGGCGACAGCTACGATGCGTGGGGGCGACTGGGTGAAACGGGTGAAACGCTACCACTCGTTTTTAACGAGTGGGCGTTTGTTCAACGTTTGTAACGTTGTAATAAAAGAAAAAAAATGAAATGACAAAATTAATTCAATATTTTTTTATGTCTTGTATTCACGGAATCAATGATTCTATGAAATTTTCGATCTAAGTAAAATTCCTATATCATTTCTCTACATAAAGCGGGTGTTATCTTCGGATAATGCCCGCTTTTTATATTTATCAAAGCCATTGGGACTACTTCATTGTCTATTCGGATAAACACAAGTTCCTACAGCTTAAAATAAGCTTAATATATAAGATAATCCACCCACAGAATTACGTTGTAATTGATCTATAAAATTAAAAGCGCGTCGTATCACTACGCCACGCTTTTCTCAATCATAAATCTCTATTCAAACTATTATGAAAAAAAAACTACCTTATAATTGCAATTTTAAAGGAAGCGATATTGCTTTTCACAACATAGATTCCTTTAGTGTAATGATTCATATTTATATTCTTATTCGAACTCACAACTATTCTTCCCAATGCATCAACTACCTGTAATTCCACATTTGCGTTGTTATGAATGGTTTGTCCATCAAAATAAACACCATCAATTGTATGCATAATAAGCCCTGATGGTTCAACGGTAATGCTTGTTGCGTAGACTTTGGAATTAATGCCGTCGGTTACAGTATAATTAATCGGTGTTGTCCCGGATGTTGAGAAATTCGTTGCTACACCCGATGCCGGACTTACCGCCGTTCCCACACCATTTAGTACGATTATTGGCTGAAGTGCAGTTATATCTGTTCCTGATGGTAAAATAGCTTTAATCGTATTAGCTGTGTTATCAATAGCGGCTTCTACCGAATTGACATTGAATGAACTTATTGCCAGACTCGGTGCATCAAACTGAGTTCCGGTCAACAGGTATTGAACCGCATTGTCCAATAATTTTAATCCATCAGCTGATAAATCATTAAACTTGGTTGAAAGTAAACTAATCATCAGGTATTTAGATGTTTTCCCTGCACCTAAGCGTAAGGAAGCAGGTAATTCATGAATCGCAATTCCCCCGGCAACTTTAGCCAGTTGATAACCTCCGATTGTTACAGCTGTGACTGGTTGTATGTTTTTTGCTGTCAATGTATTGTAAATGTATAAACTATCACTCAGGGTAATACCCGAGAAAACAGGATGCGATGGTTGAACCACATTCATTCCTTTTCCTGAGTTTCCGTTAGTTGGACTTCCCCAACCCCAGCGTGGAGTTGTTCCGACAGAATAGAAGTAGGATTTGGTATTCAGAATAGGTTTGTCAACCGTTTTCATTAAATTTAATTCATGACCTGCTGTGGCTGCGTCACCACCGGTAAGTGATTCGTGTAGCACAATCAGATTATAGGCATCATAATTCCCAGTGAAGTTGGCTTGAGCAGCCCGTTTACTGACAAAATAATTTGATTTTGACAGTAATTGAGCCAGGAATAAATCATTCGTAGGCGTAGTTGCATCAGTTGCCAGATAGAGAATATTAGCTGCTGTCAGGTCTTTAACCGCAATAGTTCCGGTAGCAGTTATGTCACTTCCGGTATATCCTACCAGTGGAGTTGCTTTGACAATGTAATCGAAAGCTACGGGAGTAACGGCTGCATCTACAGTTCCAGAAATAGTGAAAGTTCCATTAAGATATGTTCCGTTTAATCCGGTTGGTAATCCGGTAACTGTAGCACCGATTGCATTCTGCAAGGTATAGGCCATGTCGGAAATTGCCGAACCGGCTTTTACCCATTGATTTTTATTTGCTGGTGAAGTGATTACCGGTGCTGCAATCGTTGCAGCAACAGTCAGTGTTACGGCATATACTGTATTATTGGTTCCATCAGTAGCAGTATAATTTACTGCTCCGGCTGAAAAATCCTGGGCACCTGTCGGGCTATAACTTGTGGCTGTTCCACCAATTGTTACTGTAGGTGTGATTCCGGTCAGGCTACTTCCATAAGGTAGTTCGGCAGTTATGGTTTTAGCTGTTTCATTTATAGTTGCATTAACGCCTGCGACATTAAAAGCCGTAATACCCGGTGTTGAAGGAACGGTGTACACTTCGATGCGCATTATTCTGAATGTTCCGGAGTTTGCTGCAACTGAACCACAGGCTTTGTTTCGTACCAGAATTGCAAATTTTGTTCCGGTAGGCGGTGTATATGTTACCTGCACACCAGCCGTACCGGTCACACCAGTTGACATTTCACAACTACTTGTAACTGCAGTTGCACTTCCCATAGCTGTAGGAGTAGCATTGAATCCTACATAAGGGTTAGTCGTATTAGTGCTTCCATTAGCACCATAAGTGATTTTAATTGATGAAATAGGATCAGTGGCAGAGGTTATTGTTAAAGCGTCGTTTGATGTACTGTTTAAAACCATGCTGGCATTTGAATTCCCAACCTGAATATAGCTGGTAGCCACTCCTTGTGTGCCGATTTGTTGGAGCGTTATACCACTTGATGTTTTAATGGTACTTGCTGCGGAAGCATCCGCCCAGGCAGTTGTGAGTTCACTTTTATCCCATGTAAAAACCTGAGCATTTAGAATTAGTGCGTTAAACAACAATAGAAAAGCAATTGTCATTCCGTGTGTAAATGTTCTTTTCATAAGAGTAAAATTTTAGTGTTTGTGATAGTTAGATTTATTGTAACGTAAAAATAATACTAAAGAAACAAATACTTGTGGAAAATTTGACTTAATATGTATATTATTTGACTGCCTATTTATAAATAGAAACAGCCGAATCAAATCCGGCTGTTTCTATTACGATTTGAAGAATTATATTATTTCTGTATAACTTTGAAATCGGTTGATTTGTCTGTCGATTTCACATTTACCAGATATAATCCCTTATTCAGATTTATAATAGTTTGGTTGGTGATAGCTTTTACATTCGCTATTGTTTGGCCATTCAGTCCATAAACCGAAATAATATCGCCCGCCAACGTACCGGTTACAATCAGATGATTTGCTTTCGTGTAGGCATTTACGTTATTTTTATCTCCATTCGTAATCGCTGTTACATCTACATTAGCGCCGGTAACGAAGGGGGAGAAAGTATCAAATGTGCCTGTAAAAGTCGTATTGCTGTTTGTCATAGTAGCTGTGCTATTTACATAATTTACACCTACATAATGACCAATTACAGGACTTGTAACTGATTCAACCAAATTCGATGGTGTTAATGCAATCAGGGTTGACGAAGCTAGAGTTGGAGTTATATCCCATTCTTTAGGATTATAGCGTACTCCGTATGGTGCCGTTCCTGACAATGTGGCGTATGCTTTTACTGCAAAAGTAGTAGCCGTTGCAGGTGTTACACTTACCGGGTCGTAGCTTGAAGCTGATGCACCAACAGGAATCAATGTAGCCACTGCCGATGCAGCAGGTACAGTTACTTTTCCAACTCCATCTGTAACGATATAGCTTGTTGCAGAGCCTCCGGATATGGCAGTTCCTATAGTCAGGTCATTTGCACCCAACGAAAGCTTGCCACTTGTAAGGTTTAATGTTCCCGGAATGGAACGTGCACCCGATAAATTTACTGCTGTTGAGTTTAATACAGAAACATTTTTAGGCACACCATATCCTACACTCGAACCAGCTCCCCACTCATTATACACTCCATAAGTCGAGCCTGTATTATACTCTAATATTGCTGTACCACTATAGGTTGGCGAAAAATTACCAAAGTAGCCGCCAGCATTTAGTCGGACTGTTCCTGATACGGTGAGGTCATTTCCAAATGTATTTTTCACTCCGGTTGCAGTTTGAAAAATACCTGTTACAGTACGTGGAATTTGCATTTCTATACCACCTGTATTTTGAACTGTCACATTTACCGGACCTCCACTAGCAGGCCAAAATACTGGTGTTCCTGATACACCATAAAATCCGGTAGAATTGTTAAATACTAATGTTCCTGCTGTACCGTAAACAAAATTTGTCCCTGTAGCCCAACCACCTTCATCTATCTGGAAAGTACCGTTAATATTTGCAGTACCATTATTTGTAAAAGTATTAGCTCCTGTTTTTAAAGTAGATCCAGCACTTACAGTTGTTGTTCCGGTCAGTGTGCGGGGAACCTGCATTTGAACACCACCTGTATTTTGAACGGTAAGATTTACAGGACCGTTAGTTATTGGCCAATATAATGGTGAACCTGATACAGTATAATTTGGTAATGCATTATTTAGTATCAAGGTACCGGCTGCACCATAAGCAAAATTATTTCCTGAAGCAGTTACTCCTTCATCTATTTGGAATGAACCATTAACATTCACACTTCCATTATTCGTCAAAGTAGTTACAGTTCCACCAATTTTGAAAATTGAACCAGTATTTATGTTTAATACACCACCGGTTGCAATACTAAAAGTGCCTGTACTCGCTGCAGCAGGCATTAGAAGATTGCCCCCACAATTTAGAATTCCCTGACTACCAATATTAATTGTAGACGTTTTACTGCTTGCATTTAAAAGATTGATATGTCCATTAGTACCGGTTGTTAAAGTGCCATTTATATTTAAAGTTATGTTATAACCTGTACTAGGGACAGTAGATCCACTTGTTGCAATTGATATGTATGATAAACCAGCTGTAGTCAAGGTTTTGCCTGTGTTTACTGTAAGAGTAAAATTGTCGATGCCATTGTTATAGATTGAAGAACCACCCGCTCCTCCAGACCCAGCATAGGTAACTAGAACATTTGCATCAATTATAATTGTAGGTGATACAATTGTTGGTTGAATACGGCTTATTCCATAAGTACCGCTTCCTGTAAGAGTTAGTGTTTGTGGAGTTGTGCCGTATAGTCCTATTGATAATGCATCTGCAGTGCCCCCCAAAGTTCCATTATTAGTAATAGTTGATCCATATACTTTCAGGTATTTAGGACTTGTGTTAGCAGTGTTACAATATAGTGTTCCTCCATTTTCAATAGTAAGGTTATTACACAATTTAGATGAAGTATCAAAAATGACAGTATGACCAGCGCGTATCCATACATTTGTAGTTGCCGCTGTTGCAAGAGTTGCAGTAGTTGCTCCGGACCATGTACCTGGAGTTACACAAACAACCCATGTGGCTGCAGTTGTCCAGTTTCCAGAAGCATTTGATCCATAATCACCCACTGCTTGAGCAAAAGTTTTGCCTGTAATTAGTGTTAAGCAAATTAATGCCAAATAAAAGAAGTTAGTTTTTTTCATAATGATTAAATTTTTAAATTGTTGTTATGCTTATTGTTTTTAAATACATGAAATTTACATATTTATAACGTCTGACAAATATATATTGTTTTAGATATTTCAATGCAAAAAAACTGTTATAAGTTGGTCAGCCAAAATATTGACAGACCAAGATCAGATAGTTTTATAATTATTACATTAAAACAGCCGAATGAAAATCCGACTGTTTTAATGTAATAGCTAACAATTGTTATTTAGTTACGATAATCTTAAATTTTTCATTGGCACTTTTCACTATATAAACTCCTTTTTTGTAAGAGTTCATAGTGATGTTCTTATTCGAACTTTCCACCAAACGTCCGAGCGTATCAAATACCTGCAATTGTATATTTGCGTTGTTCTGAATAGTCTGTCCGTTGAAAGATACTCCCGGTATTGAAGTGGAAGAAAGTCCCGTCCATGTTCCGGAGATTGTTACAGCATATATTTTGGTATTTACACCATCGCTTACTGTATAGTTGTGTGACTGGCCGTAGAAATTCACTTCTACACCCGAAGCCGGATCAACTGTGGTTCCGGATACAGCTGCTAATGTAATAACCGGTGTTACATGATCCAGATTCACATCTGTTGTTTGTAATGTAATGGTATTCGCCACATTATCGATTGTTGCAGCCACCCCATTTACAGTAAAAGAACTGATTTCGAGTGGTGTAAACTGAGTTCCGGTTAGGAGATAATTCATTGCATTATCCAACAGTTTAAGACCATCACTTGTAAGGTCATTGTATTTTCCACTAAGTAAACTTATCATTAGATATTTTGATGAACCTGAAGTTAATCGTACTGATGCAGGAATATCATGAATAGCTATTCCCCCCTGAACTTTGGCAATCTGATATCCTCCGATAGTTGATGTTGTAGGTTGAATATTTTTTGCAGTTAAAGTGTTGTAGATATACAAGCTGTCAGAAACAGTTATACCACTAAACACAGGGTGCGTTTGCTGGGTTGTTTTAACGCCTTTTCCTGCATTACCATTGTTCGGTGTACCCCAACCCCAACGTCCGGTTGAATAGAAATATGACTTCAGATTCAAAATAGGTTTATCCACTGTTTTAATTAAATTTAATTCATGACCTGCAGTACCCGCATCACCACCTGTCAAAGATTCATGCAGTACAATTAAATCAATACCATTATAATTACCAGCAAAACTAGCCTGAGACGTACGTTTGGTGACTATATAATTCACGCTATTGGTCAGTTGGGCTAAGAATAAATCATTAGAAGTAGTAGTGGCATCAGTTGCCAGATACAGAACATTTTTAGCTGTTAACGATTTTGCAACGATAGTGCCAGTAGCAGTAATATCTGTTCCACTATATCCTGCAAGCGCAGTTGCCGTAACTGTGAATGGATATGAACCAGCTGTAACACCTGCATCCAAAGTTCCTGAAATAGTATACGTTCCACTGCTGTAGTTTCCGCTTAATCCCGTTGGTAATCCCGTAACCGAAGCACCGGTTGAATTTGTCAGAGTGTATACAATATTGGTAACTGCATTGCCCGGTATAATTGCCTGCGTTGAATTACCACTTATGAGTGAAATAGTTGGTGCCGGAGGTGCTGCTACAACAACACTACCACTGATAGTATTTCCATTTGTTTCATTTACTGTCAATTTATAGTAAAATGTACCTATAGCAAGCGGAGTTCCACTCAACGTAACTGTTTTAGCTGGTACGTTTTTATTCAATGAAAGTCCCGATGGAGCTGTTGTGGTGATTGAATATGTATTATCAGTGTACCAACTTGCAGTCACATTATTATCATCAGCCACATTCACATACGTATATACAACAGGTGTAATCACAATGTTATAGGTTGTTGAAACAGGATCAGAACCGGAAGTGCGTGAAATAGTCGGAATTGGTGAAGAAATAATTATTGCCCCCGAAACTGCACTGGTAGCCGTAGTTGGAGTACAACCACCCGTAACCACACAATAGTAGTAACTTGTTCCAATAGTTGCAGAAGATGGTGAATAGCTGTTACTGTTTGTTCCTACAGTAACATCGTCTCCTGCAGTAGCGTTTGAAGCATCTGTACTTTGATACCATTGATAACTTAGCCCACTACCAACTGCAGAAACAGTTAAAGCAGATGCACTTGCATTTTGACCATAAGTGGCAGTTGCTGTAGACTGGCTATTAATTGCTGTTGAAGGGCTTACTGTAAACTGGACAGCATTTGAAGCTGTTTTACATGCCCCGTTCGATGCAACACAATAGTAATAAAATGTTCCTGATACATCAGAAGCAGGAGTGAAAGTTGCAGTTGTTCCTCCGGTTCCGTTGCTTACAACCGTACCCCCTGTATTTGTTTTGCTTGTGTTTGAATACCATTGATAGGTTGGTGACTGATCGGCAGCTACAGTTCCTAATGTGTTAGTTCCACCGATACATTCCGATTGATTGTCGGTAGGTTGTGCTGAAAATGTTGGTGCTGTACAAGTAGGTGTTGTCCATACCCGTAAATTTCCCATGCGTAATGTTTGACCAGAACCAACTCCCGAACCACCATTTACATATTTTCTCCAAATTCTTATTGCATTTATATTAGCAGGTAATGAGCTGTTATCATAATTCAAACAGGCATTATTATATCCATTAACGGTAAATGTCAATGCATTTGCTTCACTACACCATGTTGTACCACCATCTGTACTATACGCAATAACACAAATATAAGCATAAGTTCCGGATGAATTTGCAGTGCCATCTAAGGCCAATCTTGAAATGACATTTGTTGAAGTAATCTGGAGATACGATGTGTTTGATCCCAATCTAAGCGTATTACCAGTTAAACAAGTTGCTGTACCACTTGAAACAGTTGGTAGTGTTGACCCCCCGGGAACAACAGAAACAGCTCCCTGAGTTGAAGTCCAACCTGCTATGGATGAAGGCTGACCTATAGTTAAATCCTGAGCAAAAACAGTTAGAGTACTAAACAGCAATATCGCTACCACTACCATTAATTTTGTAAATAGTCTTTTCATAACAATCAAATTTTAAAAGGTTTTTTTTGCGTATTTATCCGATACAAATATCGGTATTCTAATGATTGTCTATGTTCAAAAAATAACTGAAGATGGGGAGAAATTGACTTTAGATAATATTTGTATTTATAACATCAACAGATAGAAAAACAAAAACACAATCATTATTTTCTTTTCTAAATAAACAAATCACAACCAAATCTAAATAAGTTTCAAAAATACCCTTAAATATAAATGGTTGAATTGTTCATTAAACTATTCGAATAATTGCCTTGTGCACACAAAAAGTCATTTTTTCCACACATGTTATTTTTAGTACTTGTAATTTTACAGCAGAATTTTAATAACCAATCTAATAATTTAATGTCATGAAACGAATTTTTACACTTGCACTCACACTTTTGTGTTTAGCCGGATTAATTTCCGCGCGAACCATTTATGTATCAACAACTGGTAACGACTCCAATGCCGGTACAGAAGCATCTCCTTTATTAAACATCCAAACAGCAGTGAATCTGGCTGCTCCGGGCGACATTATTTACCTCCGTGGCGGTACTTACATGCTTACCAAACGTGTAAAAATTGAAAAAGCCGGAACTGCCGATGCGCGCATTTGCCTGTGGGGATATCCCGGTGAAAAAGTAGTTATTGACGGTTCTGCAGAAGTAGTTACAAACGTAAATGAGTTTAAACAAGCCCGTTGTATTTACGTGAATCATTTTGGTGATTATTGGCATTTCAAGAACCTTGAACTGTGTAATGCCAAGGACAACGGTATGAAAATGGAAGGCAGTTACAATATCGTTGAAAATTGTAAATTCCATAACAACAATGACACCGGTTTGCAGATTGGTATGTACAAAGATTTCTCTATTGAAGAAACTCAGTCTTTTCCCATTTCAGGCGAACCTCAATTCAATCCATTATATAGTTACTGTAAACATAATGTAATTATAAACTGTGATTCCTGGTATAATTTCGATAGTGTTGCATTTAGCGGTTCTGATGATGGTGGTGATGCTGACGGTTTTGCTGCAAAACTTTTTCCCGGTCCGGGAACTGAATTTCATGGTTGTCGTGCATGGAACAATTCGGACGATAACTGGGATTTATACATGGTATATCACCCTATTATAATTGATAACTGCTGGAGCTGGAATGCCGGTAAAACTTCTGCCAATGTTGGTACAGGAAATGGTAACGGATTTAAACTCGGTGGTGGTGGAACTTCCGGTGGAGCTGCATTTGCTCAATCGGTTGGTGCGCACGTGGTTCGTAATTCAGTAGCTTTCGATTGTCTACACAAAGGTTTTGACCAAAATAATGCTTATGAAGCCATGTATATACTTAATAATGTATCGTTTGGTAACGAATATAATTATCGTTTCCCTACAATTTTCCAATATGGAACTATGTACATGAGAAACAATATCGGTTTTAAACCAACAGTTTTAAATCATGAATTTTTGTCGGCAGATAAAACAGGTGCACAAGTGCCAAACACTTCATTTAATAGCTGGACAACTTTTGATGGTTGCGATCCATACAAAGATGGAAACAAAGTTGGTGGTGTTGCCAAAAATGTACAGGATCATTCAGCTCAGTTCAAGAGCCTCTCTTCAACCTTGTTCTTAGCTGATCGTCAGGCTGATGGTAGTTTACCGGATAATGATTTTTGCAAACTTATTGCCAGTAGTAAATTTATTAATGCCGGTGAAAATATAGAGAACTTTGTTCCAGCAGCTCATAGTCCGGGCGGATTGTCTTTAGCTCCAATATCTATTTTGTATAATGACGGTAAAGCCGACATGGGAGCATACGAAACAGGCAATGCAACAACTTCAACATTAACACTCACATCGGGGAAAGCTGATCAGTTTGTGTTTTCTGGTACTGCCATCACAACAACAACCTACAAATGGGGTGGTGCTGCAACAGATGTAACAATAACAAATTTGCCGGAAGGACTGTCTGCAGTTAAAGATGCAACAGCTAAAACCTTGACTATTTCAGGAATTCCAACTGCTGAAGGAACGTATTCAATTGTAAATGTTGGTGGTACTAACACAATCACACTTAGCGGTACAATTAAAATTTCAACCCAGGCTGCCGCAACGCTTGTATTGACCGAAGGTAAAGCCGCTCAGGAAGTTTTCTTTGGCAATGCAATGGTTCAAACTACATTTACCTGGGGTGGTGGTGCAACAGATGTGACCTACACAACTCTACCCGGCGGAATTTCGGCAGTGAAAGATGCCACTGCTAAAACAATAACATTTAATGGAACTCCAACCGAAGACGGTGCATTTTTAGTAAGTTCTGTGGGTGGTATGGAAGGTTCAACAGTTTCTTTCAACTGTAATATCACCCGTGTATTGCCAACTAAAATTCTGACCGGCGACTGGTATCATTTACAGGATTCAATCAATCACTTACCTGCTGATTTGCAGGGAGTACTTACAATTGGTAACGGAAGTGTAGCTGCAAATCCAACCGTATTAAATCCGGCTTATGTAGAAACATCAGGAACAGCTCCTTCAGGATGTACTGTTGGTGCAATTAATGTGGAACGTAGTGGCGGTTATGCTATGTGGACATTACCAAGTTTGGTTGAAATGAAGATGAACCTTAATTTCACAGGAACACGTACCTTAAATGTTGAATATACGGTTGGTGGAGTTACCAAAACATGGACATCGGCTTCATTAGCTAAACAAACCATGCTTAACTGGGATTTGATGCTTGCTATTGGATTAGAAGCAACTAAAAAACCAACTACAATCAAGTTCATAAATACAACTTCAGGTGGTGGTATTCGTATCTACGATTTCTATGTGAAAACGTATGATGTTTCTTCAGCTGTTGAAACTGTAGCAACCCCGAAAGTCAGTTTCCCTATATATCAAACAGAAACTGCATTGATTGTGTACGGCGACATTAATAAATTGAAAATCTACTCCATGTCAGGTTCAGTTGTAGCACAATCCACTATGTCCCAGATTATCGATACAAACCGCCTGCAAAAAGGCATTTATATCGTACAAATTGAAGATAAACAAGGAAGAACTGCAACTCAGAAATTTGTGAAAAAATAATCATATATAGAATCCTGACAGACATAAATCAGTCTGTCAGGATTTTACATTTTTCCCTAAAAAATATATTTTATGAAAAAACTTACACTATCACTAATGGGATTATTGTTTTTTGTTGGTATAGTTTCAGCCCAGATTTCCGAGACTTTCGAAACCGGAATGCCAACTTCAGCACCTTCGTCAGAAACAGCTGCTACGCTGGCTTCAGGAATCTGGAAATTAAATGGTGTTGCCGGAAAAGCTGATAATGGAAGTAACCGTGCTGCTATGAATACCAATGGTTATTTGATTTCACCTGCTATTGATAAACCAACTTCTGTTAGCTTCGTTCATCGTGGAAGTGGAAGTGGAAAAGTAATCACGGTATATAAATCAATTGACAATGGTGCAAACTGGACCAGTATTGGAACTGCAACAGTAAATTCAGCTTCTACTTATGCTCAGGCCAATATGTCAGTTGGTGAAGCCGGAACAAAAGGCGTTCTCCTAAAATTCCTTTGCGGCTCGGCAACAATTTATATCGATAATGTAACCGTTACGGTTTCAACTATGGGTGATGAACCTACCACTCAGGCTTCTATTTCTGCCAGTGAAGTTACCGGTTCATCGATGAAAATTAATTTTACCAAAGGGAATGGCACCGGACGATTATTAGTATATTCCAAAGGAACTGCTGTAACATGGTTGCCGGTTGATGGAACACCCTACCTGAATCTACCTAAATTACTCGACACCAATGTAACAGCCGCTTATTCAGGAAATTCCGACAATGTGGTGATTACCGGTCTCGAAGCGGGTGAAACCTATCATTTTGCTGTTTTTGAATACAACGGAACTGCAGAAAATTCTAATTATCTGACCTCAACAGTTGGTCGGGTTTCACAATTAACTTCACAAGTTGCCAGTATTACCATAAATCCATCAACCATCAATTTTGGTGCAGTTAAAACCGGAACATTCAGCAAGCGCAGTTTTTCCATTTCGGCCAAATATTTATCGCCTGCCGATGGTAATATCTTTATTGGCAGCTTAACCATGAATCCTGTAAATCCGGATTTTCTGATTTCAACTTCTTCGTCAAGTGGTTTCAGCACATCATTATCATTGCCTTATTCAACTAATACATTAGCTATTGACACAATTTACGTTCAATTTTCCCCAACTGCACTACAATCCTACAGTTATAATCTGACTTTGACAGGCGGTGGAGCTTCTGCACAATTGCAACTTCTCGGAACTGGTTCAAACACCGATTCCAAAGTATATTACATTGCTCCAACCGGAAGCGATTCAGGCGAAGGAACGTTCGATTCGCCCTGGTATAACATTCAGAAAGCTGTAGACACGGTTGTTCCGGGCGATACTATTATTTGTCGTGGAGGAACTTATTACCCAACTATGATGAAAGATGGAACAAAAACAACTGTACGTATTTATACCATAGCAACTGCTGCAAAACGAATTACCATTAAAAATTATCCGGGTGAATTTCCGATTTGGAACTTTAAAGATCAACCTAAAGCACTGGGAATTCGTGGAGTTCAGTTGAATGGAAGTTACTGGCATATTAAAGGAATTCATATTACACAAGCCGGTGATAATGCTATAAAACTGGAGGGAAATCACAACATTATTGAAAAATGTACTTTCAGTTACAATGATGATGGCGGTATTCAACTTGGATTCGGGCATGTTTTCTCGGATACAAATCCCGGAATTTCAAAGAATGACGGTAGTTATTGCTGTTACAACGATATTATTGATTGTGATTCATATCTGAACTATGATACGGATAGTAACGGTGGTGATGCTGACGGTTTTGCATGTAAAATGCACAATGGAATGGGCAACCGGTTTATCCGCTGCCGTGCCTGGGATAATTCGGATGACGGTTGGGATTTATATGAAACCGACTATGCTGTAAAAATTATTGAATGTTGGGCATGGGGTTCAGGTCGTGCTGAAAACTTTGGCTGGGCAAATGATACAGGTTCATTTATGGGAAATGGGAATGGTGTGAAAATGGGTGGAAACGGTACCGGTGGTTCATCGGAAGGTATCCATGAAGCATGGAATTGCGTAGCATTCAACTGTAACAAAACCGGTTCGGTAAAAGGTTTTGACCAGAACAGTCATAACGGTGGTGAAATACTGGTAAACTGCCTGGCATTTGGATGCGGTTACGACTTTATGTTTGAGAAGTCATCCACAAACTGCGAATATTATAATAATGTTTGTTTCGGAAATATCGAAATTGCAGGTGGTATAAACAGCAATAACGCCATGTTATCGACTTCCGATAAAGCCTGGACAAATGTAATACGTGGATTCGGGGCATCGGATTATGTAAGCCTGAGCGAAGAAGATGCCAAAGCTCCCCGTGGGGCTGATGGCAGTATGCCAACCAAATTCGCGCGGCTAAAACCAGGTAGTGTGTTGATTGACAAAGGGCTATGGAAGAATATTCCTTATACCAATGAATTCCCCTGGTTGAAACAGGATGTTTACGGTGCAGCACGCGATTTAGGTCCTTATGAATTGCAGGAAGGTCCTTTAAACACAGCATTACAGGTGATAATGAACATGAATGTTAAACTAAGTTTGTCAGTTTCTCCAAATCCTTGTGTGAATGAAGCTGTGGTAAAATTCAGTACAGACAATTCGAGCCGTGCAACAATCAATATTTGCAACCTGAATGGGCAAATCATTTCCAAAGCGTATGAAGGCCAGGCTGATTCAGGTGTGGAATATTTTATTCCGGTATCGGTTTCATCGCTCAGCAACGGCATTTATTTGTGTCAGTTAGTTGTTGGCAATCAGATTAAAACTTCTAAACTACTAGTTATTAGATAATTTTTCAATCAAACTCTTCCAAAGTCTTAAACTTTGGAAGAGTTGAATTTAATCGGTCGATATGAAAAAATCTATACTCTTTCTACACCTCACTTTGTTATCTACAATTGTTTCTGCCCGCCAATTGTGGCTCTCACCTACCGGCAACGATTCAAACAACGGACTTACTGTTCAAACAGCCTGGTTATCGCCTAATACAGCTTTTACAAAACTCGTAGCAGGTGATACACTTTGGGTAAAAGGCGGAAATTATACAGTTGGTTCAACAGTCAAAGCATCCAATCCGGCTACTAAAACTTCTTCTGTTTTGGTATCTGCCGTTCGTGGCGAAAAACCCATTTTTGATTGTTCTTCCTTTCGTAATTATGGAAGCGAAAGTTCCACTTACCGTGGTATGGATTTGCGACAGGCTTACTGGCGTGTACGTGGGATAAAAATATACAAAGCAGGCTATAATGGAGTAATTATTGCCGGAGAAAACATTACTCTGGAAGGAATGACTATTCAGGAATGTGGGATGGATGGCATTGCACTGGCAGCAGGAGCAGTGAATGCTTATATCCTGAATTGCGATTCATACCGTAATTGCAACGTGCAGGCAAATGCTGAAAACGGCGATGGTTTTGCAGCTAAAGAAGGCATCGGAACTGTTTTCCGGGGTTGTAGGGCTTGGGAAAATGCAGATGATGGTTGGGATGTGTATGGCGGAGGTCAACCCATTTTAGTGGATAGTTGCTGGTCGTACGGAAATGGTGTAAATTACTGGCCGGATTTGATCACCAGCTATCAGGGTGATGGCAACGGTTTTAAACTCGGAGGTGGAGGTGGTGTTGATGGCAATGCTCCGAACGTGGTTTTGAATAGTTTTGCTTTTGGAAATGTGGGAAAAGGTTTCGATCAAAATCATAATTCATGGGGAGTAACATGTATCAATTGTACCGGTTACAACAACAATGGCATGGGAAATTTTGCTTTTCAGGAAGTACCAACAATGGGAAAACACGTGATGATAAATAACTTATCGTACGGTGGAACCGGACAAGCCATAGCTGCCGGAAGTACCGAAACAACAAACAGCTGGAATCTCGGACTTTCGTTTACTGATGATATGTTCGAAAGCCTGAACGTGGCAGATTACAAAGTGGAACGTGACTTGGATTATCGCCTCACCGACCCACGCATTACAGCGCTGTTTAGATTGAAAAGCAATAATCCGGCGATAGATAAAGGAACTGTTCAGACCAGCATTCGGTTGAAACCATTCTATGCTATTCCATATTCGGGAACAAAACCCGACTTGGGAGCAAAGGAATTTGATTCAGGCACCTGGACTTATCCAACTCCCGACCAAAAAGATACAACTACAACAGACACAACAAAAATCGGCACACGTCCTACGGGAACGAAACAGGTTATTGTCAATGTGGCTAGCCAGTTTACTGTAAAAACCGCAACAACTTCAACAGTCTGGGGACCTTTCTGTCTGGCTTCTGCCGAAAGTGCCGTGTTTGATTTTCAGGCGGTAGGTTCATCGAGCGGAGCAGCCATTATTGAGTTTTCAACCGACAATAAAACCTGGACTCAGGTGGGTGTACAGGCAAAGAACGGAAGCACCAGCTGGGTAACAGGCAAAGTAATTGACCTGAGTGCTACTACCGCTCCGTGGGGTCCGACCATTTATATCCGTTTCAATAATAACAGTACCAAAGATGTGAATATCAAAAATCTGATTATTACAGGTAGCATTTATACTCCCAATGCTGTAAATGAAATTAATGCAGATTTCGGAAAGATAGTTTCAGAAAGATATTTCAATCTGAATGGTCAGGAAGTATCATCGTTGAACAACGGCTTACTAATTCGTAAAAGCATTTACGAAAACGGAAAAACCAAATTACAGAAGATTTATCGCAAAAACAATTGATTAAGAAAGCTTTATGAAAAAATCACTTCGTTTAGCATTAGTCCTGCTTACAATACTATCTTCACCATCTTTTGCTGCAAATTATTACGTTTCACCAACTGGAAACGATGCCAATGCAGGCACTGTCAGCGCACCAAAGTTAAATATTTCCGCATTGGTAAGCACTGTAAATGCAGGTGATACAATTTTTGTATTACCGGGAACTTATGCTTACTCAGCCACCATACATCTGACCAAAGCCGGTACAGCCGACAAACGGATTTGTATTTTTGGAACGGGTTACAACAGTTCAACCGAACGTCCGTTGCTGAACTTTAGTTCGCAGGGACCCGGTGATGCATACCGTGCATTTGTTATCGAAGCAGGAGCTAATTACTGGCATTTAAAGGGATTAAAAATTAAAGAAGCTGGCGATAACGGCATCAAAATTGAAAGCAACTGGAATATTATTGAGTATTGCGATTTTGATGCCTGTTACGACAGCGGAATTCAAATCGGATTAGGGAAAGATTCCGGTGCAAATGATGGAACATGTGCCTACAATTACATTTTGAACTGCGATTCGTACAACAATTGTGATTCGCACAAAAGTGGTGGAAATGCTGATGGTTTTGCCTGTAAACTATTTTGCGGACCGGGAAATATCTTTGAAAACTGCCGATCCTGGAATAATTCCGACGATGGCTGGGATTTCTATTCTAATACATTTGGCGTTCTGCTGCTCAATTGCCGTACCTGGCACAATGCCTGTGCGGCAACACTTCGGGGAAATAAATCAGGTAACGGAAACGGTTTCAAAATGGGCGGTAACAGCACTTATTCACGCGGAACAAACATTGCCGTCGGCTGCATTGCTTTTGATATGAAATACGTTGGCGGTGGTGGAAAATGCTTCGACCAAAATGATAACCAGGATCCACAGATAATGCTCAACTGCACGACATGGGATAATGTGAAAGGATTCTCCATGGCCAGCGGAAGCACCGGCCATACCATTAAAAACTGTATCGCATTCAAGTCGACCGACAAAATGATCAGCGACCAGAGTCAGAATATCACCCAAAATAACAGCTGGCAATTTGGGACAACCACCAGCGACAAGCAAAACGGCGGTATTGGCAGTTATGCCGATTTTGTGGTGGATTTAACTGATAATACAGTTGCCGGTCAATTGGCCGGAAATGCAAGAAACGCAGATGGAGGCATCCCTGACAATGGTTTTTGTCGCCTGTTGCCCACTTCCGATTGCATTGATAAAGGTCAGGTTGTAAGTTATACTTTTCTGGATAAAACTTATCCGATAGCGTTTAACGGAGCAGCACCCGATTTGGGAGCATTCGAATATAAAGCTCCGACCGATATTTTCAACCCAATTTACAATAGTTCAAATGAGTTGAAAATCAGCGGATCTGATCTTTCAAGCATTTCTTTTAAACTTGAAAAGACAGAGAAAATCTCCTTAAACATTTATGATGTCAGCGGGAAATGTGTCATGCAATGTGTTGACAATCAGATTTTCCCTTCCGGAAACAATTACCAGCTTGTTTATCTTGGCAACCTGGCTAAAGGAAATTACATTGTAAAACTAAGTTATAACAATCAGAATCAATCAATTAAATTTTGCAGATAACTCTCTCTTCCATGACAACACGTTCAATTATCCTTATTTCATTTATTTTATTCTCACTAAGTTCATTCGCCGATGTAGTTGTTCAGGCCGAAAGCGGCATCTTCGATGGTAAAACTGACACTCAACACGCAGGTTATACCGGTTCGAGTTTTGTTGACTTTACTAATGCTGTTGGAAGTAAGCTGACCCTTGAATTTTCCATTGCAGCTGATATGCCTGCTGCCACTGTTTCGGTTCGTTGGGCAAACGGAAAATCGGATGTTCGCGACATGAGTGTAACAGTGAACGATGTTCTGCAGGTAGCCAATATGCCTTTTGGTTATTCGGGAGCCTATACCACCTGGCTCGAAACAACAACTGTTTTGAATTTGAGAAAGGGAACAAACAAAATCGTTTTTAGCTCGTTGACTGTAAACGGAGGTCCGAATTTTGATAAAATTACCATTGTCGGAGCTTCAGAAGGCACCAAAGAATTTGCACTTACAGTAAATGTGATTGGTAAAGGAAGCGTGATAAAAACGCCCGACGCACCATTTTACACAAAAGGAACCACCGTTCAACTGGAAGCAGTACCCGATTTGACTAAGCAAGCAACATTTGTAGGATGGAGTGGTAATATAACTTCCACCAATCTGAAAACAAGCATTTTAGTTGATACAATAAAAACCGTCACAGCCACTTTTAAATCGACTATTCATACAGCTTATTATTGTGCTCCAACCGAAAAAGGGGGAAGCGACAGTAATTCCGGCACCAAAGACGCTCCTTTTTTTAATCTGACAAAAGCACTGAGTGCCATGGAAGCCGGCGACAGCGTTTATCTTCGTGGAGGAACGTATCGTTATACCAGCACCATTTTCCTGACCGGAATTGGGAATGAGTTTGCACGCTATTGCATTTTCAATTATCCTGGCGAAAAACCCGTATTGAATTTTTACGATATTTTCTCTTCTTATACAACCGTTGATGCCACAGCACGTGGTGAAGCACGCGGATTTAAAATACTGGGGAATTATTACTATCTGAAAGGTCTTGAAATTTGTCAGGCGCCCGACAACGGAATTAAAATTGAAGGCAGTTATAATATCTGCGAACAACTCGTTTTACACCACAACGGCGATGGCGGTATTCAGATTGGACTGGCAAAGGAAGTTGCCGATGCAGCCGATTTGGTTTGCTGTAATTTGGTAAAAAATTGCGATGCATACCGAAACCTCGACTGGGGAACGACTTACGAAAATGCCGATGGTTTTTCGTGCAAGCTTTCGCCCGGTGCTAATAATCGCTTTGTAGGTTGCCGTGCCTGGGAAAATGCCGACGATGGCTGGGATTTTTACATGACACATTACACCATTTATGTTGATTCGTGCTGGAGTATGGGTAATGGAAATCCTGATCTGATTGTAACACCTGACCCGAATTGGGAATATGGTCAGAAAAATGCATTCCCAACTACCTGGAGTGGCGACGGGAACGGCTTCAAACTCGGTGGTGATGGTTGGGCTGCGAAGCATCAGGTTCGGAATTGCATTTCGTTCGATGGATATTCCACAGGAGCCTGTTACAGCGAAAACAACAATGCCGACAGCCTTTTTATTTTCAATTGTGTGGGTTGGCAGGGAATGAAGAATTTCCGTGTTCGTGCTTATCCAAGTGATTTGAGAAACAATATCAGCTTCGATGCTAAAGTTGGTGGTGAAGCACAAATGTTCGATTTAGCAGCCGGAACAACAACACTTAACAATAGCTGGAACAGCATCAACGGTGCAACAGCATTGGTGCCATACAAAACTGCAACCGGTGGATCTTTTGATCAAAAAACGATTTACAACGAGTTTGTAAGTACATCCAAAGAAGATTTTCTGGCACCACGCGAAGCGGACGGCAGCCTGCCGAAAAATGGTTTTGGCCGCTTGAAACCCAATTCCATTTTCATTGATAAGGGAAGCAATGTGGTTCGTGGAATGAATCCCGCCACGCTGAAAAGTTTTGACATCAATCTCAGAGGTTTTTATGGAACTGCTGTTGATGTGGGAGCTTACGAGTATGTTCCTTCAACCGGACTTCCAACCATTCAATCAACTGCTAAGAATCTGAAAGCTTATCCTAATCCGTTTCTGAGTTCAACCACTTTTGATGTAGAAGCGTATGAAAGTGGAGTTGCACAATTAGTAATCAGCAATTTGTCGGGTAAAACAATTTCGAGTATATCAATTTCAGGTCTGATGAAAGGAGAAAAACGCAGTTTCAAATTCGACCAGCAGTTGAAAGCCGGAGTTTATATGGTCGAGTTTATAAACGGAAACTATAATCAGTCATTAAAACTGGTAAAACTATAATTATAACTCTTATTAAAAATGGATGTTGAAACACAAATTTTACTGTACAAAAAGAAAGTGGCTGATCACTGTGTTGTTTTTCTGATATTTCTTTTTGCATTCGGAATCATGCAGGCTTTTAATCAACACAAGCCAACAACCTTCAGTTTGGAGAAAAAGGCAACAATTATAAACACAATCTGAAACATATGAGAAATATTCTGTTAGCTCTATTCTTTTCTGTTTCATTCGGAGTATTTTCGGCCAATGAAATTGTGGTTGCCAAAGATGGTACAGGTAATTTCACAACCATCACTGAAGCGCTGAATTCCATTCCGACAAGCAATGCTGAATGGAAAACAATTCTGGTAAAAAATGGATTGTATAACGAGCAAGTTTCAATAAAAAGCAGTTATGTGGCGTTGATTGGTGAATCGCACAGTGGAACGCATATTGAATTAAGTCTTCCCCGTGCCGAATGGTATGCCGCACATGGAGTTAATACCGGAACCGGAGTTATCAATGTAGCAGGAAATCTGCACGACATTGTTATTGCCAATATGTACATTCGAAATACCTTCGAAGGCTCGGAAGATTACACCGAAGTTATCCGTACCGAAACCGGAACAACCCGTCTGTGGTTTATCAACCTAGATGTGCTTTGCCTTTGGAAAGACACTTTTGCTCCCTGGGGAAAAGCCGGTGGGATGTATTACGTGGCCGATTGTAATTTTCGTGGAAGTATCGATGCTTTTTGTCCCCGTGGTTATTGCTATGCTATCAACAGCCGTTTCACCGAAACCAAAAGCAGCAGTCCTATCTGGCACGAAGGAGTAGCCACCGAAGACCAGAAACTGATTATTCAGGGCGGTTCGGTTCACAGCGAATACAATAAACAGGTAAAACTTCAAAACAGTCAGAATTATGCTAGGTTCTACTACCTCGATGTACAACTTTCGGATAGTATTGGTTCATTGGGTGTTAGCGCAACAACCTATTTCTACGGAGTGAAAGGCCTTGCCGGTTCAACCTGGTTTGCCGACAATCTGACACTCGCTAACCGCAAACTCATTGATGCTGCCTGGACATTCGATGGCAAATGGGACCCCGAAAGCACTATGCCGGCTGTTCTTCCGTATGCAGGATTGCCGCAACCATACAACGGTCGTTATTCTGTCGCAGCCGGAACCGTGGCACTGAAATGGATTGCTGCCCGCGATGCTGTTTCGCATAAAGTATATTTTGGAACAACCGAACAACCCGAATTATTGGGTGAAACAATATCGAATACCCTGAACATACCGGTACTCGAAGCAAATAAAACCTATTACTGGAAAGTGAATACAGTTACTGCAACAGGTGAGATTCAGGGAGCATTGTGGCGGTTCACTACTTCGAATAATATTGATCCGGTAACACCATCTACGCTCACACTCACGGGTAAAAACAATCAGGTGGTGATTATTGGAAATCCGATTGAAACTTTCAGTTATAAAATGGGTGGAGCAACTAAATTCAGTACTACCGGGATTCCAACCGGAACGCAAGCAGTGTTGAAAACTGATACGATTGAAATTTCAGGAACACCAACCGCAACAGGCACTTATGCATTCACGGTAGAAACCACCGATGCACTTTCAAATGCAAAAGCAACAGGAACCATCGTTGTGAAAAATGCCAACGACACTGTTCCTGATCCACCAACTGAAACAGACTATACTTCTACCCGACTGACGAAATTCAGCACGATTCTTGACTGTAAAACCATGCCACAGGAACCGGCATGGATTACCAAAACCGGAAGTGTATCCTGGTCATCGGGTACAGGTTATAAATGGGGTAGCACCTCGGCAGTGCTAACCATAAAAGTAAGCGGTTGCACCAAAATCGACTGTTCTTTCCTGAACAGTAGCACTTCACGACCGATTATTATATCGGATGGAGGCGGTAGCAACGACAAAACGGCTTACCTGACAACAGCTAACGTAGAATCAACCACTTCTTTTATCCCCAAAACCACCGGGAGCGACGATATCACCATCAAAACTTCCGGTTCAAGCGGCATGTCGGTTACAAAAATTACACTTTATGGAAATTCAACTGCTGTTCAACAGATTTTCACATCAAAACTGAATGTGCAAATCGAAAATGGTCTGGTTACTTCAACCGAGCCGGTGGATATCTACACAGTCAGTGGTCAGTTGGTTTGCCGAAAAACACTTTCTATTGTTCTTTCAAAAGGAATTTATATTCTGAGAAATGAGAATACTACCGTGAAAATATTTATTGACTAATAGTATTATTTCCAAAAGGATTGTATGTTTTCCTGTTTTTCACACAAAAATAATCCAATGAATTAAATTTAAGTAAATAATGCGAATCAGGAGTAGAGACTCCATAATTCATTGTTAGTATAAAATGTTTATATCAAGGAAGATAGGTGTAAAACACTTTATTCAATCAACCAAAAATCAGTATTTTAGAAGAAAATATGTAGTAATTCTTTTGTCCTGGTTTCCAAAATTACCCTCGAATCAACGTTTTCATATCAATAAAATTTATTGACAGGTGCTTTTCAGGCATTCGCAAACAAACTTATAGGTTCATTTAAACCAGAGAATTTCAGTAAGATATTCTCAATGTTGATTCAATGTCTATTATTACCAGTGTGGTAAATTGCCAGGCAGCTGACGTTTGTTCGAGTCGGGCTTCCGCAACTTAGGAGAATTCATGATTAGTTTCATGGATTCTTTTTTTCGGTTGCAGCATTTAATTTCATCGATTTTACGAGTATTAGGATTTCTAATAGCCTATTTTTATGTTTGTAATAAAAAAAATGCTATATTTGCAACTCTTTTGAAAAATCGAAATTATTAATGTCTTATTTTAAATAAATTTCCCCATGCAAAACAAAGGACTTGTCAGACTGTTTGCGATAGCTCTGGCTTTAGTGTGCATATTTTATCTCTCATTTAGCGTTGTTACAAGCCATTACAACAACAAGGCTAAAGAATATGCCAAAGGTGACAAAATTAAAGAATATAATTATTTAGATTCTCTGTCGAGTGTAATCGTTTGGAAACTACCTTTATTAAAAAGTGGCTACACGCTGAAAGAATGTCGCGAAAAAGAGATTAATCTTGGTCTCGATTTAAAAGGTGGAATGAACGTTACCCTTGAAGTATCTGAAGCAGATATTCTTCGTTCGTTATCAGATTTCAACACTAATCAAAACTTCAATCTGGCGTTGGGCAAAGCAACTGAACTTCAGAAAACTAACAGCCAAAAAGCTTATATTGATTTGTTTGTAGAAGCTTACACTAAACTTGATCCTAATGCTAAGCTGGCTACCATTTTCAGTACGTTTGAGTTGAAAGATAAAATTTCACTTACTACTACCAATGCAGATGTTATCAAAGTGTTGAAAACCGAAGTTGAAGGTGCTATCAGCAATTCATTCAATGTACTACGTCAACGTATTGACCGTTTTGGTGTGGTTCAGCCTAACATTCAGAAATTGGGTAATGGTCGTATTCTTATTGAGCTTCCGGGCATCAAAGAACCAGAACGTGTTCGTAAATTGCTTCAAGGTTCTGCCAATCTTGAATTTTGGGAAACTTATGACTTAAATGAAATTATCAACAATGTTGTTGAAGCAAATAAAGTATTGGCAAAACTTCAGGTAACAGGAATTCCTGCTGTCAAAGATACCACACTTAAAACTTCAGCGACAACTGATAAAGTAGTTGCTAAAGCAAAACCGTTAAGCGATGTAGATAGTCTGAAAGCAGCTTTACAGAAGAAAAATGCAGCTTCAACTGCTAATGCAACTGATTCAGTTCAACAAATGGAAAAGAATCGCAAAGAAAATCCTTTGTTTGCACTTCTTCAGGTTAATGCTCAGGGCGGTCAGGCTGGTCGTGGTCCGGTTGTGGGTTATGCTCACAGCAAAGACACTATTCAAATTAATAATTACTTTAAAACGAAACAAGTGCGTGAAATTTTACCACGCGACTTAGGTTTACGTTGGTCAGTAAAATCACTTGATAAAAAAGGTGAAATCTTCCAGTTAATTGCTATCAAAATCACCAATCGTGATGGACGTGCTCCTCTTGGTGGTGATGTAATTACCGATGCGCGTGCAGACTTTAGCCAAACTTCAGCTTACGCTAACGTAAGTATGACTATGAATGCCGAAGGTTCAAAAACCTGGGCGCGTATGACTAAAGACAATATAGGTAAATCCATTGCGATTGCTTTGGATGGTTATATCTATTCATTCCCAACAGTAAACACAGAAATTACAGGCGGAAGCTCACAAATCACCGGTAACTTTTCTGTTGAAGAAGCAAAGGATTTAGCTAATACTTTGAAATCAGGTAAAATGCCAGCTCCTGCACGTATTGTTCAGGAAAACATTGTTGGTCCAACTTTGGGTCAGGAAGCTATTGATAATGGTTTAATTTCGTTTATAATCGCTTTCGTACTGGTATTGCTCTATATGATACTATATTATGGATTAGTACCAGGACTTATAGCTGATATTGCATTGCTTATAAACGTTTTCTTCCTATTTGGTGTTTTGGCATCATTTGGAGCTGTTCTTACCTTGCCGGGTATTGCGGGTATAGTGCTGACACTCGGTATGGCAGTGGATGCGAACGTGCTTATGTATGAACGTATCCGAGAAGAAATGAATAAAGGCAAAACGATGCGAAAAGCAATTGACGATGGTATTGGACATGCACTTTCTGCTATTATCGACTCGAACGTAACAACTGTAATTACCGGTGTAATTTTAGCCTATTTTGGAACAGGACCTATCAAAGGTTTTGCTGTAACGGAAATTATCGGGGTTGCTACCTCATTCTTTACAGCTGTGTTCCTTACCCGTTATATGCTTTATTTATATGCAAACCACGAAAGTGCAAAAGAAATTACTTTCATTACCGGTGTTACTAAAAACTGGTTTAAAGACATGAAAGTTGATTTCATGGGTATGCGTAAATGGTTTTATGGACTTTCAATCAGCCTAATCCTTATTAGCTTTATATCCTTTGGAGTTCGTGGATTCAGTTTAGGAATTGACTTCTCGGGTGGACGCAACTATGTCGTTGCATTTGACAAGCCTGTTAGTACAGATAACGTTCGCCGAATGCTAGAGAAAGCATTCGAAGGTGACATGCCACAAGTAATTACTATTGGAAGTGACAATCAGGTTCGTATTGCAACCAAATATAAAATCAATGATAATTCTCCTACAATTGACAACGAAATTGAAGGCAAAATCTACGATAATTTAAAACCTTTATTAAAAAGTTCAATAACTAAGGAGCAATTTATTAAAGAGAACATAAAGAGTTCACAAAAAGTAGGGCCAACTGTTGCCGATGACATTAAACGTTCAGCAATTTGGGCAGTTGTTCTTGCAATTTTCGGAATTGGGTTGTACATCTTTATTCGATTTAAAGAATGGGGTTACGCTTTAGGAGTTATTGTTTCTCTGGCTCACGATGCCATTATTGTGTTAGGTGCATTTTCTTTATTATATGGCTTCCTGCCATTCTCAATGGAAATTGACCAGGCATTTATTGCAGCTATTCTTACGGTAATTGGTTATTCAGTTCACGACACGGTAATCAACTATGACCGTATCCGTGAAAACGTATTACTGTTCCCAAAACGTGATCGTATTTCTTTGATAAACCTGTCAGTAAATGAAATGTTGGGTCGTACATTTAGTACTACAATGACTGTTATTCTAACACTGCTTTCGATGTTCATTTTCGGTGGTGAAACCATTCGTGGCTTTATTTTCGCTATGCTATTTGGTATTATTTTCGGAACTTATTCATCTGTATTTATTGCTTCTCCAATAACCGTGGAGATGGGTAAATTAGTAAGTTTGGCTAAAGCAAAAAAGGAAGATAAAAAGCTATCTGAATCTAAAAAATAATTCTTTGAATTACGTTTTATAAAAGCCAAAAAAGCCTTACTGATCAAGTTCAGTAAGGTTTTTTTGTGGCTTGTCTATATGATTTTATACAGCAGACGTCTAAATTACATCCCACATTTTTTGGATGCTTAAAATTAATTATGTAGTTTTGTAGCAATTAATTGATACTATGAACTATTCAGCTTGAAACGACTATTGATAACTAAGTTTATTTATCCACTATGAATAAAGATTACGATAGGGAATTCAATCAAAATGTTGACAAGATTCTGAGGGAATTATATTTTAATTCGAAGAAGCATATTTCCGGCAACAAAAGCATGATTATCAAGACTGATAAGCGTTATGTAGACTACATGACTGATATTGGTCTGATTAAGCATATAAACCTGCTCTGGGGAGGAGAATATGACATTACGCTCGATACCAAAGGTTTTGAAGTTTTTGAAAAGTATAAGGGCTGGTACGATTATAAGAAAAAGGTACTGGATAAAAAGCAGAAAACAGAAGAAGCAAAAGATTTGGTAAAGAGATATTGGTGGATATCTATTGTCATTTCATCTTCGGCGCTGATTATTGCAATGGTTGCTTTGTACTGCGTTTATTTTGATTGAATTAAACCCAAATCATATCATAAATTAAAAGCTTCATAATACGAAATTATGAAGCTTTTTTATGTTTAAAATCAAAAAGGTTTAAGCTATTATTGGAGAGTCAAGTATGTTATCCAATACTTCGGCTTATTTTAAATTTCCAAATACCATAACTTGCCGCTAAGCATAGAAGTAATATCCAACCATCGCCCACAGGTATAGGGTCACCTGTTGGGTCACCACCGGGGTCAGTAGTACCGTCTAAAGCCGAAGTTGCAGTTAGTTTTGTGGTATTGTTGTTAGATAATAATGACAAATCCGAAGTTAATGAAATCAATTCAGGGGATTGGTTATTATTGCCTTTGCTTTTTGAATTTTTGCCTGAATATGAGTATAAGTCCCCACCAATTCCTCCACCGGCATTCGAATTATTTGATTCTTTCTGAGCAAAATTAGTGATAGGGGAAGCAAAATTGTTACTTACTGGCGAACTAAAGCTTAAACTGTTGTTCAAAATCACTCGCTTTGACCCTAAATTTATGTTATTATCAAGTATTGAGTTTTCAGAGGTGCCGGAATAACCGCCACTACTAAATTTTTTACTATTGTTTTTGACGTTAATTTTATTTGTATTGTCAATTTTACCTGAGTATGTTGCAATAGTGAGACCATTAAAGGCTACTCCCTGATTTGCAATAGAAAATTTCTTTGGACCATATAATTCCGGACTACCAAATGGAGAATACAGCACTGCCAGGAGCAAACCTGCCCATGTTAAAACCCAAACTAATATGTTTTTCTGTCTTTTATCCACTTTATTATCTGACAATTAGTCTTTTTGAGAAATCTTCTTTTGCTGTTATAACTTTGGCAACATAGGCCCCTGGTACTATCCCTGAGAGTGTAACAATTCCATTAGGAACGAGTGCGACTTTCTCTAAATAATGACCAGCAATATCAAATATCATTATATCTCCCTTCACATTGTCTAAATTCTGAACAAAAATGTTTCCGTTGCTACTAAATACTTTAACCTGACTTTCTGAATCGGGAGCATTTTCTTCATAATGTCGTGCAACAATTTTAAATCGCTTTTCAGCTTGTGTTGAAGAAGAAGCTGAGAATGTATACGTTGAACCACTTTCAGTTATATCTATAGTTTTATTCTCCAAAAGATCAACAATATATATCCCTGCATAATTTGTTTTTATATTGGTATGGGTAAAAGTCATGGTATATTCTGAATCTTCACCAACCTGAAAACCTATTTCTGTGTCGTTTATGTCTGCTACAGTATTAACCTGATATTTACCATCCGGTTCAATTGCATAAATCTGAGGCGAAAGAGCTGAACCAATAAATTTGCTGCCATCCCAACCGTTATCAAAAGTTCTGGAGCAACCGGCTTGTGTAATGAGCCATAAACGATCAGCAGATTTTGTTCCTTTTACGTCAATTATAGTTGAAACTTTATCTGTATTCTCAAATGTATTGTTATAAACTCCTCTGATTCTATGTATAGCTGAATCAAAATCCACTACTGTAGATGTATACCGAATACCAAATGTAGCATTTGAAGTTGGATTTAAAGCTTTTATTAAAACAGACTGCATTGATGCAACCTGAGCCGGGAGACCAACCTGACCTGCTAAATTTTTTGGGACCGCAACATATTGACCTGAACTCTGTCCTGATGTATGTCCACCATCAGGTAACCATTGATTATAAGTGCCTGTATTATATAAATAGGCTGTACTTTCGGTGTCAGAACCATAGTCTAAATCTAAAATTGATATACCTGCAGTATAGGAATTTGCAAATACATGTTGTCCCGGATATAAAGCTGTAGGTGTTATGGCCATTTGACCTGAATCAAAGTCGCTTGTTACTAATGTTCCCTGAAAAACAATAGTAGTAGGCGCTGCCTGACAAATTTCATACCCGTAAAATGGGTCTAATGTTGAATCATTTCCCAGTTGTATCCAGTGATTTGTAATGTCAGTACCTGTTTCATACCATTTTCTTACAAAAGACCCCTGAAAAGTAGGCATTGCTGTAACTGTTGTAACAGGTATGCCGAAATACTGCCATTTATATTTGCCATTTATTGGTTGAGCCAAATCCCATGAAGCCCGGGAATACATTTCAACTGTTGCATTGACTGAGGTGTTTTGAATCGGTTGATTGAAATGTAATGACCCATTTGCAAGTGTTGAACTTGACAAAATATCGATTCTGTTAGGGTCTCCATCTGTGATGGCGTAGTTATTTACCTGAATTCCTTTGGCTGCAGGTATTACCAGCGCTTTGGTAGTAGCATTAATCAAACTACCGATGGTTCTGTTTTTATCGAGCCACAAATCGTTTATAGCCACAGAGTCAGTGTTCGCAACAGTTGCATATTCAACATCATCACCGGGAAGTGGTACGTAATTCCCTGTCCAGTTACGCGGTTTAGCCCAATCTGTATCAATATAGCCGTACCAATAGTTAGTACGTGTAATGACTGTTGCAATAACGCTTGCATTAGCAGGATTATTTGAAACGCAGGTCAGACTGGATGTTAAAATACATTTCACTGTATCCTGATCATTGGGGATATAGGTATAAGTTGCACTATTGGTTCCCACATTAACTCCATTTACCTGCCATTGGTAAGCAGGTGTACTACCACCATTTGTTGGAGTAGCAGTATAGGTTACCGGCGTATTTTTAAATACCGGATTAGCAGAAGCTACCACCGTTACACTTACCGGAACAATTGGATTAACCGTAACATCAGTAGTAGATGTAGCAGGTAAAATTTGTTCGAATACGATATCGTCCAACGCAAAGTCATTACCACTTGCAATAGTATTCTGATTAATTAATTCCAGATTTAAAACCGTGTTTGAACCAGCTGCTGCATTATATAAAAATTGAGCCCACGAATTATTGACAAGTGGTGCTGTATATACCGGACCTGCTGCAACACCATTTACATATAACTGTAACTGAGAGGCATTTTTAGGATTTTCGGGAACGTTTACAGTTTGTTCCCAATAAGTAAACGCATAAGTAGCACCCGGAATAACAGGAACTGACTGACTCCAAACCACTACACCGGCAACAGGAGCACCATTTACTACCATTTGTAGCCCACGTCCGGTATGATCTGGCCATGAAGAGAAATTCGGATGCACTGAAACTGGTAGTTTCACAACTGTATAATCACCTTCGGGATATAATGCAGAGGTATTGGTTGTATCAACATAAGTATATCCACTACTAAAACCAACTTTCCCTAATTCAAAGTCACCATTAAAAACCAGATTTCCACCAACATTTACATTACCCGTAACAGTGTATGTTCCACTCATTGACGCAGTTGCAGAAGTTAATGTGGGGTTTTGTGAAGTAGAGTAGAATGAGTTTGGTCCTTGCCAGTAACGGTTTTGAATGTCAGCACCTACACTTGTCAGGTTTATTGTAGATCCTTCACAAAATGTTCCTCCACCACCGGCAGTAACCAATGGTGAAATAAATACCGTACCAACTAATGCAACATTCTTGGTTGTAGCACCTGTTGATGCTACTGTAATGTTGACTCCGGTATAACTACCTGCAGTTAGAGCTGATTTTAATCTTACATATATTAAAGTAGGATTTACACGACCAGAAGTTAAACTTATTGTAATTGGGGTTGATTGGAATCCCGAACCAGATGTTGTTGAGATTTCGAAGTTAGTTGGCGGAGTTACAATAATACCGGCAGAGAGTGAAGTTCCACTAACTGTGAATTTTTGTTCACTTGATGGACCTGTTCCCTGCATATAACCGAACCCGGTTAATGTTGGAATTGACGTTAGAACTGTTGGTGTCGTAGGTGATGAAGTAATTACCGTACCTGCTAAAGCAACAGTTTTTACGATTGCTCCACTTGATTTCAATGATACATTAACCGGACCGTAATTCCCTGCTGCAAGTGCAGTTACCATTCTAACATAGATTGTAGTTGTACGTGTAGAGACTCCTGCTGCACGTGTTAGAATTAACGAACCTGTTGTATAACCTGAACCTGAAGTAGTTGAAATCTCAAAATTTGCAGGTGCTACAATAGTATCATTTCTCAATGTGGTCGACAGATTAGTGCCATTTAGCACAAACGACTGTTCTCCCGAAGGACCTGCACCTACAGTGTAAATAAATCCAGCAAGATAAGAAGTGCCAGTAGTTAAAGTTGGGGCAGCAGTTACAGTTCCTGTCAATGCTACAGTTTTATTTGTTGCACCCAGCGCGGTTGCAGTAATATTCTGATTATGTGACCCCACACCCAGTCCCGAAGGCATAATAACATAAATAGTTGTTGATGAAAGAGTCCCACTGGTTGGTGTTAGTGTTATAGGTGTAGATGCATATCCCGAACCAGATGTTGTGGATATCTGATAATCTGATGGTGGAGTTACCGTTACATTACCCGCCAGATTTGTTCCACTTACAGTAAATGTTTGTTGTGCGGTTGGTCCTTTTGTATAAACATAAGTGAACCCACTAAGACTTGTTGGTGTAAGTGTTATTGAAGGAGCATTCCCTACAGATCCACTACATGTAACAGTTTTTGAGGTTGCACCCGAAGCTGAAGCTGTAATTAGTTCAGAAGTGCTGTAAGTGCCTATTGCCAAACCTGCTTTTAGTCTTACATAAATTGTCGTTAATGGAACTGCACCGCCACTGATTGATAAGCTTATCGGATCTGTTGCAACAAATGAAGCTCCACTTCCCGTTGAAATCTCATAATCAGCAGATGGTGTCAATGAAATATTAGTTGATAACGAATTTCCTCTGACAGTAAAACTCTGCTGTGAAGAAGGACCAGTCCCGAAAGGATAAGAGAATCCACTGAGTGAACTTGTAGAAAGTGTAATTGTTGGAACTCCCTGAGCCAATGTAAAGTAACGATTAGAACCGATAAGATTTGAATTGCTTATTCCATTAACCCCCACAGTACCAAACAAGTTAGTGTAGGTGCCATTAGCAGCGGTAGCGTTTCCGGCCAAAACATCATTTGGAGCAATTGGAGTTGTTTTACTGACTGAAAGATTTGAACTGTTAAAAGTGCCAACTGTAGCCAACGACCAGTATTCAGTAGTACTAATAGCTGATAATGTTGCATCTTTTCCGCCGGAAGAGTTCGTATTAAATGCTTCAACCTGTGCTGTTATCGCGCCAGTTCCGGTTGTTGGATTTACAAGTGAAAATGGTAAATAGGTAGAACCTTTCCCAACAGGGAATAAATAAGTTGATCCGGAAGCCAGATTGGCAGGTAAAGACCATTTTACAGGACCACTTATAAATGATGTGATCGCGGTACTTGAAATAGCAGTACTGGCAGTATTAGTAACAGACAGTAACGCCGAAGATGTTGTTGTAAATACGCCACTTCTTAATATAAGGTTGTTTGTTACCGTTGCATTTTTACCTAATGTAGTTCCGCCTGAATTGATGGTGAGGTTGTAGAAAGTATTCGCAGCCACAGTTCCTCCGATAGTCATTCCTGTTCCGGTCATATTGATAGTACTACCGGTTGTTGCAGTAAATGTTCCATTATTTGTCAAGTTTCCATTTAATGTATGAGAAAATGCTCCACAAGTAAAAGTTGTACCTGAACCAATAGTTATGTCACCATTTATTGATAATCCTACAACAGCTGTTGTCGTTGTGGTTGTTGTGCCGGGGGTAGTTGTGCTTAAAGTGAAATTACCTCCAATAGCTGTAGTTCCGGTTGTGAGTGTTTTGGTACCACTACCTGCCAATGTCAGGTTATAATAGTTTCCAGTCTTTACAGTTTGATTTCCACCAAAATTGTAATTTACGGTATTTCCAACGGCCGTTGCAGTTAAGGTTGTCAAACCCATTGTTCCTGTGAAACCGATATTAAGGACTCCCGTAGCTCCCTGAGTCAAAGTGCCACCAGTTCCATTTAAAGCTGTTGTTACTGTTAATGTGCCGTTATTTGTATAAGTTCCTGTAATGTTAGCTGTTGGAATAGCTGTTATGGTTGAACCACTTAGCGTCTTTCCCGTCCCTGTAAAGTTATGTGATCCGGTACTTGCTGTAAATGTTGTCGCACTATTAGCGAAACTTCCAGCAATTGCTATTGTTGCAGCATTTGTCTCATTCCATACAGCTCCGGAATTCAAAGTTACATTCCCGGTAAAAGTTTTGGTCCCGGTATTCGCTAAAGTGAGAGTTCCTGTAACTGAAGTTGTTCCGGTTACACCTAAAGTCCATGAATTAGTTGCGCCTGTTGTAAGTGTACAACCTGTTCCTACTGTTAAGTTCCCAGCTATAGTTGTTGCAGCTACAGTTGTTGCAGTAGCAGCACCACTTAATGTTAAACTTCCACCTATAGCTGCTGAGGCTGTTTGAAGAGTTTTAGCGCCAGTTCCTGAAAGTGTAAGGTTGTAATACACTACATTAGCAGTGGTTTGCGGAGCTGTTGTTCCGTTATAATTTACAGTACTTGTTCCGGCCGTAAATGTCCCGGCTGTATTAGTTACATTCCCGCCAATATTCAATGTGCTTGAACCTCCGTTCAAAGTCCCGTTTGTACGTGTCCAAGCCCCGGTAATCGTATGAGTAAGTGCAGCACCTAAATTTAATGTTCCACCGGCAGTCAGGTTAGTGAGTGAACCGGCATTCATGTTGCCAGTAAGGGAAGCCGTACCTGCAGATTTGCTACAGGTAACCAAACCTGTAGTTGTAAACCCGGCAATGCTTTGAGTTCCTGTTCCTGTAATAGTTATAGCCGATGCATTCGCTGTCAAAGTACCACCATTGTTTATATAGTTTCCTCCAAAAGTCAAACCGTAATTGTTTGTACCGTCTGTATTCAAAGTAGCTCCACTGTTAATGGTCAGATTAGCAGTCACAACTTCAGCACTATTCATGGTAATAGCTCCGGTATTTGAAATAATAATTCCACCAGTCGCTACAAAAGGAGTAATCCATTCAGTTCCTGCCGTTCTGGCTGTGGTAGTATTATATTGTAATGTTGCAGCAGTACCATAAGTCGGAGCACCTGAAACAGTTCCGGTTCCTTCCATGGAAAGAATACCATTAACTGTAGGAGTTGTCGAGAATGTTTTTAATCCCGTTCCGCCTACTGTCAGGTTGTTGAAGGTATTTGTACCACTAATTGTCTGAGCACCATTCGTAAGCAATACAGTACTTGTGTTGGCAGTAAAAGTTCCACTATTGCTCCAGTTGCCATTTACACTTAATGTATTTGAACCGGTTATACTTAATGAAGAAGTTGCATTAATTGTTATATTGTCGCAGAATGATGCAGCGCCTATAACAGGCTTGTTGGTTACATTTGGAATAATTACATCATCTGCAGATGTTGGCACTGCGCCATCCGACCAGTTGGTTGCCACATTCCAATCTGTACTTGTAGTTCCTGTCCAACTCTTTGTTGTATTCAACAGACCTGTTGATGCAGCAAAATAAGTTGTATTAATATTGCTTGCAGCCGAACCTGTGCCACCCCAAGTAGAAGTTCCCTGTTTAACTCCGACAAAGTAAAGTGCTTTAGCTGTATGTGTAAGCCCTGTTCCCAAATTAGCTATAACACCACTACCAATTGAGAAATTGTTATTGGTTACCGTTGCACTTGCAAAAGTTTTAGTTCCACTTCCAGCCAGTGTAAGGTTATTGAATGTTGTTGCACCTGTAATCGATTGTGTTGTTCCGTTCAGGTTAATGGTACTTGTTCCGGCAGTAAATGTAGCACTATTGCTAAAGTTTCCAGCAATATTATGCGTATAACTACCTGCAGTAAAAGCGGTACCAGTTCCGATATTCAAATCAGCGCCTATAGTAAGACCAATTACTGCAGTTGCAGTTGTAGTTCCACTTAGAGCAAGAGTTCCACCTATTGTAGTAGTTCCGGTTTGTAATGTTTTTGCTCCACTACCCGATAATGTGAGGTTGTTATAATTGATTCCGTTTACTGTTTGAGCAGCACCATAATAATTCACTAAACCACCTGTAGTTGAAACCGTACTGTAGTTTGATGGGAAATTAGCTGCACTTAATAGTAATGATCCCGCTATAGTTAAAGCACCTCCTGCTGTTGCACGGTTTGCTGTGAATGTAGCCAAATCCAGCGAAGTTCCGATGCCAATATTCAAGTCGCCAGCAATTGAAAGATTTGCTACTGCTGTTGCAGTTGCAGTACCACTTAAAGCAAGGCTTCCGCCAATGGTAGTTGTGCTTGCACTTAATGTTTTAGCTCCACTGCCAGAAAGCGTAAGGTTGTAATAATTCACTGCTGCAGTGGTTTGTGCCGCACCGTTATAATTTATTGTACTGGTTGAAGCCGTAAATGCTCCCGCTGTATTAGTTACACTACCCCCAATGTTTAATGTGCTCGAACCGCCATCCAATGTTCCATTTGTACGAGTCCATGTGCCACTAATAGTATGCGTTAAACCACTACCCAGATTAAGTGTTCCACCAGCTCCGGAATTAGTGAGTGAAGCTGCATTCATATTACCAGTCAGGGTGGCAATACCAGATGTTTTGTCACAAGTTACAGCACCTGATGTTATAAATCCGGCAATACTTTGTGTAGCTGTTCCGGTTATGGTTATAGGCGAAGCATTAGCTGTAAATGTTCCTGCATTTGTAAAATCTCCTCCTAATGTCAGTGCAAAATTGGAAGCACTTGTATTTAACGTAGCACCAGTACTAATTGACAAAGGAATAGAAGTGCCAAGTACTTCTGCAGAATTAAGAGTGATTGAACCCGCTGTATTTGCTATTTTTACTCCACCAGTACCTAGAAACGGACTTGACCATTCAGTACCGGCAACACGGGCATCGGTTGTTTTGTATTGCAGCGTATAAGCTGTTCCCGACCATGTTGGTGCAACTGAAAGCACAGCAGTGCCTTCAATAGAAAGTATCCCGGTAACAGTTGTGCCTGTAGTTGTTTTAGTGCCTGAACCTGATAGGGTTAAATTGCTGTATGTCGTAGCTTTAGCAGTTTGTGCCCCTCCAGTATAGTTAACTGTATTTCCAGTCGCTGTGGCAGTCAGTGTGGTAATTCCTGATGTTCCGGCAATATTCAGAATCCCGGTTGTTCCCTGAGTTACTCCTCCAGTACCGGACAAAGCTGTTGTGGCAGTTATAGTACCGTTATTAGTAAGTGTAGTTCCGGTTACTGTAAGTAAAGTCGCCGAAGTAAATATACCACTATTGGTATATGCAGTTGTAAAAGTAGCTGTAGGAATTGATGTTGTGGTAGATCCGCTTAATGTTTTTGTTGCTCCGCTGAAGGTATGTGTACCAGTGCTTGCTGTGAAAGTTGTCGCATTGTTGGTAAAACTACCTCCAAATGTAATTGCAGCTGCAGCTGATTCATTCCAAACCGCTCCACTATTGAGAGTTACATCTCCTGTAAAAGTCTTTGTGCCGGTAGCACTGGTTATATTCAATGTTCCGGTAACATTAGTTACTCCTGATGCACTAAAAGTAAAGGCACCAATATTTAACGTTGAACCTGATGCTATATTTACATCTGTACATGCCGCAGCAGCTGCAACTGTTACAGTTCTGCTCCCTTCAATATAAACAATATCACCGGCAACCGGAGCACTTTGTCCAGCAGCACCACCCGATGTGGCAGCCCATACTGCAGTAGAAGCCCAGTTGCCTGATGCTACTGAGTAACGGGTGAATGCATTTGCATTTGAAATTCCAAGCACAAAAAACAGTATCATCAAAGCAGAATGCTTTGAAAATACCGAAAATAGCTTATCAGAAATCGAAATCTTCATCAATAACGTTTTTATTTTTCGAAAAATTCATATTGAACCTTTCAATAGATTTTTGTCAAACTATAATCTAATGATTTGACTGTGAGAATTATTACTGTTTTATTTTGAAGAGTTTTTATTCTCGAATAAATTCACATATTAACGATTAGATAATACATGAGAAAACAGAGCAAAAGTACTTCTTTTTAATGAATAATCAAACTATTACCACAATAATTATGTAATTTTTACTACAAATTTGTACTCTCTAAACAGCTTTTCGAAAATATTGTTCATTAAACGGTAAAAACACATACAATTATAATCCAAATTACTCTGTAATAATTGGTTTAATGACCATTTTGCGATAAATTTAAATAAAATATACCGGAAATGCTATCCTAAAAATATCAATAAGTATGCCAGAATGATTAAATGACTGTAAATTAGCGCATTGTATCCTTTTGTAAGATATATTGATTACTCAATACTGAAAAACAATTCTTCAATACCGAATAATAAAACAGCTATCTAAACGAAATTGTTTAATAAATTAATTTTCTAATTGAAATACAGTTCAGCTTTTAAACGTAATTGCACTGAAGTATCTAAAAATGCGAGCGTTTTGTTTAATTGAACTTCAGTTTGCAAATAATTGCTTTGATATTTAAATAAACTGATTTATTTGGAAGATGCTTAACGGTATTATTCAGAAAATATTGATAGTTAAAAGATTTTTTTTGTTTTAGAACCAGTATGTGTATTTTGCTGTTTTCTCTTCTGAAAATCCCATCCTTTTTGGATTCATAACAAGTCAATCTCAACTTCTGATTAAGTAGTCATTTTTTGTTTGAATGCTGTATATTTAGGTATAAAAACTGTATAAATTGATTATCCATTTCTGAAATTATGACAAATAATTAACGATAAATTGATGTTAAAGGTTAAATAGAAAATATGACAAAAAAATTTAAATTGTAATCATTACAATTTAAATTAAGTTAGTTGTCTGAAAACTAAATATTTGAAGAAGCCCTATTTTACTGGAGTTATTGATATAAAAATATTTTTTGATTTAATTTTCAAAATTGATTGTCAGTGTAAAAAAAACACTATTTTTGTAGCACTGTTTTTCTAATTTTGTAGCAATAAAAGCTGCAATTTTTTAGCAATAGAAACGATTAAATATGCAATTTCATTTAGATGAAATCCGGAGTTAATAATCATTTCTTTCATGTTTTTTTAGTTGTAAAGATTTCTAATCAATTATATTTAAATTATTCACATTAAAAAAAATTATGTATTATGAGAAAAATTAATTTCGTTGCAGTAATGTTGTTGTGTGGTGCAACAGTGTTTGGACAGGCAGTTAAAGACAGAAATGTTATTCCTGTATCTGTAAATCTAAATCAGGTATTACGCATGACCATTACAAATGGTGGTAATATCGAATTTGTATTTAACACTATTAATGACTACAAAACTGGTATTTCGGCAGCAACTGCAACAACCGGTGTAATGTATGAAACAGATTTCACCGTTTCTTCTTCAACCCGTTGGAAACTTACTTATGGTTCTGAAACTGCAACTTTTCAGGGAACAGATGATCCAACTCACACATTGGCATTGGATAATGTTGGTTTCAAATTGACAGAATCAGGTGTTCATAATTTTGAACCAGATGCTCAGGGAGCAAGTTCTGCTGAACTTTACAGCCAACCTACCAATGGTGGTGCTGAAGTGGCTGCATTGGAAGCTTATCCTAAGGTTCTTATTGCTGACAACAATCAGTTAGGAGCTGCAGTTGGTCATTCAGATGCCGGTGATGGAAGTGATAACAGATTCAAAATGAGCTGGAGAGTTGGTACAAAAGAAAGTCAGGGACTTACTACTGCTATGAACGCAGTTGCAATCATTGACCAAAGCCCAAGTCCTGCTCCTGACCGCTATGTTGCCAATGTATTGTTTGATTTGGAAATAGACAACTAAGATATTCTTTTTTACATAACAGAAAGATTGATCGACATGATTATGTTGGTCAATCTTTTTGTCGCATATATTCAACACTACAAACGACCAATGATTTCCACTTATTTCAGACATTTATTGTTTCTATTGCTGATTCTCAGCTGTACGGAACACGCTGTGTGTCAGGAGTGGAATTATGCCCGGTTAAACGTAATGTATGGTAGTTCTATCCCTTTTAATTTTAGTTCGATGGATAAGATCAAAAAGGGTGTTGAAATAACTCCGGGTACCCGTTTTGGTATATCATTGGCCGATTCAGCTAAGGTTGGCCATGTATTACAGGGATTTGTGCTTAATTTCAGAACATTCAACAGCCAGAATGCTATTAAAGGAGACTCCTATTCAATACCATTAAACAGAATTCGGGTTAAAGCTGAAAATGCCACCGGACTTGAATCGGGAACATCGTATGGATATATGGATCTTTCTTCCAACTGGGTACCTTTATTTTCATTCACCAATCTGACCTGGCATAATTTGAACTGGGCTAATGCTCAGCTCAATATATCATTTGAGTGTGGAAAACCTACGACATCTGGTGGCAATGGAAATTTATTGGGTGAAGAACCCGATTATTATAACGTGGAAGTAGAATTTGAATTAGTGCCAACGGGGTTGGGATTCTGACAATTAATGAGATGTTCTAATTCTGAAAACCGTGACTCCAAAAAACTGCTTTTCCATAACTACTATCAGGTCATTAATGATCTTATGGATAAGCTGTAGCTTTTTGTTTTCTAACCTCAACTCAGGATGTTTTGCCCAAAACTCAGGCTTTAGTCTGGAAATGAAGTTTGTAAAACAAAACGATAGTATCAAATCGACCGATTTGTATTTTAATGTACTCACAATTTGCAATACCTCTTCCAAAAAAATAGTCGGAAATCTTACTTTCAATATTCCTGAAGAATGGAAAATTATAAGCTTTCCGTCCGAACAAACTGTAATTCTTCCGGGCGATACGGTTTTTGTTCCTATTCGTATATCTCCAAAATCCAATGCGCTCGGTGGTATAGCCTATATAATTAATGCCACCTTCCGCACTTCAAAGCAACTATTCACTGCCAATACCTACCTTACATTGCCCTCAGTTGTAAAATGGGAAATGACTACGAACAAAACTACTGCTTATATTACCGACACTAGTCCAAAAACAACTTTTGAGATACGACTATCGAACAAAGGCAATACCAATGAACTGATAAAATTGAAACTGGATGCCGGAAAATTACTGACATTCAGTGACAACTCACTGAATAACACTGTGGAGTATGTTAATTTAAAGGCATTTACAGATACAATTATTTCACGCCCTATTTTCATACAAAGCAAACTAAGTTATACTGAAAAAATAAGGTATGAGAATAACTGGAAGGAATCAGCTATCAATGTAAATGCATCGACAGAGCAAACGGATAAAAGCGCAGCAATCCAGATACACCGACTGAATAGCAACTATGTAAATCAACGACTGGAGAGTTCTTCACCTCTCAATCTGGATTATCAGGTCTATAATCTACTGTCTAACGATGCAGCGCTCCACAATATTAAATTGCACGGAAGTGTGCTTTTTTCCGAAAACAGGGAACTACAATATATTGCCGGTTTACAAAATTTTGGAATCGGGAGCACCACAGAAGCGTTTGATGTTAACAGTCAGTTGGTTTACGATGTGAAGTATACCGATAATCACAATAATATCCAGTTGGGTTATAATATTAATGGCGGAAGTTTGCATGGTATAAACGGCAGGGGAATATCAGGGATATATAATCTGAATCAGCGCAATTCATTTTCGTATGCAGTAACTCAAAATCCATATTCACAGAATATAGGTGAATTTATTGGTTTTCGTAAAACATTCAATAAATTCGGATTAAACACCGAAATTACACATGATGCTAAATCGAATGGAAGTTATCAGGCTACTTCAGCATTATTGGGATTTAATATGAGTTTTTTGAAATATCATTCTATTTCTGTTCAACTTCTTGGATCGAAATCAGATTATACTAAAACATTGCCACGCGACACCAGTCTTCTGGGCTATAGTTATAGCTTTAATTATACGGTTAAGTACAAAAAATTTAATTTTAGATTAAGTTCGTTGAGTTCTGAGCATAATTACATACAGAATTCAGGGCTTCAGCAAACGTATCTGGATAGCTGGTATACTATTAACGATAAACTGGGATTGATACTTTACGGAAGTCGCCTGAAATATGCCATCATGCGTTTTCCCTATAATTTCTACAACCCTGCAACGTATGATACAAATGATAATTTCAGGCTTACTGTTTCGTTAAGCACACCTACTATAACGTATCAATTAGGGCCAAATTATACCGGTTCCATTCGTCAGACATATAATTCATTTACACACTACAAATCTGATTACACCACCTATCAACCCGGTGTTTGGTGTTCTGCTACAATTAAATTGGATGGATACAGATCTATTACCCCCAATCTGATTGTCAATAATATTCGTTTTTATTATAAAACTGATGACCCGGCTATGGGAAATTATTCGTTCGATAAGAATATTTATTACTCAGCCGGCATTAGCTATTTTGACAATATGTGGCGTGTAAATGCTTATTATACAAGTGGTTCTACCACCGATTTGTACCGGAGTGTATTGATAGATGCCACACCAACTATTACCCGCAGTATTCAGGTTCGTCCATCGTACGAGAATTACTTTTTTAACCGAAAAGTAAAACTGAGTGCCTCTATGAATTATGCCTATTATATGCCGTCCGGACGCGAAAATGTTTCATTCAATGTCAAGTACGATCAGTATTTCAAAAGTGGCTGGAATATATCAGTCAGCGGATTTGTGTTTTCAAATACCAGGGTGGATGAAAATCAGGGCAGAATAAGCACCAAAGATCTTAATATGGTAATTGGTATTTCAAAATCGTTCAATATTCAGCAGCCACGCCAAAAGTATTATAATCTCAAAACAGTATTCTTCAACGATTTGGATGGCAATGGTATTAAAACCGACAATGAACCTCCTGTTTCCAATGTATTAGTTAATATCCAGAAAGACCGAACTACTTCAACCGCCCCGAGTACGATACCCGAAGTTCAGCTATTGTCGGATGTAACCGGTGCTATTGAATATGAGAATCTCCCAAAAGATAAATATATAATGAGCTTCAATCCGTTAGTCAACCTACAGAGCTTGTATTTTTTGAATGGATCTGAGCAATCATATTATAACGACAAAGACAGATTATGGTACGTGCCACTTGCCGAAAGTTATAAAATAAAGGGAAAGATTATTGTGGTGCGCGATCCAAACAGTACGGAGGGTAAAATAGAACTGGGGGGTATACGGATAATAGCCACCGGTAGAAAGGGAGAAAACTATTCGGCGCTGACTGATAATTTTGGGTCGTATATTGTAAACGTGTCCAAAGCCGATAGATTTAAAGTACATGTAAATAATGTGTTTGGCGCACAGTTTAATATAGACTCTAACGAAACTGAAGTTCAGTTTTCGGATAATAAAACCATCAATCTTGATTTTACTTTTGTAGAGAAAAAACGGGGTATTCAGTTTGAGGGGGGTGATGAGTTGTTTAAGTTCAGTTCACTTGGCGACCAGTCCGAAACACCTGCAGCTACCGATGAGCCTATTCAGGTTCTACAGCCTGTAGTTGATGCTCCAAAAGCTTATACCATTCAGCTTGCTGCCCTGAAAACGTATCGCGATCCAACTTATTTTAAAAATAAGTATAATCTGAAAGAAGATGTGCAATATACTGAACAGAATGGTATGTATAAATACTATACCGGCAGTTATCCTACGGCTAAGGCGGCAAAAGAGGCAATTGCCAAAACAGGTATAACCGGAATTCCGGTTGAAGTGGACAAAACTGTGCAGACTCAGGAAACGACTTCAAATCAGAATACTATTGAATCGTCGCGTAACCGACCGGCTACAACAAACCGAACTTTGTCAGGCAATAATCAGGCTGAAACTACTCAGCTAACAGGTAATCAGCCTGAGACAGCAAGAACTGAACAGATAGCCAGGCCTCAAACAAAAAGGCAAGCTGTTCCGCCATCTCAGAATCAACCGGAACAAACAGGGAATGAGAATAATCAGGCATTCACAGCAATATCGGAACCTTCAAAGCAACGTACAGATAAATCATCTCTTCCGGCTTATAAGAATGGTGAGGTGGTAGATTTTGTAAGTGCTATATCAGATAACCCGAATATTTACACCATTCAGTTGGATGAATTGAAAAGCTATCGTGAACCTTCGTACTACAATCAGAAATACAAACTGAAAGAAAATGTGTATTATCAGCAAAGTCATGGTTTGTTTCTTTACTACCTGGGCATGTATGACTCTATGGCCGAAGCAAAAGCGGCCATTACACGCTATGGTTTGATGGGATATATAGTTGGAATTGATAAGAATTTGCTGAAAAGAGGAAAGTAGAAGATGGTTTATAGTTTATAAAGTTGAAAGTTTAAAAAGTAAGACTGAAGGCCTGAAGGGGAGGAAGGAGCTTGTTATCTTGTATATATGGCGTGAACTTTAATCTCGGTACTTCCATCATACATATTATAATCAAA
>CAZTDH010000001.1:0-81035 GCA_964612615.1 uncultured Paludibacter sp. | reverse complement strand
GTGGCGAAGCTACCAGTCGTACCAGCATCAGTATTCCGGGAGTTCAAACCGAATTACTTGAAAAACTGAAAGCACTGAATAAACCCATCGTGTTGGTATTAATGAATGGTCGTCCGCTCGATTTGTCCAGAGAAAGTGAACTGGCAGATGGTATGCTGGAAGCATGGTTTCCCGGAACTATGGGCGGAAAAGCCATCACTCAGGTTCTTTTTGGCGAATACAATCCTTCGGGAAAACTCACCATGACATTCCCCCGCAACCTGGGACAAGTGCCTGTTTATTATTACGAAAAAAATACGGGACGACCTAACTATCTGCCTAATCCAAAATATAAATCGCGCTATATTGATTGTCCGAACGACCCACTGTATCCATTTGGGTTTGGCTTGAGTTATACCACTTATGCTTATTCGGATATCAAACTTTCAACGAAAGAGCTGACCGAAAAAGGCGAATTGAAAGCGTCGGTACGGGTTACCAACACAGGAAACGTTGCAGGAGAAGAAGTCGTTCAGTGTTATGTTCGCGATTTGGTTGGAAGTGTTACCCGTCCGGTGAAAGAATTGAAAGGTTTTGAAAAAATAGCCCTGAAAATGGGTGAAAGTAAAGTTGTAACATTTACGATTACGCCCGATATGCTGGCTTTTCACCGTGCCGACATGAGCTATGGAACAGAACCGGGTGATTACAAACTGTTTATCGGAACAAATTCGAGGGATGTGAAAGAAACGAATTTTAAACTGAACTGACCCCTAGCCCCTAAAGGAGAACTAAATTACTATTTATTCTTTAAACCATTCAACGTGATTAATATAATTAAATATAAACAGAACCGTGCTAACATCTGCTCCCCTTTAGGGGCTGGAGGCCGTTTCTGTTTTTGTGTCTTATTTGTATTTATCATTTTTGGCAGTTGCATTGCCGAAAAACAGAGTAATTATGTCGTTCCGACTGAATTGAAAGCACAGGCTTATCCGGCACATACAGAACTGAATTGGCAAAACAGAACAGGTTTTACGTATGAAATATACCGTTCGGCCGATGGGAAGCAATTTGAAAAATCCGGTGAAACAACCTCAGGTTACTATCTTGATTTCTTTGGGAAACCGGTTGAAAAAGAAGCTGTTTATTTTTACCGTGTTATACCAAAAGGGTTGGATGTGAAAAGCAACGATGCACGCAAATTTGAAACATCAGTAAGCGTAAAACCTGCCACCGATGAAGCCTTGCTGGATATGACACAACGTTACACAACCCGATATTTCTACGATTTTGCACAACCGCAACTCGGATTAGCCCGCGAACGAAGCAACGATACGAATGGCGACATTATCACTACCGGTGGAACGGGATTTGGCATTATGGCTTTGGTAGCTGGTGCAGAAAGAAAATACTTTAGTAGAAATGACGCCTACAAAACCATTGAAAAAATAGTAAGTTTTCTGGAAAAAACAGAACGCTTTCATGGTGCTTGGGCTCATTGGTACGATGCCGCAACAGGCAAAGCATTCAGTTTCAGTCAGTACGACGATGGTGGAGATTTGGTGGAAACAGCTTTTCTGACCGAAGGACTGCTTACTGCCCGTGAATATTTCAGAACCGGAAATGCAGAAGAAAAAAACCTGGTAAGCCGAATTACCAAACTATGGGAAACCATTGAATGGAACTGGTACACACAGGGTACAACGGATGGTTTATACTGGCATTGGTCAAAAAATTACGGATTTAAAATCAATCATCGTATTACCGGTTTCGACGAAACCATGATAACTTACGTACTTGCAGCTTCATCGCCCACATACCCGATTGAACGAAGTGTGTATGAGAAGTGTTATAAGGTATCAAGCTACTACTACAACGGAAAAAGCTATTATGGTATAAAACTGGATTTGGGAATGGAGTATGGCGGTCCGCTGTTCTTTACACATTATTCATTCCTGGGTCTGAACCCCATTGGTTTATCCGATAAAACTACCAACTATTATGAGCGAAACCGCGCTCATGCTCAGATTCAGATAGCATACGCCAACCAAAATCCGAGAAAGCAAAAAGGATACGGCGCTAATTGTTGGGGATTCACTTCTTCCGACGATCCGATTAACGGCTACAGTTCGCATGATTTGAATACGACTGACGATAACGGAACAATTTCACCTACAGCAGCACTCGCATCGGTTGTTTACACGCCAAACGAATCGATGGAGGCATTAAAACATTTCTATTACGATAAAGGCAACATTCTATTCGGGAAATATGGATTTTACGATGCGTATAACGAAGGACTGGTTGAAGGTCAGCAGGTTGTTCACAGCTACTTAGCCATAGACCAGGGGCCTATAGCCGTTATGATTGAAAATTACCGCAGCGGATTGCTTTGGAAGTTATTTATGAGTAATCCGGAGATTCACAAGGGGTTAGAAAAGCTGGGATTTACCTATAGCGGTAAGCCATAAACAGCAAGTACGACTTTATAAACGTTGAACTTTAAATACTTTATACTACTATATCATGAGAAAAAAAATTACGTTACTTTTACTGATTGCGCTTGTTGGTGCAGGCACGTTGTGGGCTCAGAACTTGGGTGTGAGCGGCGTTATTGTTGACAAAAAAACAGGCGAAACATTAATAGGTGCTTCCGTGGTTCAGAAAGGAACAAACAACGGAACTATCACCAATATAGATGGAGCATTTAGTGTGAATGTTCCAACAAATGCAACCCTGGTAGTATCTTATATCGGTTACGAAAGTCAGGAGGTAGTCGTAAAGAACAACAAACTTCATATTCAGCTTATTCCGGATTCAAAATCGTTGGAAGAGGTAATCGTTGTTGGTTATGGTACAAAAAAAGCCGGTGCTGTTACAGGTTCAGTAGTTCAGGTTAAGTCTGCCGATATTCTCAAAACTCCGGCACAGTCGGCCATTCAATCCATTCAGGGAAAAGCTTCCGGTGTAAACATTATTGCCACTGATGAGCCAGGCAAACAACCAACCGTTATGATTCGTGGTATCAACACCGTGTTGGGAGGAAGAAGTCCGCTATATATAATTGATGGAGTGGAAGCCACAAGCTTAAATGGTCTGAGTGCTAATGATATAGCAACAATTGACGTATTGAAAGACGCTTCTTCGTTGGCAATTTATGGTAACAAGGCTGCAAGTGGAGTAATACTCGTTACTACCAAAAAAGGAACCAAAGGAGCAATCAGAGTAAACTATGATGGAAATGTGGGTTTTAAAGGCATGTTGAAAACCATTGATATGGCCGATTCGTACCGATTTGCGTATTATCAGAATTTTGCCTCCGGCAGATCGAAATTTGATACCAATCAACCCTATAACACCAACTGGCTAAACGAAATAACCCGAACAGGGGTTACAACTAATAATGCCATTTCATTATCGGGTGGCGAAGAAAATGTGAACTTCTATTTTGGTGCATCCCGTTATACCGAACAGGGTATTTTGAAAGGAACAGATTACAACCGCACCAATATTATCAGCAAAAATGAATATAAGTTATTCAAAAACAGGCTGAAGATAACTCAAACCTTCAATTTATCCATAACAAACAACACTCCCAAGCCATTAAGTGCATTTACGGCAGCCTACAAACAAGCTCCCATGATGCCTGTGAAATACGCTGATGGAAAATGGGGAATGCCTTTCCTGGATGGCACAACAAGTCAGATTGGCGTTACCGGCGATAAATTCAACAACGTTCCCAATCCAGTTGCTATGTTGGATTACAATGTTGAAGAAAACAAGAATGTAACCCTTTTTGGAACCATTGGTGCTGAATTCAAAATCACGAATGATTTGAAATTCAACTCAAATTATGGAGCTACTTATGACACCGGACAAGGCTATACCTATACTCCAAACGAACAAAACTGGTTCAGTCAGAATCCAACAGGTACTGAGTTTCCAGACAAATACTACAGCACCCTGCAACAGCGCAGAAGCGACTTTTATGTCTGGAACTGGGATAATTACCTGACTTATTCGAAAGATTTTGGCAACCACTCACTGACTGCCGTACTTGGGATGACCCGCTCTACTTCCCGCACAAGTCAGGATTTATCGGCAACCCGTTATAATGTTCCATCGCAATCAAATTACTGGAGTCTGGATTTATCTAAAAACGATGATAAAACAGCTCCATCGTCACTGATTTCAAATTCCAGTCAAACTCCGCTCGTAAATGTGGGATACTTTGGAAGGGTAGATTATAATTATAACAAAAAGTATTTGCTTACTGCATCGTTGAGACGCGACGGCATCAGCGACTTTCAGGGAACTAATAAATGGGGAATGTTTCCGGCAGTTTCAGGTGGTTGGGTAATCAGCAGCGAAAGTTTCTTTGAATCGTTGAGTTCGGTGATTGATTATGTAAAAATAAGAGGTGGTTATGGCGAAATTGGTAATGGAAACGCTTGTCCTTCCGTGAATCAGGTATTGTTCCAAAATGGTGCAAGTTATCCGTTTGGTGTTGGCGAAACCATTTATCCGGGCTCGTATGTGCCTTATGCCGTAGATCCAAATCTGACATGGGAAACTACCAAAGAATTTGGCGGTGGCATTGATTTCCGATTGCTTCATCAACGTTTATCAGGTTCAATTGACCTGTATACCCGTAAAACCGATAATGTGATTTTACCGGTAAAACTACCAACAATTCTATCTCCTGATCCGGTATTTTTAAATGCCGGTGTGGTTCAAAACAGTGGAATCGAAACAGTTATAAACTGGGAGGATAAAATTGGTGAATCTTTGACTTATAAGGTGGGTGTAAATCTGGCTTTAAACAGTAATGCCATTACAGAAATTTACAGCGGTTATTTTGATAAGTTGACCGGTGGCGATTTGGGAAACGGACAATATACCAAGGAAATTCATAAAGGCGACCCGATTGGTTCATTCTACGTGTATCAAACCACGGGTTACAATGTCGACGGAGGATTTACCTATTCTACAGGCAGAGTCAATGCCGGCTCATACATACCCAAATATACCTACGGGTTTAATTTCGGAATTGAATACAAACATTTTGATATTTCAACCGATTGGTATGGAGTAGGTGGAAATAAGGTGTTTAATGGAAAAAAAGCACAACGATGGGGTGGTGAAAACATTGAACGCAGCGAGTTGGTAAACTTTTGGATACCATCAGCGCCGGGTCTGTCTTATGTAAATCCAAGACCTTTCTCGGACACTCCGCTGGCTTCCACATACTATGTTGAAGATGGCTCATTCTTACGGGTGAACAACATAACCATTGGATATACAATGCCTAAAGTAGTAAAACAGATAACTAAATTACGGGTATTTATCACCGCTACAAATCCATTCATCTTTACGAAGTATTCAGGATTTTCACCCGAATTATCAGGTTCAGACAATGGAAATCCATTGACAACGGCAGGTATCGAATTAGATGCTTATCCAACAAACAGGACATTATCAATTGGAATTAGTATTGGCATTTAAAAATTTGAGGAATAATGAAAACTATTAAAACGATATTGATTTTGACGCTCGGCATATTGCTGTTCAATGCCTGTGAAAGCGATTTAAATGTTTTACCACAGGACAAAATATCCAAAGATGATTTCCTGTCAAACGGGAGATATGCTTCAGAAGTTGTAAACTCAGCTTATAATCAAATGCTGAATTTCGAAATGTATTCATTTGCATGGATTGGTATGACAAGTATTACGTCCGACGACGGCGACAAAGGATCTTCTTCGGGAGATGCCGGAACAGATAAGGATAAACTTGATAATCTGGCATTTGACCCAACTCTGCGTTCGTTCAACGACATTTGGAAACAACGCTATGCTGGTATTTACAGATGCAATGAAGGTATTTATTACCTCGGGCAAGTAGATTTAGAAGCAGGTTTAAAAGCCCGTTATATTGGCGAATTAAAATTCCTGCGTGCCATGTTTTATTTCGATTTGGTTCGCTGCTTTGGCGGAGTGCCTGTTGTTGCCGATAAAATAGATTTCAAGAACGAGGAATTGGTCAATCAGGTGGTTTATACCCGCAAAACGAAGGCAGAAACCTATACTCAAATTGAGAAAGATTTAAATGAAGCAATTGTTGTACTACCGCTTAAATATGGAAGTGCCGATGTGGGTCGGGCTACGAAAGGCGCAGCACAAGGTCTCCTGTCAAAGGTTTACCTGTATCAGGAAAAATGGAACAATGCTTTTAGCATGGCCGGTAATGTAATTGACAGTAAGCAATATAGTTTGCTACCAAATTATGGGGATGTTTGGCGCGAAGTGGGTGAAAATGGTCTGGAATCGCTTTTTGAAATTCAGGCAACCCTTGGAAAAGGCGTTCAGGGTTATACCGATGTTCAAAGCGGTCGCGGTACGCCGGATTATGGATGGGGATTCAACACTCCAACAGTGAATCTGGCCAATGCTTACGAGTCAGGCGATAAAAGACGTGCAGCCACAATCATATTTACCGGACAAGTCCTGTGGGATGGTTTTCAAACTCCAACAACAGGATGGACGAATCCAAGGTATAATTACAAGGCTTATCAGAGCAGAACAGCAGAGACCTGGGACGACAATAAAGGCGAAACAGCCAAGAATGTCAGACTGCTTAAATACAGCGATGTACTGCTCATAAGAGCCGAGTCGGCTTTCCAGATTGGAAATACCGGTGAGGCATTGAAGCAGGTGAATAAAATCCGTACCAGAGCCGGATTAGACACATTAACTACCGTGACTTTGCCTCAGATTTATAAAGAACGTCGCCTGGAAATGGCTATGGAACACGACCGTTGGTTCGATATTGTTCGGACAGGTCAAGCATCAACAGCAATGTCGGCTGTAGGTCAGGTGTTTATTACAGGTAAACACGAATTATTTCCCATTCCGGAAGAACAAATTACATTAAGCAAAGGCATGTTAACCCAAAATCCAAATTATTAATCATTTTTATTAATCAATTTTATAAACAAACAATTTAATTATTAACTTTAAAAAAATCAAAAAAATGAAAACAACAAAATTATTTAGTATGTTGGTTGTAGCTGCAATGGCAGTAAGTCTTATCGGTTGTAAAGCTAAAGACGAACCTCTACCTCCAATTGGCGGTTACAATTCTGCCGACGAAGTGGCAAAATCTGATTTGGTAGCTTATTGGCCATTGAATGGAAATGGAATCGAATCATTATCGAGTGCAGCTCCTGCCAACAGTAAAAACGTTACCTGGACTGATGGTGTAAAAGGACAAGCTGCCAGTTTTAATGTTGGCTTCCTGACTTATAACACTATTGCTAATTTAGGTGCAAATTTACAAACAGGATTTACTATTAGTGCGTGGATAAAACTTACAAATAACGGAAGTACCGGATCTGTTATTTTTTCTTTATCCAGACCTAATGAATGGGCAGGAAACATTAACTTTATGTCTGAAACTGGCTGGATGAAAGCTACAAGCGACAGTTTAACTGTGAAAGGTTTAATCGTTTCAAGCACCGATTTAGGTTGGCAAGATACCCGTAACACGGTAGCAGCAAATGCAGCAGATTTAGCTGCAGGTCATATTGCTTATCCAAATAAAATTGGTGGCAAATGGGCACATGCAGTTTACACATGGGATAACACAACCCGTTTGGCTAAAATTTATGTGAATGGCGTGAAAATTTCTAATCCTGTTTGGGAACAAAGAGGTGCTGCCGGACAAACATTTGCAATCACTACTCCAACTCATCCTATTATTGGAGCTTTCGAAACGTTTGCAAATGGAACAACTACCGATTCATGGAACACAGGCTTGGTTGGTCAACTCGACGAAATCAGAGTTTGGAAGCGTGCATTGATTCTTTCTGACATAGGTGCATTGTACGAACTTGAAAAAGCTGGTAGATAATCAGAAACGCTTAGCTTTGATAACACTATAAAATAAACTGTAGGTAGGTAAATTATCTACCTACAGTTTTTTAATTTTACAGTTAAACAATAGGCAGTTGAATCCCGTTTTACAATCAAATACAGTCAACAAACCGGACCTTCGAAAATGAAATTAAAATTAGCCATACTTGTTTTTATCTTTCTGTCAAGTCTGTCGTCATGCAAACAGGATTCTGAGCCGATACATCTTACTAATGCTTACATAGAACAAGTCAGCATTAATGGCTATTCAGTGTATAATGGCGAAAATGTATATAATATACCGACTGATTCGGTGGTGATTCGTATTGTTTTTAATACTGCTATTGACAAAAAGAAGATTGACCCAACAAAACTTTATATAAGCAGCGGCATTGATACTTCCTATGTATTTCTGACTGATACGGCTTCAAAACAATTGAATTTCCGCATTCGAAAACCATTAAACTATTATTCTACTTACACCCTTTATTTGGCCAATGGTGAAAATCTGGGAGTAAAACTCATTGATTCTTTTCAGTTTTCATTTGTTACCAAACTGGATACCACCCCCAAATTCCCCCAAATTACGGATGACGAATTACTGACACTCGTTCAGAAACAAACTTTTAAATTCTTTTGGGATTACGGTCACCCCACTTCAGGTCTTGCCCGCGAACGACTTAATTCAGGCGATATTGTTACTTTTGGCGGTTCGGGATTTGGTATCATGACCATTCCGGTTGCAATACAGCGGGGCTTCATTACGCGTGCTGAAGGACTTGCACGAATGAATAAAATTGTAAGTTTCCTCAATCTTTCCACTACTGATAAATTTCATGGAGCTTTTCCGCACTGGATGAATGGTACTACGGGCAAAGTGATTCCATTCCGTACGAAAGATAATGGTGCTGACCTTGTGGAAACAGCGTTTTTTATGCAGGGGCTACTCACCGTTCAATCTTATTTCAAAAATGGCAATTCAGCCGAACAAACCTTGTGTCAAAATATAGAAACTCTGTGGGAAAACGTTGAATGGGACTGGTTTCAGCAAGGCGGACAGCAAAAGCTATACTGGCACTGGTCACCAACTTATAATTGGGACATGAATATGCCCGTTACAGGTTGGAATGAAGGTTTAATTATTTATGTACTGGCAGCTTCATCGCCTACACATTCCATCACTAAATCGGTCTACGACAATGGGTTTGCACGAAACGGAGCAATTAAAAATGGAAAAACTTTTTATGGAAATAAGCTACTGCTGGGCGAAGATTATGGTGGTCCAATGTTCTTTGCTCACTATTCGTTTCTTGGTCTCGATCCGCGCCATTTATCAGACGCCTATGCCAATTATTGGACTCAAAACACAGCTCATGCCCGAATAAATTACAGTTATTGTGTTGCCAATCCCCGTCGATACTTCGGCTATAGTGCCAATTGCTGGGGACTCACTGCCAGTGATATACAAAACAGCTACACCGCATCATCACCAACTAACGATGTGGGTGTTATAGCCCCGACAGCAGCCCTTTCATCTTTTCCATACACTCCGGTGGAAAGCATGCAGGCACTACATTTCTTTTACTACACAATTGGCGATAAAATTTGGGGAAATTATGGCTTTACAGATGCATTCAATCTGAATTCACACTGGTTTGCCGATTCGTTTTTGGCTATTGATCAGGGACCTATCGTGGTGATGATTGAAAACTATCGCACCGGATTGCTCTGGAATCTGTTTATGCAAAATCAAAACGTACAGACCGGATTGACAAAGCTCGGATTTACCTATTGACGATTAACTTCAGTCTTTTACTTCGCTTTTGACCACAAATCCTAATTCTCCCTAAAAGTTACCAAAAACCCAAAGTTTGAATCTCCAAACTGAGCTAATGCTTTAATAATTGATTATTTTTGAATGATTTTATTGGGAGAAGTTGTTATTTAAAACAATTTCAAATTTTAAACGTTTAATTTCCCGATAACTAATTCAATTTATCAATAATTTTAAAACAATATGAAATTAGGTTTTGCACTGGTTGCATTTTCAATAATTACTCTTTTAAATGGTTATGTGCTTTGGCGGGGATGGCAGGCACTTCCATCTACTTCCATCTCGAGGACTATATTTCTGGTTGTTGCTTTGATTATGTTTTTGTGCATGATGGGCGGGATGATTTTCGGACATTTGTTGCCTCATTATTTTGCTAAAGTTATTAGTCTCACCGGATTTACCTATTTTATCATTGTAGCTTATCTTTTTATGAGTTTTCTGGCAGTAGATGTGGCACGCATTGCCAATTATTTTATCGGCTTTGCACCTGCGGGGATGGTTGCATTTCGCTTTTGGGCATTGATGGCAACCTTTGGGGTTACATTTATAGCTTTGATTTACGGAAACTATAATTTCAAACATCCCAAAATAGTTACACTGAATCTTTCTGTAGAAAAGCCTTTACAAAACAAAACGCTGAAAATTGTTGCTGCCAGCGATATTCATTTGGGAATAACAATCGATAAAATCATGCTTAAAAAGTATGTTCAACTAATTAACGATCAGCATCCTGATATCGTTTTACTGGCCGGCGATATAACCGACCGCTCTATTGTACCTGTTATCAATCAGCACATGGACGAAGAATTGCGCACCATAAAAGCGCCGCTCGGTGTATATGCCATTAGTGGTAATCACGAATTCTATGCCGAAACTATAAATGCTGCAGCCGATTATCTGAAGAAATCCGGAATCGTTTACCTTCGCGACCAGTCGGTTATGATTGGTAAGGATTTTTATGTGGTTGGTAGGGACGATAAAACCAATCATCAGCGCAAAGAACTCAATGAATTGGTAAGCAGCTTAGACCAAAGCAAACCTATCATTTTGCTTGATCATCAGCCGTTTAATCTACACGAAGCCGAGGAAAACGGTGTGGATTTGCAAATCTCAGGACATACGCATAACGGACAGTTTTTTCCGGGTCAGTTTATTGTGAAACGTATGTATGAACTTGGTTACGGTTACATGAAAAAAGGAAAAACGAATTACTATGTTTCGTCCGGACTTGGTCTTTGGGGACCACAATACCGTATTGGTACGCAATCGGAAATTGTGGTGATAAATTTGAAATACTAAATTAGAATTTCAGCATTTTATCTTATTAAAACAAGTCTTTTGGTAACTTCAGAAGTTCCGGTATTCAATTTATATAAATAAATTCCACTTCTCAGATTTAAAGCATTCCATTCCACTTCATAAGTTCCGGCTGTCTTCATCTCATTGACAATTGTAGATATCTCATTACCAATTAAATCATAAACTTTAAGAGAAACAAATTGATCTTTGAGAATAGAGTATTTAAATTTGGTCGTCTTAATAAACGGGTTTGGATAATTCTGTTCAAGTTCAATGCTGGCATTACTGGCATGCACTTCTTTGGTGTCTGTATATGAAGAAATACTCACATCATCAATATAAAAATAAGACCAGAAAATTCCTGCTGACTCAGCCTGAAAAATTATTTGTGTAGTTTCGCCTGCAATAGCACTCATGTCAATATAGTATTGAGTCCATTGATTGATGTCGTTATATTTACACAGATAGGTTGATGTAATCAATTGATTGTTTACAAATATAGAAATTTTTGCTCCAACCCAAACACCTGCACAATCTGTTCCTGTTGAACTCCGTGTTTGAGCATAAAATACAAGATATAATGGTTTGACATTTGGTAATTTATAAACTTGTGAAATTGAGTTTATCTCCATCTCTGATCCGCCAATTCTGGCCATGTATGAACCTGAACGAGGATAAACTGTTGGGCTGATTTCGGTGGAATTAAATGCAGAACCGGTTGCTATCAGAGTATAATTTTTTGAAGAATATTCAGTCCATCCTGAATTGCGACCAGACTCAAAGTTACCATTAATGATTTGAGCTTGTGTCTTAATTACTATAATGATAAGAATTAAAACAATTATAAATAATGTATTTTTTTTCATATCCCTATTCCTTAATTAATTAGGAATGCAAAATCGGTTACTAAAGTCTTAGTAAATTAATTGTTATTTGCATTGCAATGAATACTATTTGAGTTAAGTTTAAACACAAAAGAATACAAAAAAAACGAAAATAGCGTCAAAATTTAAATTATTAACGCAATATTGCAGGAAATTATAATTGAATGTGTGGTGATTTTGAGTATTTGTTAGAATCTGAGAGTCAGAAAAAGGAGTAAGAATTGAAAATTATCAAGACTATTTTGAACGGAGTACTAATATTGAAGAAAACACTGCAGAATGTATTTAAGCGATTTAATTTAGCGTTTCTTCTTGAAAAATTCAGTTACGATTCGGCTGCATTCATCTTCCATCACTCCCCAAACCACTTCGGTTTTTGGGTGAAGGGCAGCAGGTGCAAAGCGTCGGAAACCACGTTTCACATCTTCAGCACCATACACCACGCGGCTTATCTGCGACCAACCCAATGCTCCGGCACACATCACACAGGGTTCCATAGTAACATAAAGTGTACAATCAGTCAGGTATTTTCCTCCTAGAAACTGTGCAGCAGCTGTTATGGCCTGCATTTCGGCATGAGCGGTTACGTCGGTAAGTGTTTCGGTGAGGTTATGACAACGTGCTATGATTCGCCCCTGACACACCACTACTGCACCGATAGGCACTTCATCGCGGGCAGCAGCTTTCAGCGCCTCCTGCAAAGCCTGCTTCATAAAATACAGGTCAGGATTGCTGTCTTTGGAATCGTCTTCGGAGTAGTAGGGAATGGGCATAAATTAGTACTTTTCCATTAAAAATAGATATTCGTGATACTTACCATCACTATTAATCCATTCATTAGTCCAACGCATATTTCCCATTACATTCTTCTTGTAATCAATCTCAACAGCTCGAAGAAGTTTGCCAGATTCTGAAATAATATCATTTAATTCACCTTTTGTAGCTCTACCACCTGAACTATACGACAGTAAAATATAATGAGATTTGGTTTTTTTTATTAATTCACCTAAGGCTTTCATTGCAATAAAATGACCATCAGCATCTTTTCTAAATTCCTCAAAAACAGAACCATCAACAGTATCTCTTGAATCTTCTCGACGATTGGCTTTTCCAAAAATTGTTGGTTTGTCATTCTGAATTACAGTTGTCCAAATATGATAATATGAATTATACCGAACTCGGCTTGGTGGCATTTTTTCATTATTTGAACCGTAGGGTGGATCAAAGTATACAAAATCATATTCGTTTTTTGAAATTGTATCAAAAATATCACCTCTAATTACCTTATTGTCACTTATTAATGGAAAACGCATAGGTAATTTTAATTTTAAATCTTTGTAAGATCTAGGAGACCATTCGGATAAGTATGCCACATAATGCCCTAATGTACTGTCAACCGAATCTAATGAATAGATTAGACTTGTTAACAAAACGCATTTGTCTTCCCAACAGAGATTTAAACGTTCAATTTCTTCTCGAATTGCATCTAATTTTCTTGTGTTTTTAGCCTGAAATGGTCTTTTTAACTGAGCCACTTCCCCACCATAATTTTCAGTAAACCAACCATCATAGCCTTCTAAACCATTTAAGTGATTAATTATCTCTTGATAGTATTTATCCGAACCTTGTGATTTCAAATAACATGTTCCGAAAACTTCTGACCAAGCAGAAATATCATTTGCAGTTGTATTATAACCAATTTTACCGAATGCCTGTGAAACTCTTGTAGTTCCACTAAAACCATCAAGAACATTTTCAACATCGTCAAGTTGAGACATTATTTCAAGAATGTAGGGTATAATTTTAAGCTTTGAACCAGCATATTTAATTCCCTCTGTTTTAATGTCCTCTATTTTTAAGTTACCGAAAATATCTAGTTGTTGTTGTATCATTTTTTTGTTTTAAATTTATCTATATCTTTCTGTAAAATTATGTTTGCTTCAGCATGTCCTTCTTCTGTACTATTTAATGCCAGTCTAAACAGTTTAACCAAAGTGTGGTTATGAGAATAATCAATCCAACCATTAGTCAAGCTATCAAAATATGGTAAAGCATTCTTTGTATGTGTCCAAAAACCTCTTTGAAGAGCATTGGCAGATGCTCCACCATAGCGAACTTCACAGATATAATTTCCTTTTGAATCCACAAACATAAAAATTGGGTGAGTTCTTCCCTTCCCAGGAATCACTTGCATTGAACTAACTTCAAAACGTTCATTCTTATTCACATAAACAATTCTTGCAGTATTTCTTTTTGCCTTAATGTGATCAAAAATCATTATGTTGCAACTTTGCTTTTTCTCATCATAAATCAAAGGCATTACATTTATATTCCCAAATTCTGAAAATGCATCGGATTCAAAAATCTCAGATATTATCTCTTTATCAACAATATCTTTACCTTTTGATTCTAGAAAAGGAAACATTTTTTGATCACTATCAGTGGATAATTGTAAAGGACCATCTCCGTATGCCTTTAGACTTACAGGAAACTTATTTTGAGTTAATTCGTTAATAATAACAATATCTTCTTCGTGTTCTTTTGCTCGAAATAAATCTTTACCAACATGAATACTTTGAAAATCATACATGAATTGATTTATAAATTCTACGATTCCAATTTCGGCTAAATCACCATGGGTTTTATTACCGATTAACCTCATAGTAAATATATTAGATAGAGTGTTAACAACTAAATATTGATTCTTGCTAGCTAAAAGTTTAAATCTATTTTTAAAATCACTAAAGCCATCATTTATTAAAACGTCATTTGTTTCTACAATGTTTTCCTGTTCTTCGTTGTCAAATTGAATTTCCATATCCTTCATTTCAGTTATAGATTAAAATTTATATTTGTTTTTGTTTTTCAATTCATTAGAATTAATTACACGTCTTCTTCCACCACCAGATTATCGATGATAAAGTTCTGACGTTCGGAAGTGTTTTTACCCATATAGAACGAAAGCAAATCCTGCACGGCATCTTCTTTTTTCAGCGTTACCTGATCGAGGCGCATGTCTTTTCCGATAAAGTGCTTAAATTCGTCAGGCGAAATCTCACCAAGACCTTTAAATCGGGTAATTTCGGGATTCGCTCCTACTTTTACCATGGCCGACAGACGCTCTTCTTCAGAATAGCAATAGAACGTTTCCTTCTTGCTCCGAACCCTGAAAAGTGGCGTTTGCAATATATGTACGTGTCCTTTTTTAATCAAATCGGGGAAAAACTGCAGGAAAAAGGTTATCAGAAGCAATCGAATGTGCATTCCGTCTACGTCGGCATCGGTGGCCACAATCACTTTGTTGTAACGTAGATTTTCAACGCCATCTTCAATGTTCAGCGCTGCTTGCAGCAGGTTGAATTCTTCATTTTCGTAAACCACTTTCTTGGTTAGTCCGTAGCTGTTCAGCGGCTTCCCTTTTAAGCTAAAGACCGCTTGTGTATTCACATCGCGACTTTTTGTAATAGAACCGCTCGCCGAATCACCCTCGGTAATAAAAATGCAGCAATTTTCAATCGCGGTATTTTTTGCTTCGTCTTTGGTTGGGGTATCGTTGAAATGAACTCGGCAATCGCGGAGCTTTTTGTTGTGAAGATTCACTTTCTTGGCACGTTCACGCGCCAGTTTGGTAACGCCGGCAATGGCTTTGCGCTCTTTTTCGGAATCTTGAATTTTCTGAAGCAGTGTTGCCGACGTTTCACTGTTGCGGTGCAGGTAGTTGTCGAGCTCTTTTTTCAGAAAATCGGAAATAAATTTATTCACCGAAATACCGTCTTTCGACATGTCGCGCGAACCGAGCTTGGTTTTGGTCTGGCTTTCGAAAACGGGTTCTTCCACGCTGATAGCTACCGCGGCAATAATTCCATTTCGTATATCCGTAAGTTCCTGATTTTTATTGTAGAATTCCTTTATAGTACGGGCAATGGCTTCACGAAAAGCACTTTGATGCGTACCGCCCTGCGTGGTGTGCTGACCGTTTACAAACGAGTAATATTCCTCACCATATTGGTCGCTGTGTGTAAAGGCAATTTCAATATCTTCGCCACGGAGGTGAATAATCGGATAGAGCGGGTCGGATGTCAGGTTTTCGTTCAGCAAGTCGAGCAAGCCGTTTTTCGACAGAATTTTCTTTCCGTTAAAGTTGATTGTCAGGCCAGTATTGAGGTATGCATAATTGCGCAGCATGGTTTCGATAAACTCATCCTGATATTTATAACCGGTGAAAAGCGTTTCGTCAGGAACGAAATAAATATACGTTCCGCGGTCGGTGTTATCATTAAAAATTTCGCTGTCTTTGGTGAGTTTTCCTTGCACGAATTCGGCACGGCGGCTTTGTCCCTCGCGGAAACTTTGCACAACGAAAGTGGACGAAAGTGCATTCACAGCCTTTGTACCCACACCATTCAACCCAACGGATTTTTTAAACGCTTTGGAATCGTATTTACCACCTGTATTCATAATGGAAACCGCGTCAATCATCTTGCCCAACGGAATTCCACGCCCATAGTCGCGTACTTCTACATGACCGTCCTTCACGGTTACTTCCACATTTTTTCCGGCACCCATACGGTACTCATCAATACAGTTGTCGAGGACTTCTTTCAGCAGCACATAAATTCCATCGTCGCCATGCGTTCCATCGCCCAGCTTACCGATATACATACCGGGGCGGCGACGAACATGTTCGAGGCCTTCGAGGGTGATAATGTTGCTATCACCATAATCAACCTGTTGTGTAATTTCTATTTCTTCCATAAAATCAGCAGTAAACGGTAAACGGAAAGTAGTAAAACTTCCACCTTTTTACCATCTTTTTATTTCAAACGAATTAACTAATATACATAATTACTCAATAAACTAACGTGCTATCCAGCTTTCAGGATTTTGGAGGTTTTTCCCATTCCACACCTGAAAATATAATTCAGTTTTGTTGTCACGTTCGTCGTCGGTATAAATTTTTCCAATAGCCTGTTTTGCAGACACATGATCGCCTTCTTTTACGAAAATCTGAGTCAGATTGGCATAAACTGTCCGGTAATTCCCATGCTGAATAATCACCGCATTATTGCTACCGGGAATGGAAAAACGTTGTGTAACCACACCTTCGAACACCGCACGTGCCGCACTTCCAACCGGAGTTTGAACATAAATACCTTTGTTATTGGTGGTTACATGTTTTAATACCGGATGTTCGTGAATTCCAAAATGTCCGCTGATAAACCCGTTTGAAGTTGGCCAGGGCAAGCGTCCCTGATTACGCTCAAAATTTCCCGAAAGCAGCGTTTCCTCTTTTGTCAGCAATGAAACTGATGGATTTGTTGACGGTTTTGAAACTTCAGCAGTTGGTTTGGATTCTTTCTTTGAACCTGTCTTTGTCGTTTTAGCCTCTTCGGTGGCATGTTTTTTCTCGGTGGCATGTTCATCTGCCAATCGTTTCTTTTCGGCAGCAGCACGTTTGGCTTCTGCTTTGCGAATTTCTTCGGCAATTAAACGTTCAATCTTATTATTCAATTCAGCCGCCTTTTTCTGCTGAATTTTCAAATCTGCACGTAATTTAGCTTCTTTTTTCTGCAAATCGGTAAGCAGCACTTTTTCCTTTTGCTGGTCTTTGGTCAGAATCTTTGCTTCAGTTTCTTTTTGCTTCACCACCTGCACTTTAGTGGTTTTATGCACTTGCAGACTGTCATTTTTATGCTCAATCTGGACTTTTATTCCCTGAATTTTATAGACCTGTTGTTTGCGATAATCGCTGAATTCCTGAAGATAACGCAACCGACGATACGATTGGTCGAACGATTTGGCCGAAAGCACAAACATTATTTTGGCATACAGGCTGCGGTTGATGTGTGCTTCTTCCACCAGTCGGGCATAATCGGCTTTCAACGCTTTCAGATTGCCTTCCAAACGTACTTTTTCCTGATTCAACTGACCAATTTGTTGATCGAGTTTACCAATCTCAGTGCCGATATTTTTAATCAGTGTCTTCCGTTCATTGATATTTTTAGAAATAATGCTGAGTTTATTCAACGAACTTTTCTGTGATTTTTTGGTTTCATTCAGCATTTTGCTGGTCATTTCAAGCTTTTGCAGTGCTTGCTTGCGCTGCTGTTCAAGTTCTTTCACCGTTTGTGCCTGTAAGCCACCTAAAACGACTATCAATGAAACTGTGAGTATCAAAAATCGGTTCAACGTTTGTTTTATCATCGTGTTATTTTTTAAGCAATTGGTCTAATTCGGCGTGAGTAAAACGCTCGGAACTTGTAGGAATAAACTTTATATCTGTATTAAAAATTACTTTTAAGATGGAAAAATCGCAATTTGCATTGGTTTTCGGACTGATGATTTTTAAACTGATTTTCTGTGGAAAATTCACTCCATTTTCCAGCAAATAATCTGCGTAAGTCGTTTGTAAACGGTAATTACTTTTCTTAGTTGTCAATATAACTTGTTGGATTATACGTTTATCCGATATTTCACTTTCCTGAGTCATGTTTTTTGTTTCAAAACCGATTGTATTTATCCCAACCGGCGACACGCTTAACCGGCAACTATCAGCAACAACATTTTTCTGTCCTACACAGAAAAACCGTGCAGTAAGTAATGATTGCAGACTGTAAAAATCTACATCCACTCCAAAACGACCGCTAAAATACGAATAATCAGCCGTATAATAACGTCGGTTCATTTTATCAAAAACCTTAATACTGTCGGTTGTAAATTCAGCTTTGAACATCTCTATTCCCAAAAACGGTTGAATGGAAAGATACAGGGCAGAATCCTTTCTGATTTTGCAGGTAGCCGAAACATTGACTTTTCGTTCGCCCATTTCCAACTCCAAAGCCATTTTACTTACATTGGCGGTGCGGAATTCCGGTTGGTTTTTCTGCACTTGTTCAACGATTTGCACAACCGGATTTGGCTTCTTTTCCACCACAGGTTTCGAAATTGTTTTCACCGTTTTACAACCCGAAAAACTAAGTGCAATAAGTAGAATTGCAAAAGAAAATCTCTTTGCTACCGACTGCCGACTACCGACTGATAAAACTATTGTCTTTTCCATCCTTTGTTTTCAATTTTCTTTTTCAAATCGTCGGTTTTGTTTCCCACATCGAATGATTTCTGCCACATTTTCAGTGCTTTATCATCATTTTTTGTCATCCACAAAATATCGCCATAATGTTCCAGAATTACACTTGATTCTTCATCTTTTTTCATATTGTCAACCGCACGTTCGATATAATATTTAGCCAGCGAAAAATTAGCCTGTTGATATAAAATCCAGGCATAAGTATCTAAATAGGTGCTGTTTTTGGGTTCCAATTCCACCGTTTTGGCACTCATACGTTCCGCTTTTTTCAGTTCATCTTTGCTCAACGAAAGATAATAAGCATAATTATTCATTACCATAATATTCTTCGGATTGGCGGCAAGCGATTTTTCGTAGTTCACAAAGGCCGAATCTTTTTTCTCCACTTTAAAATAAGTATCGGCAATTTGGGCATAAAAATCACTTTTTAAATCCAACTGGTCAGCGGAAATAAGTGGCAAACCTGTTTTATACGATATCAATGCTGCCGGATAATTTGCCAACTGAAACTCTGCAATGCCACGGTAAAAATACCAAGCCGAAGATTTAGGAAGATTCTCAATGGCACGATCGGTTATAGTCACGGTTTGTTTGAAATTCTTCTCGCCAAGATAAATCTGAATTAACCGCATCCAGGTTTGGTCGTTTTTGGAATTGATATTCAACATCGACTCCAGTTCCGAAATAGCTTCTGCATTTCGTTTCTGAACCTGCAAAAACATGGCGTAATAGCCATGAACCTGCTCTTCCATTGGATAACGGTCGACCAACAACTTAAACAAACTTTCGGTTTCGCTCAGTTTAGTTGAATCGCGAACCAGTTTTTCAACATATTGTCCCAATACCTGAACCTTAGTATCCACATCAAGTTGCTCGTTTTTCAATGCAGCAACTATTGATTCCAGGGCCTTGTCCGGCTGATTTACAGTTTTATAATAATTCGAAAGTGATACATATACAAATGCATTTTGCGGATCATCTTTCAATACCTGCTTATACACTTCGAAAGCCTTTTGTGGCATATTTTGTTGCAGGTAAATATCGCCCCGAAACACTTTGTACCGCGATTCGGAAGGGTATTTATTTACCAGTTTGTCAATTTCGGCAATCCCTTTCTTCTTGTTATTCAGCAAGATATACAACTGAAACTTTTCAAGTGAAAGTCCCTGATTTATTCCTGTGAGGCTTTCAAGCCGCTCGTAAGCTGCAATAGCTTTCTCAAATTGCTTGGTTTCCTTATAAAGCGAACCCAACATGCTGTAAACTTCCTCTTTGTTCGGGTATAACTTCTGTAGATTAACTGCAATTTCAATGGAGCGTTTCCAGTTTTTAAGTTCAGAATACATGCTGATTAACTGCACGTTATACCACCAGTTGGAAGGATCGGTATTAATGGCTTTTTCCATGCATCGAATGGCTTCAGCGGTAAATCCGGTAGCGCCGTACAGCAAACCAAGCTCAGATTGTACGCCCGAATCCACTGAATCAAGCGCAGCGCAAAGCTGAAACGTTTCGATAGCCTGATCAAATTGTCTGTTTTCCTTTTGTTTCTGTCCTTCGTAGAAAAAATAATCAAACCGTCGTTGTTCCGATTCAGATAAATGAATCATTTTCGGACTCTTATCAACCGGTTTTTTGGTTGCAGCGTTCGAAAACAAAGTAAATAATAAAACTAAAAACAGAAAGTTTATTTTGTACATAAATTTGATAATCAGAATAATCGTGACAAATAACTGTTCACTGATAACTATTCACTGTCAACTGATTAATGTTTCCCCGTATGGCCAAATCCACCTGCTCCACGATCAGTTTCGCCCAGTTCAGCCACTTCCAACCATTCGGCTTGTGCATGTTGGGCAATAATCATTTGGCAAATACGTTCGCCATCGTTTATTACAAAATCTTCAGTCGAAAGGTTCACCAGAATAATGCAAATTTCGCCCCGATAATCAGCGTCAATCGTTCCCGGCGAATTCAAAACAGTAATTCCTTTCTTTATGGCCAATCCGCTGCGTGGGCGAATCTGAGCCTCGTAACCTTCGGGAAGTTCGATGAACAAACCTGTTGGTATCAATTTTCGTTCCAATGATTTCAAAACGATTGGTTCGTCAATATTAGCCCGTAAATCCATACCGGCTGATAAAGGTGTGGCATACTCGGGAAGTGCATGTTTGGAGCGATTTACAATGTTGATTCTCATATATTCAGCAATTTATTTTCCAGATAAAGTCAATTTGTTAATTGAACTTGGGTTTAGCTACAAAAATACGATTTTTATTGTTTCCACTACTTACGATAACCGGAAAAATATGTTTTTTTCAAAATTCATTTTCGTCATTTATACTAATTTATTGAAATTCCGATTGATAAACGACCAAATTTCGCTTTACAGATTCAGGTTGTAGTTTATAAAATGCTGGTTTTGACTTATAATACACTCCTCTTTACTGATTTTGCTTGTCGGGAAGTTTCTGTAAATCTACTTTTGCGTATCGATTACTAAAAGCAATTACAAATTTAAAACGCAGTGCTATTGACAATTATTACTTCGCTCAAAATCAACAAAACAAATTAATAACAATTAAAAATTTTATCAGTATGAAAAAGACCATTTTTTCGATTTTAGCTATTACTGCCTTTCTGGTATCGTGCAGCAGCAATGAAGATTTTGCAGGTAGAGCAACTGTTTCAAGTGCCACCTCGAGTTCTGTTTCGGCATACATTGCCCAAAATTATCCTGACACTAAAATTGTATCTACAATTTCGAGTGGTTCTACTGTAACCGCCACGCTAAACACTGGTGAAACAGTTTCATTTACTACAAGCGGTTCAGTAATTTCTTATTCCAACAATTTCAAAGCCGGTTTGAAAGCAGACAGTATCGTTAATCCGGCAGATACGACACGCAATGACAGCGTTCGTGGACATCGTCCGGGTGGTGGACATGGCAAACCCGGAGATCATGGTGGACATGGAAACGGTGGACATGGTGGTCACGGCCCTGGTGGTGGAATAGCTCCTGACAGTACTCACCTAGGTGGACCAAAAGGCGGTGGACACGGACATGATCGTCATTTCAGAAATGAAGTTTCTGTAGATTCATTATCAGCTGCAATAAATACCTACATCAGCACAAATTATTCAGGATATTCAGTAATTCATGCCGAAACTGATACGATTTGTCAGGGAGCAGTAACTCAGGTAATGGTTTGTACCACAGCCAGTGAACCTGCAAAACTTGTATTTGATGCAGTCGGTACATTCCTTTTTATAGGCGAAAGAATTAAATATGCTGATGTTCCTGCCGAAATTTCAGCAGCAGTAACAGCAGGTTATTCAACCTACACGGTTATGAAACGTGCTGAAAAGCTGACTTTAGCTGATGGAAGCGTGCAATATAAAGTACATATGGAACTTAGTGGCGTTCGAAAATCAGTAACATTCAATTCCGACGGAACAGTAGCTTGCGAGAAATAGGTAAATAGATTTTGTGTTGTGAATGAGTAGGGTGTCCAATTTGGCCACCCTATTTTAGTATAAATCTCCGAATTATTTCATTGAAGTCAAAACTCAACCATCACTTTTAAGATAGATTTATCCCGGTTAAAAATATCCTGGCTTTGCCCTTCTGTAAGCTGGTATTCTATGATATCGATAGTTTCTTCCTCTTTATATAAAATTCGTATTCCATTTCCTCCAGTTAGCTGATATTCAAAAGGAACAGAGCAATAAGTAAAGGACAAATGCGGCTTTTCATTATCAGAATGAATAAATTCGTCAGACTTCAGAATCGTTGGATTGATTGAAATACAACCATTTTCGACCTGTACCCCCAGTTCATAAAACCGACTGATAATATCTTCTTTTACCTGACCCGTCATGCCAGGTTGTTGAACGCCGGCCATAGTTGGTGTATGCGAGTAGGGATCGAAAGGGAATGAGCCATATACAGCAGGTGATTTGTGCGCACCAATTCCGGCTTTCACATCAAAATAATGCTTTTCAAGAGCTTCAATTATGGTTTTATCTGCAGATTGTTCTATGGCTGATTTGATGTTTTCAGCAATAACCAACAACAGTTTGGAAACCATATGCCAATAAATACATCCGAGACCTTCATACTTGTAGAAAGTCCCCGAACGACCTGTAAATGACTGATGATCAAAAATTTGTTCGTAATTACTTTCTATTTCCTGAATATCGTCATCTGTAACGTTGAATTTTCCTTCTTTTTTCAACTTAATCAACGCTTCACGGAGGTAGTTGGCATTATTGAAACCGGCATTGAAATGAAACTCTCCTTTTTTATCGGTAGTAATAATCCGTGAATCGCCTTGTTTGACAAGTTCTTCCAGGAGTTTTATTCGTTGAACATCGGCGGTATTGATATTATTTTTTTCAATAAACAACGGTAACCGCTTGTTTGGATACAAAATATAACTGTTTTGGTCAGCTCGATACAACGAACTGTTGCGCAAAGCAGTCAATAAAGCGAGCACTTCCGCTGGCGAGAGTTTTCCGGAACTCAGCACCGCCACCTGTCCTTCAAGCATTTCATATAAATGGCGAACAGCAACACTATTTTCGGAAAAACTAACCAGATTATAGGCATGATACAAATTATCAGGACGCTTATTCACGGTAATTGACTGGTCTAGATAATCGAGAGTCAGTGTTAAGAACTCCAGCAGATTTGATTTCGGAATTAGATGATTTTTACCCGTGAAGCCTTTGTAAATAAGCTCGCGGTAAGAACTCCCGGCATTTCCTAGTTCGTCTGCAACTGTACGGCGCTGTTCGTTGTTAAATCCTTTTTCGAGTAAAAACGAATTATCAATCAACGCTGTGTTTATTTCGTCAAAGAAACCAAACATTTCAGCCGAAACTGAAAAGTTTTCCAAAGCGGATTGTTGGAAAAGTTCCTGAGTAAAAGTTACAAACCGCCGCATATAATAAAGTGTCACCATCGAGGCACCGGTTCCAACCAGCGCATTGTTAGCATCGTTCCATTCCGGACGAAGCGTGTTCATCCAGATTCCGGCTTCGGGGATAAAATTACTGAGTTTAGCAAGTAAAGTGGCGAGCAATTTCTCTGTAAAACTCACAAGTTTCACTTCTCCATCAGGATTCAATACTAATCGTGCATCAGAACCGTAGGTTTTTTCGAGGTTTTCGATCTGATGATGCAACTGAGCATCAAAACGAATAGAGTTTTTCGGGGCGGCCACAATTTCGGCATATTCTTTTATGCGATAGGGTACATTGGCATACGCAAACATCTCTTTATCAAGCAACGAAAGTAGGTTTTCAGGATAATGATTTCGTGAAACTTCCAACAATTTCAACAAATAAATAATCTGATGATCGCCCCAATAGCCAATGTTCGACCACGGATTTTCGGGTTCTATCACTTCCCAGTCAATTCCGTCGTTGGTTACACGATACGGATTATAACCATCGGCGGTAGTGGCATTCAGAAATTTTGCAATAATGCCATTGATATAAGCCGGATACGACAGTGAAAGTGCTTCCCAGTTCTGGAAAATATCGCGCCAGTTGCCCTGATACGAAAGTAGTTTATCACCGTTTTCGTCTTTAATATTAATATTGAACAAGTTCCACGGACGGCTCGGGTCACCATGACGGCGACTGAAGGTAAGTGGTAGATATTCCTGAAACAAACGATATAAATTAGCATCGTTTTGTTGCTGAATGAGTTTATCAAGTTCGGCATATTCAATGGTTTCAGGCAGTGTCGATAAGAATTTTGCATGTTTCTCTGCACATTTTTTATTGAAATGCTGTATATGCTTGTTGAAAAACGTACTGTGAATCGTGTAATTATCACTGTAAATTCCTCCGCGCATCGTATTGAAAAGAACATTCGAAAAATGTCGTGCCACACCATTCTCATCTGCAGTTTGCTGAACACCATCAGCCTGTGCAACAATGGCTTTCAAAGCCTGAGTTCCTTTGGCGATATTTTGTTCTACAACTTCTGCAATGTTTGCTGTTTTGCAAATAAAATCTATCAGATTATTCACTGCAGCCGCATCCTGATTTAATTCAGCCACAAAATACCATGTTTTTGTTTCAGCAGTTTTTATCTCAAAATCTGAGCTTACAAAAAATGCTCCTCTTACTCCTTTTGCTTCAGTTTCAGGGTTTGCTTTTTCACCTTTTCTGACTTTATCCAGTTGTGTTGAACTCAATAAATAATGAGCATTTTTCAATCCAAAAGACCAAACGGTATTAGCCCGAAGCGATTCACTTGGTTCGGGGCGATCCACCAGAATGGCTTCCATTCTGAATAAGGCAAGCCCGGTATTTTCAATCAATTCAGTCTTTTTGTAGCCGTCCACCAACGTGGAATAGGCGTTTTGCGTATTTCGGTCAATTCCCGATGGAAGGATATTTTGCAGCCCATCAACCAGATAAACCTCGACAGATTTATCATTTTCATTCGTCAGACTACTTCTCTTTACCCAGCCAAATTCGTCAGAATTCATCCAAGCATAACTAAAACTCAAACCCAGATCAAGATTTTTTTCGGTAAAAATCAGTTTGTTACCGGTCGTGCTTTTGGCAATCGACCGCTCCAATTTATATATACCTTTGTTTCTGTCCGAAAATGGCTCCCAAAGATAGGTTTTGTCACTTTTGCTGACATGCAAAATGGTCTTGCTTCCGGTCATTTCGGCCGATTCGTTGATTTTATCATCGGTGTAATAAGGGAAAAGTGCTGTATCGGGGTTTTTCCGACCTGCAGTTAATCCACCGGAACTCGAAATATACATCCAATGGTTGGAATCACTTGCCAGACTGATAAAAAACGGCTGCATCGAGTCGTAGTTTTTTATCAGGTAATACTTTTCATCATCAATAAGGACAAATTGTCCGTCTGCTTCTTTTTTGCCGGCAATTACCGGGTTGTTTCCAATAAAAATGTTATTCATTTTTTTTTAAATTAAAGTTTTTGAACCACAATAGAAACAATAATAAACACAATAATTGCTTCTATTTTAGTTCGAAATAAAATACTATTCTAATGCCCGTTTTGCATCCAAATCTATTTTCATTTGGTCAGTTGTTTTTTTATCTATTTTGTAGAAAATCATAAAAATGGCACAGGACATATACAAAATACCGGGAATCACCGAAACCAGCAATTTGATACCGGTAATGGCTGTGTCGGTTTGTGCAACGTTTGGAACAAACTGCGAAAGCGTGAGAATCCAGCCTGCGATGGCGGCACCTATTCCCCACCCTGCTTTCTGAGCAAAAACCGCAGCCGAAAAATACAAACCTGTGGATCGGCGACCGCTTTTCCATTCTCCATAATCAGCCGAATCGGCAATCATAGTCCAAAGTAACGGAACAGCCGGCGCATAAGCCATCTTGGCAATAATATTAAACACATAAATAGTGCTAATATCCTGCACACGAGCCAGATAAATCAGAATAAAAAACAAACCGGAAATCAACGAACTACCAATAAAAACGTTTTTGTTTCCAAAGCGTTTTGCCAATGGTTTTGATAAGGGAAGTGCAACGATCAACGCCACTGTACCAACCACATTGAATAACTGAACATTGTCTTCTTTGCCCAGATAATACTTAAAATAGTAGGCAATGGCAGCATTTTGCATGGCAAACATGATAAACGATATGATGCCAACCAGTGCCAGAATAACCCAGGCTTGATTTTTAAACAAGTTGCCAAAATCTTCTTTCAACGAATTTCTCTGAGCTTTTGGTGGTTGAACGCGCTCTTTGGTAGTTTGGAACGTAATAAAAAAGAACACCAGACTCAAAGCCGCAAACAAAAACACCGTGTATTGAAACCCTTGTGCTTTGTTTCCATTTCCGAAAAACTTAGCCAGCGTCAATGCCAGTCCGGTAACTATAAACTGTCCGCTGAAACCTGCAATAAAACGGTAGGTATTCAAACCTGCACGTTCGTAGGTGTCGTCGGTCATAACTGCGCCAAGAGCCGAGTAAGGCAGATTAATGGTGGCATAAGCCGTCATCAATAGCACATAAGTTGCTCCGGCGTAAATAATCTTTCCAAATTCACCAAAGTTCGGAGTGGTGAAAGTCAGAATAGCCAGAATGGCATACGGAATAGCACCAAACAAAATATAGGGGCGGAATTTCCCCCAGCGGGTATTTGTCCGGTCGGAAACCACACCAATTATCGGGTCGATAGCCATGTCCCAAAAACGGGCAACAAGCATAATTGTACCGGCAGCTGCCGCCGAAATGCCATACACATCGGTATAGAAAAACAGCAACCAAAAGCCCACCATATCCCATACAAAATGCGAAGCCGTATCGCCCAGACTATAGCCAACTTTCTCTTTAAAGCTGAGTTTTTGTGTTGTTTTTTCCATAATACAATTTTTGTTTCTGATTTATTTCCTTCCCACTTCCTTTGCCCAATCGCCTCGGAAAATCAGTTTCTGATCACGAATTCTGAAACTGCATTTTCCATATTGAACCGTAATTCCTGCAGAAGCATTCACAATCCATGAATTATCCGGAATCGGGAAAAAACTTTCGGTTTGAATAAGCTTTTTATCCTGCTGATCTTTGATGGATACGGTGGCCTGAGGACCAACTTCCCAGCCTAAATGCGTATTGTAGCTCACTCTTAAATCGTCGCCCAATTTAAAATTACCATTAGTTACAATCTTGGTTTTCACTGAAGCAATTTTTCCGGTATTTAAATCCTTATCCGGAGTCACTTCAATGGTCAATGTTGGTAATTCAATAGGTTTATCTGATGCTAAAATCATAATGGATTCTGTTTTCAACAATTTACCCGATTTGTTGTAAAACTCAAAAGCAAACTCTAAGTCTTCAATATCCTTTGGCACAATATCTAATTGGTCTGCAAAATATCCTTCTTTAGTTATATTTTTAGAAAACAGCACTTTATCATTGAGTTTGACTGTAACTCTACTCACATCCTTATCGGTGTAAAGTTCCAATGGAATTTTTCCCGATTGATAAATCTCATTGCTTTTCGGACTGATAATCAATGCTTTCATATATTCGCGCAGAGTAAACCAAACCGGCCGTGGCGAACCGTATTTGTCGTTCACATCGCTGTAGCCCCAGAATCCAAACCATTCTTCGGGTTGTTCGGGGTTGTGATAATTTTTGTCGCCACCTTTCCACCAACCGTCGGCATAGTAAAACGGACACATTCCAACCGCTCCGGCATCGATTAAATCGCGGTAATTGGCAATCAGACCTTTGCTTTGCTGAGTCAGCGTTTGCCCACCGTATCGGCCATAGCCTTTGTGCGAAACTGAATACCCAAATTCGGTACAAATAAACGGTTTTGTGTGTCCGTTCAGGTCAACAAGTCCTTTGACATAGTCTTTGAAACCAATTGTGGCAGTTTGTGCTTCGCTGTGATCATAGCAATTGTAAGCATTCACATCAAAATAGCTTTCATCCATGTAATCACTAATCATAGCATTGGCCGATAGCGTTACAGGAATGCCGAGATGTTCAGTGTGAATAATATCAATGAGTGTTTTCATTAAACTTACAAATGCATTGCTGCCCACTTTGTAAATATGATCGGTTTGTGGCTCATTAATAACAAGATATGTAATAATACAATCGTATTTTTTTGCATACGCCATGACTTTCGAAACATCATTCTCGCATTTTTTTACAAAAACAGGCTCACCATAATTGCCATCAGGATTAATCTCGAGTCCCATAATAAGTTTTAAGCCTGATGCTTGTACTACTTTTAACTGAGGTTCGGAAAACTGACTCCAGGTCCGGATGGTATTGTATCCAGCTTCTTTAATTACTTTCAAATCGAACTTCAACAACTCCAAATCGTCGGCACGCACACCTTCGTAGGGATGCTGTCCCGGGCGAGCACCAATTTCATACCCAATGGCCTTGATAAAGAATTTTTCGCCGTTCAACCAGTACCAGTTGTCTTTAATTTCGATCTTTGTTTTCGGTTGGGCAAAGACAGAAAATAAAGACATCTGACACAAAAAAAATACAAATGCTAATTTGAGTTTCATCTGCTTTTAAATTGATTTTTTGTATTCCTAAATTCATACCACACCCCAACCCTCTCCAAATGGAGAGGGAGGAAGAGTGGGATTAAATGACTAACTGAGAATTATTCTTTAACTACTTTTGAGTTCAGGATTCCAAGAGAACTTTCAGCTTTTACAAAATAAATTCCGGTTTTGAAGTCACTCATGTTCAGGTTGTAATTTGCAGGAATTTTTGCATCAAAAACGCATTTACCAACAATATCATACATCATCAACCTGCAGTTATCTTCAGGAAGAACAACATGTAATATATTCTTAACCGGGTTAGGATAGAAGAATGGTTGGGTTAACATTACATTTTCTACGGCAGTTCCTGCACAATCATTTCCAACAATATAAGGGAAAGTTTTAGTAACCGCCATACCACCTGCAAAAGCAAATTTACAAGCAAGCTGAAGAGTTGATCCAACAGTTTTTCCAGTCAACTTAATGCTGAATTTCTTTCCACCGGCATTGGTCATTGAAGTTTCTGCAAATCCGGAAGTATAGTTCCATAGATATGCAACTACACCTGACAGATTATCTAACAATTCAAAAGTGACTGTAACGTCTGTACCTGAGGTAACAAATCCGTATTTATATCCCACAGAGAATGTTCCCTGAGCAGCAGCGGATGCAGTTCCGGAACAGTCGGTATTGGTATTTACAGAAGTTGTTGCCGATAATACAATCGGATTATTTGCAGCCATATTCCCTGTCAAATCACTTGCAGTGATATTGAATGAATAATTTGTACTTGGAGTTAAGGCTGTTATCAGAAGTGATTTTTGAACTCCTGAATTCGTTGACACGCTTTTGGTAGTAGAACCATAAGCCACATTATAAACAACTGTACCTGAATCATCTGTGGCATTGAGTATCAATTCAACAGAAGTACCTGTTATAGCTCCAACTGTAGCTGTAAAATTTGTTGGTGCCTGCGTATCATTCGTTGTGCTTCCACAATCAGTACCAACAACATATGTGATGTATTTCGTTACCGACATACCACCTGAATAAGCAAATTTACAAGCATAACTTATTGTTGTTCCGGCTACCTGACCACCAATTTTTGTACTAAAGATCCTTCCGCTTACATTGGTCATTTGTGACTCTGCAAAAGGTGTTTCTTTCCACAAATAGGCAATAAGACCCGGTTGATTATCCAGTAATTCGAATGTTATAGTAACATCTGAACCTACTGTTTCGTACGTACATTTGTAACCCACAGAGAATGATCCTTGTGTAGCGACAGTCGATGTAGTTGTACACATCATTAACGGAGCAATTGTTACATTTGCTGCTTGCGATGTACTTACTGCGCCTCCATTATCGGTTGCCTTAGCTGTAATTACATAATTTCCAACTGTCGGATTCCATGTAGTTGTATAAGGTGCGGTTGTAGCACTTGAAATCAAGGTAGTTCCCTGATAAAAATCAACTTTTGTAATTGTTCCGTCAAAGTCACTGGCAGTAGCAGATAGCGTTACCGGTTTACCTTGAGTAAAGGTTGAATTATCAGCTGGAGCAGTCAACGAAACCGTTGGTGGAACATTAGCAGTACTGGTAACCATAACAAGTACAGTAGCATAAGCTGATCGCAAATCGGTATTTGTAACTGTCAGTTTAAATTGATACATTCCTTCAACCAATCCACTAATAGATGGTTTGACGGCAGTAATATCAGTAAACAGAGCCACTGTCGGACCATAAACCTGTTCCCACTTATAAGTCAGTGCTTTTGAACCTGATTCTGTACTTGCCGAACCGTCCAAACTTGTAGAAGTTGCCGGTAGAACCACTTTTACATCCGTTCCAGCATTCGCAGTCGGATAGCTGAATGTCAAATCACCTGTACGGGCAAAGGTCATTTTTCCCAAATTAAATTCTCCGGATGAAAATGCTACTTTCAATATGTGCTTACCTGCTGTCAAAGGAACATCAGCAACAGTATTCGTTGCCCAGATTGTCCAAACCGTGGAAGATGTTGAAGGTACAGGAATATCTGATGAAACTGTCTGACCATCAAGTTCCAAATGGAATGGACCACCACCGGCGGAATTGCCAGAAGCATATCGGAATGCAAACGAATATAAACCCGATTGAGCCACATTGACAGTATATTTCAACCACTCGCCCGAAGCAATTGTTCCTACAACTGCACCTTCTACCTGATCAAGTGAAGCATCCACATATTCGTCCATACGGAAATTGCCGGCATTGGCAGTTGTAACATCCAGATAAGTGATATTCTGACCTTTTCCGCCTTCAAAAATGTCGTATTTTCCAGCCTCAATTGTTCCCGGAATTGCCGAAACTGTTCCACCGTATGGCAATTCGTTTCCAACTAAAACCTGAGCAGTATTAGTAACATTGTATTTATCTCCGTCGAAAATTTTTGCGTAAAAATTATGAATTCCCAATTGCAAATTAGTTGCTGTTGAAATAAACGGAGCAGTTGTAACAATTCCCAACGAAACCGTTCCATCCATAAATTCAACTTTGGTTGGCGTACCACCCGAAGCAGCAACAGTCAACGCTGCACTTCCGCCTACAAAAGCCTGACCAAATGTCGAACTAATCGTTCCGGAGTATCTTCCATCCATACTTGTGGCCATTTTTCCGGCAGGAACTACCAATTGATATCCTGTAGAAAAGGTAACAGTAATGGGTGATGTTGTATAGTTTTGAGCCACATAATTAATCACTCCATTATTGACGAAAGCAGCTGCAATCGGATAGTTGGCTGTAACTGCTGCATCAACCCGTCCCAACGCATTCATGGCGTGTAACCAATGGTAGGTCTGTGCATCAGAAATACCGAATTTAATATCGCGGTTCGGGAATGAATTATACATGGTAATGGCTTTAGCAGGGTCTTTAAATGCGAGGTATTCCCACATAATGTCGTGCCAAAGATTTGGATTTACCTGATTATTTGAGATACCGGTATTGGCTACAATCTCGTCCCAAAGGCGTTTAACATAAACAGTGTCCTGACCTAAATAAAGTGAACCTCCCTGAATCGGATACATTTCTATACCATAAGAAGCTGCAATATCACCCGTCCAAAAGGTTTGATTATCATTGCTATTTGCCCAAACTCGTGAATACAGACTGTATTTTTGAGTAGCCGGAAAGTTTCGGTGATGAATATCCATATAATATTCTTCAATACCGGTTTGTTCGGTTGTATAAAGGTAAATTCCCAAATCGCGAATGGTTTTATCTCCAATCGTTTGTCCCCAATTAATAAGTGAGGCATTGAAATTCATACTTTCAGAACTTGATTCCTGATTATTTCCCTGTGGATTATTGGCAAAACCATCAACCCAGCTATGACCTTCGTACGGGCTGAAATTTCTCAAATACGGGAACATAGTATCATTCCGGTCGTAAGCCGCAGCATCACGAACCAACATATTCACCATACCGCCAAACTGAGCTGCCCAACCCGGACTGAATTGTGCTACAAAAGATGCTGCCTGAATAAAATACCCCCAGTGGAATTGCTTGTCATTCAATCCGTTATCCTGCCCATAACCTGCCGGATAACCAATCATAGATGACCATGTAGAATTGTAATAAAACAAGAAAGCCACTTCGCCGTTATCGGCTTTAAACCAATTTTCGAGACGGGTTTTAAGGGTAGCTAAAATTTTATCGCGCGAAGCTATATTGCCCATTTCGTTGGCAATACGGGCTGTTTGCATAAGCTGATTAAATACCTGACCTTCGTTGTATGAATCCGTCCAGGTAGCCATCGTACTATTTTCCAGTCCTGCAATTTTTTCTGTCAGGTTTGTTGGTATAAATCCTTTGCTGTAATTATCCACGTAAGGCAAAGTCGGCAAAATACCATGAAATGTATTCTCAACACTGAAGCTGTTTCCGGCCATAGTTTTCATTTCACCACGTACGGTAGCATAGCTGTATTTGTCAGGCGCGGCTGAACCAGGTGCCAAATGTCCCCATTGATGAGGAAGTAACCCAATCAGCATATTGGTTTCAGTTCCTTCTTTTACTTCAGTCTGAACTGTGAAATCAGTATGCATTACCGAAGTTGTTTCGTTAAAAGAATATGCTGCTGTTGTTTTTACGGGAAAAACATAAGCGTATTTCTTATATTCGTTGGCAACGGTTGTTACACTGGTTGCAGTAAGCGGAATAAACGCCATCGACCAATAATTTTTACCATTAAGGGTGGAAGTGTACACCGCACCGTTTTGAGTCCATGTACTTCCTGTTGGAGCATAAACTGCAAAATCAGCACCGTTTTTCACGTTGGTACAGATAAGCATTTCGTTGGAAATGACTACTGTTCCAGAGTTTATAGTAACCTGAGCCACATCGGCAGTTTTCTTTGTAAAATAAAGAAAAGGCATGGCCACTCCGGCTGTTGCCTGAAATTCGTGCGTTCCGTCATTCCAGTCCATAGTCACTGTCCAGTCGGAATAATCAGAAACTGTTATACTGGAACTTGAAAGTCCTGTAACACCCACTAAAAATGGCGTTAAATCATCGATTACACCACTAGGTATATAACTCACTACCAACCCATTAGTAGTGGTTTTCATGGTGTACGGATAATTGAAAAGATTGGATGCTGTTCCGTTTTTTACCAACGCCGACCACCAGTCGCTGGTTGGAACTGGTTTTCCGGCAGCATTTCCACTTAAATAAGGAGTTCCCGAAGGATAAGCGTTTCTCCCTGCTGAATCATTTCCTGGAAAAGTAGTTCGGTAACTGCCGCTCCCGACAGGAACGAATTGAGCATTTACATTTAATGACAAGACCAGGCTTATACAAAAAATGATTGAAAAAATTGAAATTTTAATTTTTTTCATTGTAGCATTTTTTAAACTGTTTTATTAATTTTATTTGTTATTTTTTTCAAGATAGACATTTCATATTATTCTATTAAAAAGGCAACCAATTATTTCAAATCGAAACCTTATTTTTTTTACGAACGAATTTTTACTTTCTTCTGTACAATATGAAGCATTTCCTAAGTGCCTTCTATAAAGTAACATTGGTTCTTCAATGTAAGCAATCTTCCCATAATATGCAGCCATAACAGCAAGCCACTGATCGTGCATTGGAATTTGTTTAGGAAATGGCAGAGCTTTCATTAACACCCTTCTTTTTATTGCAATTGTTGATCCTATTACATGATTTGAAAAAATCAAATTAAGTAAATTGCACTTTGGAATTGTAGTCAATAATTGATTCTTTACTATAGAATCTTTTCCATCGATAATGGAAACATTAGAAAATACTAAGTCAACAGATTCTATTGTATTTATATATTTCTCAACCTTGTCATCAACCCAAATATCATCCTGATCTGAAAGAAAAATGATATCTCCGCTTGCATGTTTTATTGCATTTTCAAAATTGAACACTAATGATTCAAAGCGTTTATTAGAAAATATTTTTATCCTTTTATCGTTAAATGATTGAATAATTTCCAGTGTCGAATCTGTAGAACAATCATCAGAGATAATAACTTCATCATCTTCACTAAGCTGTTTCAAAATGGAACTTAACTGTTTCCTAATGAAAAGCTCACCGTTAAATGTTGCTAAACAAACAGATATCATCTAATTTTGGGCTTTAAGAAAAAATGAATAAAAAACGGAACTAATAAAAAGACATTCCCAATCAATTGACCGTAGTAAAAATAAAAAACACCCACAATGATTATCATATACCATGCAAAACTTATTAATAGTCTGGAAAAATTAATATAATTATCAACTATCTTTAAATTTATTCGATACACGAAATACAAAACAGCTGTAAAAATTGATAACCCAATTATTCCCAATTCTGTAACTACATCACCAATATAATATGCAAATCGATAGGTATTTAAATCTAATTCCATTGAATCTGATCGTAAATCAAATCTATTACTTAAATCAACTGAATTAGCTGCTCCTAAAAAAACATCGCGAATATTTATAAATAATGGGTAAATCAATCTAGGTTCACCAATATAATTCAGTTGACTTAATTTATCCAAACGGTCTGACAATTCATACGGTTGTTGTCCTAAATAATCGAATACCGAAAAAATTGTATTGTTATCCAACTTATTACTATCACCAAACCTACCAATGGTTATTAACACAAAATAAGGTGAAACTATGGCTACAATTAGCAAAATCAATTTCTTCTGTTTCGCAATTATTTCAGTTGATAATAAGGGATAAAACAGACATATTAAAGCTATGTATGTAAAAATCCAGATTACAATTCCATCTCTACCCGCAACATTAAGTGTATAAAATATAAATGAAGTAGAGGATAATATCAACCAGACTGCATATCTTTTATTTTCATTGACTATAATTGTATAAAAATACAGAAAAAGAGAAATTGGTGAAAGATAAGCTCCTAATACAGCAATTTTTGAAAAAATACTACTTTCATATAATCCACCACCGCTCATTATATCACTTCTAATAGTAGTAAAATCCGAGTTAAATAAATTCGTAATATTGCGAGCAAAAAAGCCAATCGAAAATAAACCAAGAATTACAACTAATCTCACTAATACTTTATATTTTCTTCTTTCAACTTCAATTATTGTTGTTTCAGAGCTAATTATTTTCTCGAAAGAAACTAATGGACGTGTTAAAATTAATATCGAAAAAAAAACTATACCCAGTGTTGTGAAATCAAAAAAATAAGTTGAATCAGAAAAACAATAAATTCCATAGGAAAGCATCGATAAAGTATATAATGCAATGATAAAGTTTGACAACGATACTATTCTACCTACTTTTTTTACGTTAAAGTACAATAATAGAATGAATAGTAATGCAGGCAAAAAATTAATCAGATTATACATTTTCTATTTTTTCGATAATAATGAAATAATAAAATAATAGTAATTCTTCAGTCTGAAAATGTTTAATCTGTCTTGCTTAATCCCTTCATAAAAATGGATTCTATAATCTGAAACTAATTTACGTTGTGCAAATTCTCTCAACTTAGCACTTAATGTTAATCTGTCAAAATACCTGTCATCAATACCGATTGAGAATTTATGGTTATAAAATCTGGATATATTAATCGTAGATTCAATAAACTTAAACCTGGAACTCAAATCTAAACTATGAGATGCCGAATTAGTCAAAACACGATAGGCTGCAGTTCTTTTATTTTCATAATTTATTTTGCCAAGAATTGAAAGTTCCATAAACAAAGTGTAATCAATATTGGCAACCTGATTCAGGTTTTCTTCAATCCTTTTTTCGGCAAGTAATAATGCTTCACGAAGAATTAAAACTGTAACGGTTATTATATAATTCTTTTTTGCTAAAAATTTAGTAATCAAGCCACTTTTAATAATTCTAAACTTAGAATTCAAAAAGCTGATAAAATTATCGGTTGATTGCCCCTGATTATTTATAAATAAAACACCCGTATGAGTTAAAACATAATCTGTATGTGTTTCCAAAAAATCCACCTGTCTTTGTAATTTAAATTCATCAATCCAATAGTCATCTCCTTCGCAAAAAGCAATATATTTTCCCTTACCGGCATTGAGTATTGCAAGCTGATTGGCTTTTGCACCTACATTGCTTTCGTGCAGAATAATCTTAATTTTGTCAGGATATTTAGTAGCATAATCAACTATAACAGCCCGTGTATTATCTGTTGAACAATCCTCGCCAATAATAATTTCATACCCGAAATTAACTTTTTGCATTAACACACCCTCAATGGCATTGGCAATATACTTTTCGTGATTATATGCCATGATTAAAACTGAAACCATTGTTGATTTTTTACTTACCATCGTTCAGTATCATCATTAAGATTGTACCATTATCATTTGTTATTTCAACAAATCCACATTTTTTATATGAATTAATTGCAGCAAGATTATTTGAATTTACCTTCAACCACACTTTATCAATTTTCAAGGTATTAAATGCATACTTTATAATTTGCGATGTCGCTTCCGCACCAATTCCTTTGTTGTGAAATTTCTGATTCCCAATAAAAATATGGAATTGAGCTGAGCTATCATCAATGTCTGTTAACTGCACATTTCCAACATATTCATCATTTTTACCAACACATATTGCGAATCTCTTTTCATCTTCACTTAACAAAACTCTGGAAAGCCACTCAGTTTCAGTCTGTAAAGTAATCTCTTTATCAGGCTTATTACCGGTGTATTTCCATATTTCCGGATTATTCCTCCACAAATATGAAATTGCTGCATCTTCTATTCTCAAAGGTCTTAAAGAGACATTCATGAAATTATTTGTTTAATTATAAATCTCATATCTTCTTCATTGTAACGCTGATCAACAGGCAAATGCAAAACTTCATTTGTAAGCAAAGACTCTAAATCATTTTCGTTACACCAATCAATTACATTTGGCCAGTAAGTAGCTATAAATACCTTATTATCAATTAGCTTTTGCTTTAATCCGGGTTTCTTATTCCAAAAAGGATAAACCATCGGAACTATTTCATTATCAATATCAAATTTTAATTCGTTGTGTATTGATAATTCTTTATGCAGAGTTTGAAAATTCTCTTTTCTTTTTTGTTGAACGAACTCGTAATCTATATTGCAAAGCAAAGCTTTTGTAAGTTTCGACATTTGCAGTATCGGTAGTCCGATTAAAACGTTCTCATTTTCTTTAAAATCATTGTATCCTGCTTCTGCACCAAATTCAATTCTATTAAGCAAATGCTTAAATCTATTCGTTGAATCATCAAGCGGAAAATCTACACCTAAAACTCCATCAAGATACAAATAAGCACCATCCGGTACTCCAAAAAACTTACGACACGAATAAAATGTAGAAACAGTTGGAATCGATTTTGAGAAAAAGGATTGTGAACTGTCAACAATTAAGTTCGGACATGAAATTGCTAACTTTTGAATGAATTTATCCTTAATCCCGAAATAATTTGTATATAAGAAACCCTCATTCGGCTGAACTTTATTAAAATTAAAAACCGGTTCAAAATCGATATTGATATGATAAAATTCAAAATCAATTTTAAGTTTTTCAAAAGGTTCTAGTATAGCATCACAAGTGAAATAGGGTATATACACTTTCGTGAGTTTTTTAGTAATCAAAATTAACTCCAGAGCATTACGGCCTGTATTTAAAGCTAACGCATCGCTATGATACTCTTTTGCTTTTCTTAATTCAAGTTCGAAATAACCACCAATCTCATTCATACCAAGTCGTAATTATCTAACATCAAATTAACTTCATCTTTCGAATTAAACATCAACACATCTAAAATTGACAATCCGGGAATAAATTCATTCTTGAATTGAGAATATGCAGTTAAATTCGTTTTTAAAAATTGTAATTGTATATTTTCCCGTTTAAAATCTGCTTTATTATATAATTCAATACCTCCAATTGCATTATAATACTCTGTTGTACCCATTATTTTACAAATTGATAGAACTTTATCCTGAGCTTTTAATTCATCCGGTTTATTAATTTCAGATGACAAAACAAATTCAGTATTAAATTGCAGATATTCAGCAATTTTCAGAATGCTGTTTGAAACAAAAACTCCAAGATTATCAGTGTTAAATCTAATAATATCCGAAATTAAATTATATGTTTCTGTAAAATAGGGTGCTTTTCTGTAAGCTTGCTCAATTGTCAACAGCACTTTTTCCCTGCTTTTTCCAATATTTATCTCATTTATCTTCTTAAATGGACTTGCACCCTGCATTGGTACATTAATCATAAATGCGTCCCCATTCAACAATATCCTGTTACGATTAATCCATCCTCCTTTAATAAAATTCACGTCGTCGTAAATTATATATTTGTCTACCGCTTTGATTAATTGAAAATAACCTATATACGGCAAAAAGTAGGGCTGCATTATTCCAAGCTTCATTTTCCGTTTTTTATAATTGAACAAACCATGTTAATTTCCATTTCATTCATCTCTACAAATATCGGCAAACATATTACTTGTTCGGCTGCCTTTTGAGCAACTCTTAAGTTATCAGGTGCTGCTGACTTTAATTCTTTATATGGTTCGAAATGACTTATTAAGGGATAAAAATACCTTCTTGCAAAAATGTTGTTTTCTCTTAACTTTTCGTACAGAGCATCACGGCTTATTTTATAAATATCCTCGTCAACGAAAACCGGAAGATAAGAATAACAATGTGTAACACCCTCCATATCTGGCAAAAAACTAATGCCGGACACATCTTTCAAAAGTGTTTGATACAATTCTGTTATTGATTTTCGTTTTGCAATAAAACCATCAATATATTTCAATTGGAGTAATCCGTATGCAGCCTGAAGTTCATTTAATTTCGCATTAATGCCCGGCTCTTCAACCGTTGTTTCGCCTCTGAAGCCAAAATTTTTCAAATTATCAATGTGATGCTTCATTTCCTCTGTATGGCAAATTATTGCTCCACCTTCAATGGTACTGTACACTTTGGTGGCATGAAAACTTAGTATAGACAAATCACCCTGATTCAAAACAGAAACACCATCCTTTTTTACACCAAAAGCATGAGCTGCATCATATATAACTTTTAATCCATGTTTGTCTGCAATTCGTTGAATTTCAGCCATCTTACAGGGATTTCCATACACATGCACAGGCATTATGGCAGTAGTATTGGGCGTAATAGCTGCTTCAATTTTTGATGGATCTAAATTAAAGTACTCAGGCTCAATGTCAACGAAGACAGGTGTAATCTTATTCCACCAAAGAGAGTGTGTAGTAGCTACAAAACTAAATGGTGTTGTAATTACTTCGCCTTGAATATTTAATGCCTGTAATGCTGATATTAGAGCTAATGTGCCATTAGAAAACAAAGATATATATTTGACTCCAAGATAATTGGCTAATTGTTGTTCCAACTGTTGATGCAACGGACCATTATTTGTCAACCATTTATTTTCCCATATTTGTTCTAAATAGGGTAAAAATTCAGCTAGGGGCGGTAGACAAGGCTGCGTTACAAATATTGACTTGTTATTCATTTTTTTTGATTAAAAACCGTTCATTTAAAATAGACAAATACATTTCTAATGCCTCAATTTTCATTATTTTGGATATACCAAGGTATAGAATCACATACACCGTAATCATAAGTAGCATACTAATGAGATAAGAAAATTCAAAGTATGAAATCATAAAATATGAAATCAATCCGACAACAATGGATAAAATAAAGGTAAATATTACATCTTTAAATTGCTCCATAATTCCATATTTTATAACTCTTCCGGAAAAAAAAGCATTCAATCCCAAACAAAAATATGAAGTGACTACCATGGCATAAAGCATTCCCATTATTCCAAATTGAATGCCAATAAACAATGCTGAAATGCCTATAACTTTTTTCACTATTTCAAGTTTAAAAAAAATGTCACTTCTACCGGTAGCTTTTAATATGTTCAGATTTGTTACATGCATCGTAAGAAGCATTCCGGATAAACAAAGAATTTGAAAGTAAGGTATTGCTTCATTCCATTTCTCGGTAAAAAGTATAATGAATAATGGTTTGGCTATTATAATTAACAATACCATTAGCGGAAAATTGACAAACACCAGAGATTTCAAACTTTTCTGAACAGCACTTTTCATTTTTACCAAATCATTCTGCAATTTTGCAAATACAGGGAAAGTGACTTGGGTAACAACTCCCGAAAGACTAGAAACAGGTACATCGCTTAACTTCATTGCCTGAGAGTAGAATCCTAAATCACGAACTGAAAACACTTTTCCAATTATTAATGACTGAAGATTGTTGTATAATGTATCTAATAATGCAGAAAACAATAATTTTGAACCAAATCCAAAAAGAGTTTTCAATGAATTTAAGCTAATAATAAAACTGGGTCGCCAGGTATTCCAAATCCACAAAAACAGGGATTTAAGAAATGCAATAGCAATCATTTGAACAACTAAACTCCAGACTCCAAACCCTTTTAAAGCAAGTACAATTGCGAGTAAACAAGCCAAAAAAGTAGCAACAACATTTATTTTTGCAATTTTCTTAAAATCTACTTTTCGTATTAATTGTGTATTCTGGATGATATTAAATGCATTCAAAATTAAAATTACACCCAAGATTCTCAACATGTAAATTAATTGATGTTGATGATAGAAATCAGCTATCATGGGAGCAGTCACAAAAAGCAACCCAAACAAAAAAACAGATAAAATTATATTTAAAAAAAAGATGGTCGAATAATCCTTTTGTGTTACTTCTTTTTTCTGTATCAAAGCTGCACTAAATCCACTATCAACAAGGGTATTACTAATAGCAATAAAAACCATTATCATACCTATAAGTCCGAAATCATTCGGAGTCAAAAGACGTGCAAGAATTATATTGGCAATAAACTGAAGCAACATCGAACCAAATCGTTCAATAAAGCTCCAAATCATTCCTGTTATTGTTTGTTCTCTTAATTCTTCTGACATATTTCTTGTGAATACTCTCAATTTTACATTTTACAACTTACAATCTTATCAAATAAAAAAATGAAGGAAAATGCATTTATATAGTCGTTAAATGTGCTGTAATTAAGCTGTTATACACTGTAAAAGTAGCTTAAATTCCTGAAAATTATTCATTTTCAATATTCAAAGTTACCTTGCATTAGACTTAATTACTCAAAAACTCTTTAATTGTATTCACAACTCTTTCCAGGTCTTCATCTGATAACACCGGACTTGATGGAATACACAACCCATTTGAGAATAATTTTTTGGAAACACCATTTCCATAATATGGACATTTTGCAAACACAGGTTGTAAATGCATGGGTTTCCATAGAGGCCTCGATTCAATACCTTCAGCTTCCAAAGCCCTGCATAAGTCTTCCCTTGTTTTCCCGCCTGTTTGTTTAGGATCAATCAAAATGGCCGTTAACCAATAGTTTGATTGAAAATGATCATCCGGTTCAGTTTGAAAGGTAACACCTTTTATATCGCTCAGTTTTCTTCGATAAAAAATATTATTAGCTCTTCGGTTGTTAATGTGATTTTGCAATTCAAACATTTGCCCGCGACCAATACCTGCACAAATATTACTCAACCGATAATTGTATCCAATTTCTAAATGTTGATAATGAGGTGTATTCTCACGAGCCTGAGTAGCATAAAACAGTGTTTTTTTTGCCTGCTCTTCAGTTTTACAGATTAACGCACCACCTCCGGAAGTCGTTATTATTTTATTTCCATTAAATGAATAACAAGCGAAATCACCAAAGATGCCACATTTTTTTCCGTTATACTCCGAACCTAATGCTTCAGCAGCATCCTCAAATACCGGTATCTCATAACGTGAAGCAATCTCCATAATTTCGTTCATCTTAGCAGGCATACCATATAAATGAACCGGGATAATTGCTTTCGGCTTTTTACCCGTTTTCTTAATTCTGTCTAAAATTGCCTTCTCCAACAATTCAGGATCCATATTCCATGTGTCAGTTTCGCTATCAATAAAAACAGGAGTAGCTCCCAGATATACAATAGGATTTGCAGAAGCAGTAAAAGTAAATGATTGACAAATGACCTCATCACCTTTTCCTACTCCCAACTGTAATAATCCTAAATGAATAGCTGCTGTACCAGAGTTTAATACAACAACCTTTTTACGTTCAACAATATAGTCCTCTAATGCCTTCTCAAAAGCATCTACATTTGATCCCAACGGAACTATCCAGTTAGTATCAAAAGCTTCTTTTATATATTCTTGCTCTTTGCCACCCATGTGGGCTAGTGAAAGCCAAATTTTGTTTTTCATGATATAAATTTTAAGATTCTATATTTCAAAAAAAATTGATTTATAGAATTACTGATGTAACCGAATTATAGATCCATTACTAATGAATATATTTCATCAATCACTTCATATTTTAGTTTTATTTGTTTGTCCTTATCGCAAAAAAAGTACATCTCTTTTAATTTTAATTTCTCAATTAGGCTTAAACCTATATTTAATATGTCTTCATTGCCTGTTGGGATAAAAAGATTGTTGTTTATACATGCAATATCAATTATTTTCTTTTCAAAAAGTACGCGTATATAAACAAACCCAAATCTCTCCATATCTGAAATTACCTGATGGTAATTTACTATTGTAAATGTCGGTTGACTCCCCTTTTGATTAGGGATTAAGCGACAAACATTTCTTTCTTCAGTATAAACATACGGGTAGTTTGCCATCCAGTTCCGAGCCCTCATGTTACTTTTGTAAACATGCAATTGTAATACTTTGAAACCCTTATCTCTGCTGGTATCAATAATGTGTTGCATAAAATATCTTCCAATATTTTTCCCTTTTTGAGCAGGATCTAATGCCAGCCAATTAAGGTTGGCTATTGGAAATTCCTCTCTCAATTCAGCAAAACCGACAATTTCATCATCACATTTTGCTACTAAAAAGTTATAAATGCTGAATGGATTATGGATTTCAAGACCCAGCATTTCTTTTACACCCCTTGCTCCATATTTTGAAAAAGTGAGATATTTCGGCTCAAAAGTGGCTGTATTTATATCCAAACAGACATCCATATCTGCTTTTGTTTGAATTTTCTCAATAACAATTTCTGCTTCCATTCTAACTTTATTTATTCATATATTTCCGATAAGCCGGAAAAAAGTCATTTTCATTAAACTCTTCTGAAACAATATTTTCAGCGTCGTATTTTGTCTTTTTATCTATCAAAACATCATTATACAATTGATGAGAAATTATCCATCTACCTGTGTAATAATCAACTACATCATTTGGGAAAAAAGCTTTCTTGTATTTAAAAATCCCATCTTCTTTGCCATATCCACCACCTAAAACGAAATACTTTATTCCATAGGTTCTGGCCCAGTTAATCAGTTCATATTTTAAAAAGTCGTTCGGTCTTTTTTCAAAGTATTCCCCTAAGGTTCCGCCCAGAAATGAAAAAATTGAATCATCGGATATCAAAACCATCTCAACGGATATGGCTTTATTCTGGTCATAGATTAAAGAAAACAAACAATGATCACCACACTGACTCACAAAGTTCTTAAATACATCAATTGTATAGAAAAAAGAATTGTGAGCATTATTTCTGACCATGGTATCTTTATAAACAGTGTAAAAATCAAGAAGCTCAACTTCGCTTAATTCAGTTCCAAAAACTATTTTACACTTCAAACCTTCCCTTATTGCTTTATTGACATTTTTTCTGACCTTATGTTCAAATTCAATCCATTGACTATATTCTGATAAAATTTTTCCTTTTATGTTTTTTAAAGTCGGGTACATTTCCCCCGGAAATCCAGTCATTTGATGGTCTAGTCCTATTCTTAGAAAACAACTAACAGTTTTTGCTGATTTAAAATACCTTTCAACTTCTACCCATGATTTTTTTATAAATTCATCATCTGCATTCTTCGAAATAATAGGTCCTGAATATCCATAAGGTGAACTAAAGTCCATAAACTCTTCAAAACCGGGAATCGGCTTCAAATATCCCGGCAAGAGGAATACCATATCTGATTTTTGGTAACATAAGCAATTTAAATTTTCAAATCCATTCGAAAAATTCAAAAAGAAGTCCAACGTATCGTATGGCCTTTTATAACTTATGCCGGTAAGCAATTCATTATACGTTTTACGATGTTCTGCTATGTTTAAATCAAGTACCTGAATCATTTCGTATTACTAATTTCCCTTTCGATATCCAAATCCTGTAATTCTTGATTTGTGTCAATTACAATATCTTTGGCTGTCATTACATTCTGAATAGTTTTAAAAACAATCTTAACATCACCCCAAAAGGAAAGATTTTCAACATACTGCACATCCAACCCTAATCGTGTGTCCCAATCAATTAAATTTCGACCATTAATCTGTGCTAAGCCTGTTATACCGGGGCGAACACTGTGTCTTTTTCTTTCTGTTTCGGTATAAAAAGGCAAATACCTAATCAGCAATGGTCTGGGACCGATAAATGACATATTTCCGCTAACTATATTGAATAGTTGAGGAAGCTCATCAATAGAAGTTGAACGAATAAATTTTCCAAACTTTGTCAAGCGCTCAGCATTGGATAACAGATTTCCTTCGCTGTCACATTCCTCTGTCATTGATTTAAACTTAACCACTTGGAAAAGTTGTTCATTCTTCCCCGGTCTCAACTGATAAAAGAACACTCCAGCTCCATTATTCACTACTACTAAAACAATAATAACCAACAACATAAGTGGACTGAGAATAATCAATCCTACGAGAGAAAATATAAAATCAAAGAACCGTTTCCAAAAATTGTTATACATAGTACAGTATTCAGGTTTCAAATCAAAATCAACATTATTGCCTTTTTTATATTTTCAATTCAGACTTGATATTATCAGCTAATTTTGAGTATATCAAATCACTGCTTAGCTTTTCATTAATCAACTTTGTTGAATTTTCTTTCCAGGATTTATATGTATCCCAGTTATAGCATACTTCATATAAAATTTTGGATAGATTTTTTTCATTAAAATTCCGTCCAATTGAATACTCGTTAATCATATCGGCAGTTTCGCCTTGCAAATTATTCAACACAAATAATTTCAACCCCACATAATCATTAAACTTATAGCTATAAACCACTTTGGTTGTTGCTTTGAATGAATTTATTGCAATATCACAGCGTGAAAGACATTTCAAATAGTCATTATAGGGCATTCTGCCAGTGATTTCAGCATTAAGCTTGTTTTCTTGAATATACTCACTTATCTTATCTCTGCATTCACCTTCGGCAACAAAAAAGAAACGATATTTAATTCCTTCAGAATCAATGAATTTAATTGCTTCCAGAATAGAATCAAAATCATAACTATTTCCTAAACTTCCTCCATAACATATCCAGATTTCATCATCGTCTGTTCGATCAGGTACCTTACTTGATAAAACCAATCTGTTCATTTCTTCCATATCTACGCCAAGATAGGTGTATGACCATTTAGTCGTTTTACTTTTTCTCAGTGCAACTTCAGCATATTTTTTCGACTCTGCCGAAATATAATCAGCTTTTGAATAGGCTTTATTCGTAATATATGTCCACGGAAAAACAAGAGGTTTTAAAAGCCTGTATTTCAATGAAATAGGAAATAATGAATCAGGCCATAAATCAATAACATCTACTACAAACTTAATTTTCCTTCTTTTGCAAAACCTCCCACAATAGTATGCCGTAAGAGAAGCCGGCATTGCACAATAAATCAATTGTGGAAGAATATCTAAGCCGCACAGATACTTGTATAACCTAATAGCAAATACAATATGACTATATATTCGTTTAATTGAAAGATTTTTCTGATAAGCCGGGACATGAATATAATGGATGAAATCAGATTCATTTTTAGGTTTATATTGTTTGGTAGCATGATTAAAGTCAGCCGTAACAATGAACCTGTCAAATCCATCGAAAGCTTTATAAATATTATCAACCCGATAATTGTGATCGGTATTTATATCTCCAAATAATGAAACCAGCAATATCCTTTTTTTCATAGAAATTCAATAAAAGTATTGATTTATACAGCTATTAAATCAGCTTTTTTCATTCAACAATTTTAGTTATTAGTTTATCGTCATCAACTTCGATATCTTTCTGATTATCAGTACGCCGTTGAGCCAACATTTCCTTTATTTCATGAGCTTTTGCTTCGTTGATATCGTATTTCCAAATTACGATAATGGCAAGTATACCACTGAAAATAGGTATCAGAATATCAGCAATTCGGAGGTTTGTGATGGTTTCTAGCGTTTGCACCTTAACTTCCTGATTAAAACCAATATAATGTAAAACCACTCCGCTTAACAACATAGCAGCTGCCGTTCCCAGCTTCACCATCCACCAGTAAACTGCTCCAAACATACCTTCGCGTCGTTCGCCATTATTCAGTTCATCCAAATCGCATACATCGGCAGTCATCGACATCATTAGGGTAAACAAACCACCTATACCAAACGATAGGAAAGGAATGGGCATAAACATTAACCAGGGATTTGCCGGATTAAAGCCCCACCATTTCAATGCATAACCAATCATCGATAGCAAAGTAGCTATGATAAATGCATTCTTTTTGCCAACTCTTACCGAAATGGCTGTAACGATTGGAATTACCAGAAAAGCTGTAGCAATAGAACTTACAGTACCAAACCATGCCGGCCATGTACCTGCAGCATTTGTATCGCCTTTAAAGAGATAATACACAATGATAAAAAATGCAAACTGTGCAATAGTTTGGAAACCATTGAAAATAAGGAATGTAGTTGCACAAAGCTTCACAAAAGGTTTGTTTTTCAACGTGAGTTTAATTCCTCTGAAAAATTCCTTTGAATTGACTGCCAGGTCCTTCATCGACAAATCGGCTAGCTTTCTTTTGTCTAAATCCACCTTTTCTTTGTTGAAAAGTGCCGGCATAATTCCTAAAATCATACACAATCCGCCAACCCAAACTGATAGGTTGCGGGCACCTTCGGGAGCAGAATGATAGATAGATTGGTCATAGATTATCACCCAAAACCAGGGAGCAATCATCCATGCTATTTGTCCCATAAATTGCGAAACGGCCATCAACCGGGTGCGTTCGTTATAATCCGAAGTCATTTCGTAGCCCAACCCGATAAGCGGAGCTGCAAAAACAGTATAACCAATGTAAAAGAACAGCGATACAATCAGAAAATAAAAGAAATTGAACAGCTCGGAGTTTTCAGGGTGTAATTGCCACATAACCATAAAGGCAAGTCCCGAAATAACAGCTCCCAAAAGAATATAAGGTTTCCTGCGTCCCCATTTTGATTTTGTATTGTCTGAAATAAAACCCATAATCGGATCGAGCAGAGCATCCATAAAACGCGGTATTGCACCCAGTAAACCAGCGAGGATTGGATTCATGTGTAACGACATGACCAACACAACCATGAAAACTCCCAGCGCTGCCGGAAACAATTGATTGGCTAAATGTCCTGATCCAAATGCAATTTTTTGTCCAAAAGGAACAACATCTTCAGGTGCTGTTTTATAATTACTCATAAGTTGAAATCTTAATTTTAGGTAACTGATATTCCGGAAACTAATCTTTGAAAGTTAATTTATAGCAAATTACTATTTGTTCGATTGGAATATTTTATCGTTTAGATAAATGAAATTCCTCTTCTGTCGTTTTTTTCTGATATACCCTCACATAATCCACGTACATTTTGGCTTCGCCTTCTTTCAAAGCTGTAATTTTAGTTATATCATAAATCTCTGAAAAAGTACCGCCAACTGCAAGGTTGAAGATGAGGTAAAATGGTTTGCGAAAGTACCGGGAAGTTTGATTTGGTGAGTTATTGCCAGTAATAGGTATTTCGTAATAGGGTTTCTCATTTGGAAATTTATCTAAATCCAAAAACATTTTTATAGAATCGGAAGTCCAAAACATAGTGTAAGTATGAAAACCATCCTGTAAACTATACTCGTTGGTAGTTGACATTCCTTTATTTGGATAACTTCCACCGTTCCAACTCTCACCCCAATGACATGCACCATTAAAAAGCCGATCCTGAGTTCCTGAATCAATTCCTTTTTTATGTCCCATTTCAACTATATCAATCTCGCCACATTTTGGCCAAATAGCTTCAGGAGAATCACTTCCAAGCATCCAAAATGCTGGCCACAAACCATTTGATGTTTTAGGAAGTTTTATTCGAGCTTCAATTTTTCCATATCGGAAAGTCATTTTGCCAATAGTTGACAAACGCCCGGAAGTAGCTGATTTGTTTTTATATATCTCCTTTCTGGCAGAAATAATCAGACAATTTTCCCCACTAACAGGTTCATTACCCAATGAAATATTTTCGGGTCTGTAAAACTGTATTTCTTTATTTCCACCTCCATTACCGCTATGTATAGCTGTCCAAAAGGATTTGTCCAGTTTTGATCCATTAAAATTATCTTCCCACACAAGTTTATAATCCTGCGCCGGGAGAACAAAAGAAAATAGCCAAAACAAAACAACTATCGTATTTTTCATTAGTTTTCCTTATTTAAAATTGAATCAAAATCATTCAATACTCGATTTGAAAAAATCATTTGGCTCCTTGTGGTTGCTATCAGAATGATTATTTGAAACAGTCAAATCTGTATTATGCACTTCTTTTTGAATACTTTTCGCAAAAGGATTTCTATTTTGCCGCCATGCCTGGTTTATTCCAAATGCAAAAACAAAAAATAAAAGAGCTACACAGTAATTTGCAGTTTTTTGTTTCATTTCCATATTATCAGAATTTCTTTGTTTACAATTTTATTACTTTCTGAGTCGATATTCTACCGTCAACCAATTGAATTTTAATCAAATAATTTCCGGATGAGACATCACTTAAATCGATTGTTTTTTCACGACCGCCACCTGTAAATGATTTTACGTTCTGACCTACAAGGTTGCATAACACAATCTGGCTGATTTCCTGATCTGCTGTCAAATGCATACTATTAATTACAGGATTAGGGAATAGATGAACATTTTGATTCACAACTGTTTCTACAGCATTAGGCTTGTTAGAATTAAACGAAATATTATCCCAGTAACTAACCCGTTGAACCGATCGGTCTGTTGAATTATCAGGAATAAGAGTAAGTCTGGTAAATGTCTGACCAATATGACTGGTTAAATCAAATATAAGTTCTTCCCATTGATTAATGAGGGTATTTGGTACGAGCATTTCGAAGTTAGTTCCTCCGTTTTCTAATTTTAAGTCGAAATTACTGATATAGCTTTTATATACCATCACCTTCACTTTGCAATTATCGGGAGTAAAAGTAATTGAACCGATGTTGTCGGAATAAAGACCAGCCCACGACATTGCTCCGGCATTGACAGTATATTTTGCACAATTAGCCGAAGAATTTATACTTGTTTGATATGGATTAGGTATGACCGAATACAATGAACTGGCATTGTCTCCATTTCCAAACAATACCCATGTCCAATCCTTACCAACAGTTTCGTAATCGATAGTTGCAACACCATTATAAGAAATTCCGGTTGTGGCCGAGATGCTAATAGGATTATTGGCCGCTGCATTTCCATTTGCGTCTTTAGCAACAATGGAGAAAGTGTAATTGGTAGAAGAGTTGAGTCCGGTTACAATGTACGATGTCTGAACACCTGATGTTCCTTTTGCAGTAAGTGTGGAAGTTCCATAGCTTATATAATAGATTACATTTCCCGAATTATCGGTAGCATTGAGCAATAATTCTACACTATTAGGTGTTACAGCACCTTTTGTTGCTGTAAATGCGGTTGGTGACTGAGTGTCTACAATGGTGGTTGGACCATTGAAAATTTCACCTTTTACGCCTTGTTGGTATATACGAACATAATCCACCCACATTTTCGCAGGAGTTCCATCGGTGGGTAATGCCGTTATTTTGGATAAATTTGAATTTCCGGTAATTCCGGTAAAAGTACCTCCTACAGCGAGATTCAATATAATTCCGTACGGTTTGTGAAAGTAATAGGACTTATCACCAATCTGATTTGTCCCGGTGATACTAAACTGATAATAAGGCTGATTGGTTGGATATTTATCTAAATCGAGATACATTTTCACTGCCAGTGAATCCCAAATCAGCGTATATAAATGAAAATCATCCTGAACGCCATAAGGTGCATTTGTGTCGTACGAATTATAAGTCCAATTTTCGCCCCAGTGACAGGCACCATCCATAAAACGATCCTGAGTTGATTGCGAAATACCTCCTGCAGCACCCATTTCCAGAATATCTATCTCACCACAACGTGGCCAACCAACAGAACTGATATCGTTGCCCAACATCCAGAATGCCGGCCATAAACCATTAGCTGTATGAGGTAACTTAATGCGTGCTTCCACTTTTCCGTATTTAAACGAAACATTTTTAAGCGTATTCATTCGACCGGAAGTAACTACTTTTCCACCAAAATTTTCACGCTTAGCATTTATAACCAAACAATTTACACCACTTGCGTCCTGTTCGATGGCAATATTTTCCCGTCGATAGTACTGTAATTCATTGTTTCCACCTCCATCACCATTCACTTCAACATTCCAGTGCTGAGTTTCATTCAAAACAGGATTATCAAAATTATCTTCCCATTTAAGTTTATAGTCCTGAGCCAGGACCGACAGAGAAAAGATAAGCATACAAAAAACCAATACCTGTTTTATCATTTTGATTGAAGGGTTATGAAAGTGAAATTCTAAACTAAAAACTTTGATGAAAAAAAATAGAAAATAAGTCCGCGAAGAATTTTCTTCGCGGACTTGAACGATATTATAATTTTACAAATTTCTGAGTAGAAACCTGACCATTTGCCAATTTAACCGATACAAAGTAATTGCCGGCAGAAACTTTACTTAAATCAATTGAGCTTGAAGTGTTATTAATCATTACTGACTTAACCGACTGACCCAATAAACTACGAACTGTAACCTCGCTGATTTCAGACTGTGCCGAAACGTTGAGTTTATTCACAACAGGATTTGGGTAACAATTAACTGCTACATCTGAAACATTTGAAATTCCGGTGACAGTTTTGTATAAAAACAAGTTGTCCATATAGAATGTCCCAAAACTAGCTGTAGTCACAAATCCCACTTGTTTTAAATCTGAAAGCGTTGCAATACCATAAGCCGTTAAAAGTATATCTTTACTATTCCATTGATTTGGAGTGAGAGCTCCCAAAGAAAGGAAACCCGGTGTTTCACCATGTGCAACAGTTACTAATTTAATACCAATATCAAGTGTCGAAGTGGGATAAACATCTATGTGTAAATAACTCATATTGGTAATATCCAATGGAGTGCCAGTAAAGTTTGGACCACCGCAACTACCAGCCGCAGTTGATACCATTTTCTTAGCATTACCACCAGCGCTATAGGTAAAATCAGAAATAACAATATTCCACCAACTATCATATCCTGTAATAGTTACGGCAGAGGTATAAGTGTCACTATATAATGATTTAACGTTTTCGGGGGCAACCGAAGGAGTTGGAGCAGCAGGCATTGCAGTACCTGTAGTTACCGGAACAACAATCGGGTTATTTGCTGCAGCATTTCCAGCAGCATCCTTACACTCAACACTAAAATTATATGCTGTCGAAGGTGTTAAGCCGGTGACAGTATAATCTTTTTCAACGCCGGAAGCACCGGAAGTTGTCAATACTGTTGCGCCATACGAAATTGTATACACTACAGCACCCGAGTTGTCGGTAGCATTTAATTTCAGTATAGCGTCAGTTGATGTAACCGCTCCTGCAGAAGCTGTAAAAGCAGTTGGAGGAGTTGTATCAGCACCAGCATCAGTCCAAAAATAGAGATTATCCAGATATACTGTTGTATATTTGGAAGGACTACCTGCAGCTCCTAATGTCAACCATTCATTCGATTGAAATTTAAACTGAATAACCGAAGACAAAACAGCACCCGTAAATTCGCTAAGAGGAATATCAAGAGAAGTCCATGTACCATTTGTTGCCACAGTTTTAGTTACTGTTTTTTCATTTCCTGTCCAGATTATTCCAATCGGAAAAGTAGCAGCATTTGCATCATTGGTCCACACATCAACATGCAGGTATTTCATACTGCTACAAATTTGTGTACTTCCAAACTGAACTCCCTGATAATTCATATTTGAATACTTAATAATATGGTCGGATGATCCTACAACCGTTGCAGTATATTGGGTTGCCTGACCCCAGTTAGGGAAAAAATCTGTTGCAGCCACGTTTGTAAATGCATCACTAAAAATCGAGATTACATTTCCCGATGAAAGAGCAGGCGGGGTAGGAGCCGAAGTTAACGGTTGTGCAAAAGCACTTACAGAAGCCAATGATATGGCTACAATTGCAAAATACTTAGTTAATTTTGTCATGATAGTAATTTTTTAGATTGTTTATTAATATTTGAACGCCGGAATATAAACCCCAATGAACAAAGCGGTATTTATTGTTTAATGAATTTTTGATTAGAAATTTGACCATTTGCAAGTTTCACACTTACAAAGTAATTACCTGCAGGAATTTTACTCAAATCAAGAATATTGGTTGTAGATAATTTAACTGTTTGCCCAACCAGATTACGAATTTCAATCAGACTGATTTCCTGATCCGATGAAATATTCAATTCATTGTGAACAGGATTTGGATAGAGTTTTATAGTGTTTGACTCAATCTCGTTGATTCCAGTATTAATTGAATTAAATGAAATATTATCAAAATAATTGGTGCTTCCGGCTGTTCTAGCAGCTGGGAAATCAGGAATAATTACTAATCTGGTAACTGTTTTTCCAATTTGGGATGAAAAATCAAATGTAAGTTCTTCCCATTGATTGATAAGAGTATTAGGCACGAGTTTTTCAAAATTTAAACCTGCAGCACCTTCGAATTTTACATCGAAATTACTGATAACACTTTTGTAAACCATTAATTTCACTTTGCAGTTAGTGGAATTAAACGTTATAGGTGCTGTTTTCTCTGACCACAAACCTGCCCAGGGTGATGCAGAAGCATTCACAACAAATTTGGCACAATGTGCAGAAGTATTAACGCCTGTAGAACTCGGATTTGTCACCATAGGAGTTATTATAGGATCACCATCACCATTGCTAAATGATTGCCAGGTCCAGTCTTGTCCAACAGTTTCAAAATCAATTGTCGAAAGAACAGGTGCAACCGCTGTTGTAAATGTAACTAGTTTTGAATTATCCGATACATTAAGAGCTGCATCTTTAGCAGTAATAGTCAGGTTATAAGTTGTTGCTGCATTCAGACCAGAAATCGTAGCATTACCTGATGCATCGGCTGTCAGGGCTTTGTTAGTAATACTGTTTGCAGCATCATTTGCAACAAAACTAGATACAGGAGTCGTTACATTATCAGTAGCAGATAGGAGCAGGTTCGCTGAGCTAAAAGTTGGAGTTCCAACAACAGATGCCGAAACCATTACTGGTTTTGTAGTATCAGTACTGCCGCCACCATTACATTTTGCTGCAAATGGTACAGTAAATTTATTAGTCATCCATTGTCCTGCCCAAGTAGGATTACTCCACAATACCTGTAGTTCGATATTTGCTGGGGGAGTAGCAAACGTTAAGGTAGCTTTGTATTCGGGTAGAATAGTTCCTTCATTAGTACCAACAGCTACCGAAGGATAGCCTGTAGGAAGTACTAATAAATAATCAATTGGCGAACCTCCTGTATTGGGTTCTACTTTAACAGTAATGGTATTTGCATCCACATTGGTAATGGTGAGCAAAATGTGTGAATGTGCATCACCGAAATTTGGATCACTTAAATGACCAGACGGTGTACTGCAGAATTCAGACACTTGAGCATTCATCATACTTGAGGAAGCTATTACCGCAGCAACTAAAAGAATTAATCGAGTAATTTTTTTCATAAATGTAATTTTTTGTTTGTTTATTTTTTTTGATTTTAAATACAAATGCTATTTTGTCAATTTGAATGTTTTATTTTCAGTTTTCAAAAAGTAAATTCCGTTTGCCAACTGATTTGTTTTTAAAGTTTCATCTCCGGTTATATTCTTTTCAATAAGCTGTTTTCCAATGCTATTAAATAGTTTAACCGAAGTTGGATTATTTGTTTTAATATTAATTACATCCGTAAACCTTGTAGGATATACCTGAAGGTTTACATCTTGTATTTCATTTACAGCGGTATTAAGTTGGTACAGATGAACATAATCCACCATCATCTCTACCGGATTATTAAAGATATTATCATCAACAGTTCCACCCATTGTACCTCCAATGGCAAGATTCAGAATTACATAGAAATATTGATCAAAAGGCCAACCGGTTGACGTATCTGTAAAATTGCGATACAGAGTACCTGTTTGAACATTATCAATAAAGAAGAGAATTTGATCCTGATCCCATTGAATTGAGTAAATATGGAAGTTATTTTCCATGTTGGGTTGATATACTTTAGCAAACCAGTTATTTCCAATGCTGCCATTTTTCAGTGAAGTATGAACGGCATGCGAAGTCATAGTAGGGTTTGAACCAATATGCTCCATGATATCAATTTCACCACTTTTAGGCCAACTTCCATAAACACTCGACTGCGGCATCATCCAGAATGCAGGCCAGGTACCTGCTCCCGAAGGAACACTGATTCGGGCTTCTACTTTTCCGTACTTGATATATCCTTTACTTTTTGAATAAATTCGTCCGGAAGAATAATTTCGGTCTGCCACATAATTTTCCTTTTTGGCACTAATGATTAAGTTTCCGTTTTCAACCCGTATATTATTTGTGCCGTCAGTATAATATTCTTTTTCCTGATTGGCAGCATAACCCACCTGAATATTCCACTTGCTCAAATCGAGCGTAGTGCCGTCAAATTCATCGGCATATACCAATGAGTAGCCACTTTGAGCATTGACAGTCAGACATATTAAAGCTATGAAACTGAAAACGAATAACTTTCTCATAATTTTGTGGATTTTGTAAGTAGAGAATAAATTCTCACCGGGTAATTTCTTATCCGATGAGAATTTTAAATGTTGAATTACTTATTTAATCTCAATCTTTTTGTTGAGGTTTCCTGAACGAACGATATAAATACCTTTCTGAACATCTTCAATACCCATAATTGCTTCGTTTGAAACTCTCACTTTAGAACCTGTAATGCTGTATAATTCGATTGGTTGAGTTGCACCAGGAACACTAATAGTTTTGCCGGTTTGAATCACATCTAAATCAGATTTTACAGTATTAACTGCGGTGGCTGATTTTTTGTAAACAAAAATAGCATCCATGTTAATAGTAGTACCTGAAGTACCACCACTTAAAAAGTAAATTACATTCGCGTTTGCAGGTACTGCAGCAGGATAACGAAGTCCCAGATTAAAGAATGCCGACATTGGGATTTCAATCAAATGCCATTTATTGTCACGTGTAAAGTTTGTGTAAGGCTGGTAAGTAGTTGTTCCATCCACAAAAGCGCTTGCACCGATACAAATACGAGCTGAAAGACCGCCAGGGCCATCCATGCCAATAATGTGAGATGCTGCGTTTGATCCCTTCATGGCAATGTGCAAGGTATAATCAGCAGTAACTGCTGTCAAATCTTTAGCAATCGGACCTGAGAAACCTAAACCTGACCAACCTACAGAATTTACTGAAAATGAAAGATAAGTTCCAACTTCACCATTCCAGTTTGGACCAGCAGGAGTTAACGAAGTGTAGGTACTGCTCCATACATACAAAAAGTTATTGGTGTCGTCAACACGGAAATCTTTTGTAATATTTGCAGCTGGAATCTTGCTTGTTGAAACATCATCCAGATAAATCAGATAATAGTTTGAACCTTTTGTGAAATCGTCTTGTGCAAAAGCACTTGTTGCAAAAGCACTCATAGCCAGCAACATCAAAGAAAAAGTAAGTTTTTTCATAATGATAATTAATTAAATTGTAAATAAATAATAATGAATAATTGTAGTTTATAGTGTGTAACCGGCCTACTAAAGCCGGTTACTTTTTTTATTAATATCCGGGATTCTGTGCCATTGGATTCAAATCAATTTCGGCAGCCGGAATCGGAAATAATTCATGCTTTCCTTTCTCAAACGTGGCCATTTCATTTTGTGCTGCAGTTGTTTCTGTAGCTTTGTAGGCATCCATAGTTTCCTTGGCAATTCCCCAACGAACTAAGTCAAACCAGCGGTGACCTTCCATAGCCAGTTCTACTCGACGTTCATGGCGGATAGCTTTGCGTAAATCGGTTTGATTATCGGCATACGTTCCATAAGGGAAAGTAGGTAATACTGAAGCAGTTCCTCGAGCGCGCGACCTTACGCTTTCCAGTGCTGTTTTTGCTGCTACCAGATTATTCGTTTCGCAACATGCTTCAGCATACATCAGTAATACATCAGCATAACGTATTACTTTGTTATTGATTGGTCCACGGGTAGGATGTGACATGCCAATATAGGTACTATCAGGATTCATCAACGCATACTTTTTATTCAAATACCGACAACCAAGATATATCTCTTCTGCAGGATTTGCAATTTCAGCATCTGTTGGGTTGATAATAGTAGCATCACGACGCGGATCTTTGGTTTCGTATTCGTTGTATAGATTCTGAGTCGGTTTATTGAATCCCCAACCACCAACTTTCGGAGCACGTGAACGGGTAAGAATTGACGTAAAAGTACCACGGGTAAACCCATCTCCATTACCGTAATCGCTTGTTCCTTCAGCCATATATTGAATTTCAAAAACGGATTCTTTTCCATTTTCTCCTGCCAGTGTAAAATTATCAGCATAATTCGGAACTAAAGAATATTCACCCGAATTGATAATTGAATCACCCCATGATTTGGCCATATTAAATTGTTTGGTATATAGATAGGTTTTCAACAACATAGCCTGAGCTGCTCCTTTAGTTGCACGTCCCAAATCACCGGAAGTATATTTACTTTTTTTCCAAAGTAAGCTGTTTGCTGATTTTAAATCTGAAATAATAAAGCTATAAATAGAGTCTGCTGTTGCACGAGGTTGTGCCCATTGCTTCGAACTGCTTACCACGAAGTCAACCTTAGGTACACCACCAAATATACGAACCAAACGGAAATAATACATTGCTCTGAGGTATTTGGCTTCACCAATAACCCGATTTTTTACACTGGCAGTCAGTAAAGCATCAGTTTTCATGCCCGGAACCTGATCAAGCACTAAATTACAACGTCCGATTCCAATGTATTGTGCTCTGTAAAAATCAAGCAGATAGGCATTATTTGTTGCTGTTTTAAAGTTTTCCATGTCATAAACTATCGACATATCGCCAATACTCTGTCCACCCTTCAATGCATCGTCCGAAACAACATCGCCAATAAACCATTCAGGAAAATAGGTAGAGTTGAATTCCCACATTAATGGCACATAGGCCCCATTAACTGCCTGAATGGCGGTACTTCCGGAGGTGAAAAAGTCACTCAACTTGGTTACTGCAGGAGATGGTGCTGTTATCCAATCCTGACATGAAACCAACGATAAAGCCATAGATAGTACGAAAGCGGCTTTGAATATATATTTTTTCATATTTGTAGTATTTTAAATTTGAATCTGATTTATTCTACTGTTTTTGAATTAAAGATTAGAATCCTAAATTTACACCAACCAACATGGTTCTGGCCTGAGGATAATTTCCATAATCAATTCCACCACCAATTTCAGGATCGTATCCGGTATATTTGGTAAAAGTCAGCAGGTTATTCCCTGAAACATAAATACGCAAGCGGTTAATCTGAACTTTCTGAGTAATGCTTTTAGGAATAGTGTAACCTAGTTGAATGTCTTTCAAACGAAGGTAAGCACCATCTTCAATAAAACGACTTGAAGCTCTGAAGTTGTTTGTACTTCCGTAAGGATTTGGGATATTTCCTGTAGGATTTGTTGTTGTCCACGCATCACGCATGGCAGTACTTAGTGTGGCTTCTTCGCCTTTTCCTTCGGTGCGATAACGTACCTGGTTGTAAATCTGATTACCATAAACACCCTGGAAGAACAATTGCATATCAAAACCTTTGTAATCAACTGAAGCACTCAACCCATAAGTAAGCCAAGGAAATGGGTTACCAAGATTCATTTTGTCGCTGTCGTCAATTTTTCCATCACCATTCAAATCAAGGAACTTGGCATCTCCACCTACTGCTCCGGGCTGAATAATAGTTGCTGTTTTATTGGTATAAGCCAGTGCTTCAGCATCAGATTTGAAAACTCCCAGGTATTTATAACCCCAGAATGTATTTACCGGTAAGCCTTCGTCGCAAAGTAAAATATTATCAATACCATTATACATTTTTTGCCCACCATTCAATTTCGTCAACTCGTTGCGGATAAAAGATACATTCCCACTTAAGCTGTAATTAAAAGAACCAATTTTATTTTTATGATCCAGCATTATTTCAATACCTTCATTCCGAATATTCCCAACATTTTTCATTGGATCATAAAGGTTTCCTGCAAAAGCTGGACCTTTTACTGTAAGCAAAGCATCTTTGGTGTCTTTGCGAAATACATCTACTGTACCCGATAACAATCCTTTAAATAATCCGAAATCAACTCCGGCATTCCATTGTTCATGAGTTTCCCATTTTCCACCCTGATTGGCATAGGTAAGAACCGTTGCACCCGAAGCCAATGATTGAGTAGAGCCCAGTATATAATCTGAGAATGTAGGACCTGTAATAAACATATTGGTTTGAAAAGAATTACTTGGAATTTTCTCATTCCCTATTTGTCCCCAACCTAAACGTAGTTTCATATAGTCCAGGTTCTGAATTTCTTTCATAAAAGCTTCTTCGCTGATTTTCCATCCTAAAGCTACTGAAGGAAAGTAACCCCATGGGTTCTCAGGGAATTTATTGGAACCGTCCATACGGAAATTGACCGTAATCATATATTTATTATCAAACTTATAATTTACCCGACTAAGAAGTGAAAGCATACGGGTACGCCCAACCTCATCACCAACCCCACGAACAGAGTCTGGATTGACACTAGTAGGTTTATTTGCTGTAAATTGCAAATACCAGTTTTTTTCTTCCGGATTAGTAATATACGATCCGGAACCAGATAGTTTGTAGTAATTAAACTCTTGTGAGGTTTCACCAACTAATACCGAAAATTCATGTTTTCCAATCTTTTTATTGTATGTTGCGGTATTCTCATTGATGATAGTTGAATATTTAGCCATACTTGATGATAGATGGTTAACCAGATTTCGGTCGAACGATGAATAATCATAAGCATACATAAAAGACTTACTGTCAACATTTGCTAAATCCATGCTGATATCCGAGCGAATCAACAAGCCTTTAATTGGTGTGAGTTCAATATAAGCATCACCCACCCAACGTTCAGCAACATCTTTTGGTACTATATTCTGAACCATACTGAATGGATTGGTTACGTTTTTAAAGTTAGAAGATGCTGAAATTTGTCCGCTCAAATCGCGACCTTGTGGATAACCACCTTTTGCAACTGTTGAATAACTCCATGCGCCTTGTGGATAACGGGTTGGATCCCATGGTGCCATTGCCAACGCTGCTGATAAAACAGAAGCACCTGGCTGTGCATTGTTGTTCATGGCATTTCGTCCGGTAGAAGTCATAAACGAAAGGTTCTCACCAATCTTCAGCCACGAACGAACATTATGTGCAGTATTCACACGAAGCGTGAAACGATTATAGTTTGAACCCATAACAGTTCCGTTTTGGTCAAAATAGCTGGCACTGATAGCATAATTGGACGTTTTGCTTCCTCCATCAATAGAAATATGATGATTTTGGATAGTTGCATCTTTTTGAAAAACAGCATCCTGCCAATCAGTATCCACTGTGTTGTAATCCATTCCCTGAGGATACGCATCGGTCTTTATCTTTGGGAAATACTGAGATTTAGAACCTGTCTTATACGCTTCAATCCATTTGTTTAGACCGTATTGTGTCAGATAATCGTTTGATCCATCAAAAGTTGAAATCGTTTTTGCAAATTCATCGCGACCCATCAAACTTAATTTATTCCAGCGGTTTTGAACTCCGAAATAACTATCCACCGAAATGTTTCCTTTCGGGTTATCCGAGCCACGTTTGGTAGTAACCAGTATTACACCGTTAGCACCACGCGAACCAAAAATGGCAGTTGCCGAAGCATCTTTCAAAATTTCAGTAGTTGCAATATCACTGGGACTAAGAAAGCTGATTTCATCCAAAATCACTCCGTCAACCACATAAATCGGATTAGAGTTACTATTAATAGAACCAATACCACGAATACGAACAACAGCTGAAGCTCCCGGTTGTCCGCTGTTGGAATTAACAGTTACACCTGCTGCACGTCCCTGTAAGGCCTGATCGATTCCTGAAACAGGTCTCTCTTTTATTTTATCAGCACCTACCGAAGATACAGCACCGGTCAAATCACTTTTCTTCATAGTACCGTAACCAATAGCTACCACTTCGTCAAGCATTTTGGTGTTAGCCTGCAATACTACATTAATAGTAGTAGAAGCATTAATTTGTTTTGTCTGTGGAAGGTATCCTATGTAAGAAAATACAATAGATTTTCCCTGTGGTACTTTGACAGTATATTTTCCATCAATATCGGTAATAGTTCCCATTCCGCTTACACCCTGAACCATTACACTTACTCCGGTCAAAGCTAAACCATCGTCCGAAGAAGTAACTACTCCGGAAACCTGCAAATTCTGAGCAGATGCCAAAGCCGTAAATGTAAACGCCAATAAAAGTAATAGTGTTTTTTTCATACTGACTTAATTTGATAAATTAGATAAATTTGAACTAAAAATTAATTTTTGATATAATGTTGAATAATTTTAATTTTTTGACTAAATTGAACATTGCAAATATAGATGGTAATATATGTGACACCAAATATTTTACTTCACAATAATACGCAACAAGGTATAGATTACTACTCAAAAATACATCATTTGAATTTATATAATGCTGATATACTGTATTATAAAATATTATATGTTGTAAAACATATTTCAATACTAATTTCAGCTGAATTAATTTCAGTAAAATTGAACCATTATAGAACAAAATGTGAATATTTAAACCATAAATGAAATGAAACAACTAATTATAGGAACGCTAATCTTTGTTTTTACTATTTCAGGTTTTGCCAACAATCCTTTAGTACGTAATTTCGGCCGTGATACGTATAAAGCAGGCACTCAAAACTGGGCAATAGTTCAGGATGAATCGAATTCTATGTATTTTGCCAACAATAATGGCTTGCTACAATTTAATGGAAAGAACTGGGCTACTTTTCCCATCAAAAACGGAACGAATGTACGCTCGTTGGTCCATACAAAAGATGGCAGGTTTTATGCATCTACTTTCAACGAGTTTGGTTATTATGAGAAAAAGAGCAACAGGCAACTTGAGTATTACTCTTTAGTCTCTAAGTTTGGAATTAATAAGCAGGAATCAAATGAACTGTATAATATTCAGGTAGGAAATGACAAAATCTATTTTCAGGGTGATAAAACAGTATATCAATACGATGGAAAAAACATAATTCGTTTTCCTTTTCACAGCAAAATAGATGCATCGGCATTCTTACATAATATTTTGTTTGTAACCAGCGAACAAAGTGGGGTGTACATGCTTAACGGGAATTTATTTGTACGATTGCCGGGTTCGGAATTGCTTATAAACAAGAAAGTATGTTCCATCGTTCCGCTCGATGGCGACAATATCTTACTAATAACAAGCTTTAATGGCGCTTATCTGTTTAATGGAAGTACTATACAGCCTTACAACACAGGCATTGATGATTTTTTGAAACAAAATCAGGTATTCTGTGCTGCCCGAAATGCCAATCAATTGGTTTTCGGAACTGTGCAACGGGGTATTGCAGTATTAAATCTGACCGACCGAAGCGTAACCTACGTAAACACATTTACCGGACTACAAAACAATACTGTTTTATGTGTCGCTTTTGATAATAAGAATAACCTGTGGTTGGGATTGGACAAAGGGATTGATTATGTAATGCTAAACAGTCCGATTCAAAATATTTTTGGAACAAACAATCTCTATGGCGCAGGTTATACGTCGTTGCTAAAAAACAACACCTTATATCTTGGAACAAATCAGGGTCTTTATTCAACCCCTTTCCCTTTACCAAACAGTCCGTTCCCTATTCAACCAAAGCTTGTAAAAGGGTTGGAAGGACAAATCTGGTGTTTGACCGAAATTGATGGCACCATTTTCTGTGGCGATGATCAGGGAGCATTTATCATTAATGCCGGACAAACTGAACGTATTGAAGGATTACCCGGAACATGGAATTTTAAACCCTTGCGACTTCAACCTAATCTAATTATGGGTTGCTCGTACCAAGGTTTGTTTATTTTAAAGAAGACAAATCAAAAATGGAAATTCTCCCATTTCATCAAAGGTAAGTTTACAGAATCCAGTCCCATGTTCGAGGAAGATGCCGATGGAACTGTATGGTTTAGTCATTGGCAGAAAGGAATGTTCCGATTGCATTTCAATGCCGGAATGGATAGCATAACCCGGGTAGAACTGTATAACAACAAAGGATTTCCTGCTAACCAGAGTAATACGGTTTTCAGAATAAATAATCAACTTATCTTTTCGTCCGAACGGGGATTCTACAGTTACAACCGGAATAAAAACAGAATAGATCCATATACAGTCTGGAATAGCCTGTTTAAATCTGTTCCCAACTACATGCGTTTACACGAATGCAGCAATGGCGATGTGTGGTTTGTTTCCGGACGGTTTATCGGATTGGCTAAGAAGAATGCTAACAATACTTTTAGCATGGATTCATTGACTTACCGGATTCTGCAGCCTAAGATTATTACAGGATTTGAACATTTCAATTTTATTGACAACAACATACTTATTCTAAGTACTGAAGATGGTTTCAGTTGGATTGATACCCGCCGGGGAAGTACGACTAAAAATACATTCAAAGTTTTTCTGGATAATATTATTGTAACAAATCACAGGTTGGCTACCGCTAATGACTATAAACCGAACGAAAACAGTAAAATTAAACCGAAATATGCACACAATCAAAATTCATTGCGGTTTGAATTTATTGCACCCGAGTATAGAAATGAAGGATTGGTTCAATACAGTTATATGCTGGAGAATTTTGATGAAAACTGGTCCGAATTCAGTTCAATAAATTCAAAAGAATATACACAGTTGCCCAAAGGACATTATACTTTTAAAATCAGAGCAAGAGATATTCTGGAGTCTAAAGAAGCCATTTGTACGTACTCATTCGACGTGCTGCCGGCATGGTACGAAAGTCAGATAGCTTTGGTAATCTATTTTATTCTGTTATTACTTATTTTGACAGCTATTGTTTTATTCGTAAATTATCAATCGAACAAAGGAGCAAAGGACATGGAAAAACGGAAAGAAATAGAATTGAATGAACAGAAAAAACATTTCGAAGCAGAAACAACGGAGAAGAAAAGGGAAATCAAGGAATTGAAAAATCAGCAGTTGCAGTATGAATTGAGGCATAAATCGCAGGAACTGGCCAGCTCCACCATGAATTTGATTCGGAAAAACGAGATGCTACTCGAAATTATGGACACTATCACCAAAGCAAGTCACGAAATAAAAAGTAATTCCGATTCCAACGGAATTTTATCGCGCTTAAACAAGTTGGAACGCAATATCCGCCAGAATATTGAAAATGATAATAACTGGAAGAAATTTGAAGAAAACTTCGATTTAGTGTATGAGAACTACCTGAAACGATTAGGCGAAATGTATCCTGACCTCAATACCAGCGACAAAAAACTCTGTGCTTACCTGAAAATGGATTTATCATCGAAGGACATTGCACCCCTTCTTAATATGTCGGTGAGGAGTGTGGAAACAAACCGCTACCGCCTGCGTAAGAAGTTTGATATAGGCCGTGACACAAACCTCAGTGAATTTCTACAGCGGTTTTAAGGAGGAAATGAGAAATAGATCAAACAATTAACCGGACAGCATTAATTGTATATATGAATAATAATCGGTTTTAGTCTTCAGTTCAAATCACTTCTGCAAACATTAATAAATGCATTTGTCAAAGCTATCAATAGATATCATATTACCTATTCTTACTTTTTCTTCAACGCATCCAGCAAAAGTCCGAGAATAAACATCACCAGGTTAGTACCCAGGGCATAGATAATATTCCAGATAAGCTTCACCATCAAACTTTTATTGGTTTTGGTCACTTCCAGCAGTTTATTAGCATCCCCTTTGGTAATTTCAAACATCGGATTACGGTTGAAGCGGGCGATGGTCTTTTTCAATACCCGGTCGGCATAGAGTACACCTGAGCGGTAAAACAGATAAACTACCGGAATAAAAGCAGTCAGGTAAATAAACAAGCGTTGTGAAGAATCATCCGGGATTAAATTCAGTTTCTTCACACTAAGAAAACTAAACAGGAAATTGCATAAAATAATTCCCGCCGTAATAAAGGATAGTTCGATCATGTTTTGAAGTTTGATGATATGCTTCAGGATAAAGCGGATAATCCGGTGGTCTTCGCTGTTACGGGGCAGGGCTTCATACCAGTCACAGACTACAGCTTTCAACTCCGTACAAATCTGGGCATTGACAAAATCAATCTTGCAAACCATTTGCGACTGTATTTCTTCCAGTTCGTACTCTTGTCCATCCTGAAAAACCATTTGTATCATTTCGCTGGGGCGCATGTTATTACCCATGCGTACACGGAGTGTATGAGTCTGGGGTATTTTATGATTCTGATTCGGTATAAGGATATTGAAATCCCATTCTATGCTCACATATTTGGTTTGTGATGCCACATTCCAGTCGGTATTGATAAATTCGAACCAGCTTCCAAAGGTTTTTATTTCCCGGTTATCCAATCCGATGGTTACACTGATTACATCTGTCACTTTCTCATGCAGTGCCAGTTTTTTGTAGATTTTCCGGTTAAGTTCAAGGATATCACAATAGGAAAATTGCCTGTAGTCGTTGAACAGTTTAATATCTGTATCGCGTTTGCCTTTAAAGAGATAGTACAGGGATTGAAACTGCTTAAACTGAGTTTCATTTATAACCGCTATCGGTTCTTCGGTTTTTTCGTTGGTTTGTATTGCTTTATTCATTCTTCTTTAATTGACAGTTGATAATTATGAATTGATAATTCTTGGCAAGCCAAGCGGCAAAGCCGAGCGGTCAATTAAAATTTGTATAGCTTTTCTTTCCTCCCACCATTTTCATTATCAAAACTTCTTTTCTATTTCCGCTTGATTTGTAGCTTACATGCACCCAGGCTGGTTGATGGTCGTCACCACCCTCCCAAATCAGTTGATCAAAGTCAAAATGCTGACGAATCAGCTCGAAAAGTGCCGCATTATCGAAGGCTTCGAGGTCGGCAGCCTCTCCTTTGCAATGTTGCGATAATGGTTTTATCGATCCGCCTTTCTCCCTGTTTACAGCTAAAGACCTGAATCCTGAGTTTATGTGTATCGGACTGCCCAGTAAATCGCGTGCCGGCTGCAGCAGGCTTGTGCTAAGTGTCTTTATACTGGTAATCTGTTTTTCATTAGGGATATTAGGAAGATGTGAATCCGTTATGTAAAGTTCGGACAGGCTGAAATGTTTACTTAATTGAATATTCATAATTATTAATTGATAATGAGGGAGTAATATTTACAAACAATTGAAAATGGATAATTAAAAATTAATTGTCAATTCTCAACTGTCAATTAAAAAAGGCTTTCGCCTTTTTTTTAGAATCCAAAAATTGTATAATCCACTTTCATATTTCCAGTGGCATCGGGTACGTCCTGTGCATCCCGTTTTCCGTAGGGATAATGTTCCTGTCGGGTAAAGGAGGTGAGTAACATGCCAAGTTGTCGGTCGTGAGAATTGGCGCAAAGTTTAAGTACCGATTCCGCTACCATTGTGCTAAGTGTACTTACTGCAGCAGTTACCGGACTGGCTACACATGCTAACATGCCAATGGTATCAACCAGTTTATTCAGGTTGCTTTCAGTCAATATCTGTGAAAGCAGAGTTGTGTTATCTATCAGTTCCTGTTTAGATTTGATTGCTAATACCAACCAATTCAGGTTTTCGGGAATTACATCCGCAACAAAAACATTGTAGCCTGTATCGCCGAAAAAGATAAGCTGATTGTCTTTCACCCGTTGTATTTCGGGCATTACCCGCGAACTGACCACGCGGCTAACTGCCTGCTTAACAAGTTCACGTTTTTGATTCAGATCACTGGTTCGGAAATAGTCATTCAGCATGGGAAAATCGCTTTCGCCCAGTGTAACGAAGCTCATAAGTTGTACATCGGACATGCCCAACAGGACACCGTTGCTGTAAATTCGGAGTTTGTTTAATCGTAAGTAGAACATTTCTTTTTTAATTGATAGTTGATAATGGATAGTTGACAATGGACCGCTCGGCTTTGCCGCTTGGCTTGCCAAGAATTGATAACTTTGAACTGACAATTGTCAACTGATTAGGCTTTATGAACGCAGAAATTAATGGCCGGATAGTCGTCACTTTTGCTTCGGTTATTTTGCCATTTCAGTGCTTGTAAATTGTTTATTTCATCTTTACCTCCTTTGGCAACGGGTTTGATGTGGTCTATTTCCCATCCGTACAGAACGGTATCACCGTGTTTATCGAAATGAATGCTTGCACCGCAACTGTCTTTTCTGATTTTGCTGCTGTCCTGCCCCGGAATTAGGATGGCTTTATTCCATACCTCCAGTACTTCTTTCTTTGTCCAGCTGTTGCCACGCCGGTTGGTATTGTGTTTTCGTGTCATTGTTTTATTTTTTTTGAATTTTTTATTCTGTAAACCTAACAGGTTTTAAAAACCTGTTAGGTTTTGAAGTTAGGTTTTGAACATCATTACTAATGCGACGGTTAATTAGCCTCGTATGCAGCCATCAATTAGCCCCGTATGCGAAGATTGATTAGCCTCGTAATTGAAAGGAGCATAGCCTCGTATGCAATGATGTATTTAGAGGCTATGCGAAAGTCGATGCTTATACGTTCAAGACATAGTCAAACATAAAGATTCTGGGCTCCTTTAGATTCTGAATTGAATTTGAGAACTGCGTGGCAATGCTTAACTTGTAATCACCTTTGGGTAAGGTGGCAGGCACTACGAAACTTACTTTGGATGGATCGTTTATAAGAATTGCATTCAGAGGAATTACGGTTGTTTCACTGGTTGCCTGATTGGTCAGAATGATGCCATTCGCTGCATTATCGCCTGTAATCCTGATTTTGCTTCCGGTCAGATTCACACCTCCACCGGGAGTCAGACGGGTATTTATTTCACCCGAAGTCACATCGGTAACGGAGTTTATAACAGTTCCGATTTCCGCCATGCCACGCACATCTACTGTTGCTGCACTTACTGATGCACGCAAATCGGCTGTAGGTGTTACCCTTACTGAAAGACTGTGTTTGCTTGTATCCCATTTGGAGTTATCACCAATAAATACACTATTTACAGCCATATTGAAATATCCCAGACCAAAAGCAACAGAAGCGCCATTGGCTATCTGTTCACGGGCTATCTCCTTAAGAAGTTCCATGGAGGACCGTAAGCTGGACGGATTTAAATCGGTTCTTCGCGAAACTGCGATATTAATCAAATCGTTTTCATTCAACGATTTGGTTGTTACTACGCGACCAAAGCGATCGTCTTTTCGTTCGGTAAGCGTTAAGTCATACAGCTCAACGATTACACTGTTTTTGTCGGTTGTTGCCATTTTTTGTTTTTGTTTTAAAATTTATAACTAAGTTGTTGTTTTAGCGTTACAGTCTGCTATGGGTTCACTATATCCATCTTTTTTTCTGACTGTAGCGCTTTTGTTTTATTGTTCTTCGATTTGGAAACTTCCCCGCTGTGTAGTTGATGCATAGCTAACCGTTAAAGTATATTCGTCGGCTAACCAATTACAGACTGCTATGTTTACCTGAGTTATTGAATAAGTATTCACTGTTGTCTGAAACACGACATTATTGCCTGTATCATACACCGTAATTACTGCATCACCAACACCCCATTCAAAATATACAGCCAATTCCACATCGCTGATTGTTGCCGAAGCAGAAACGCATGTTTCATCGGTTGTGCCCCTGTTTGTTTGACCAGGTTGTGGATTTGGAGAACTATCAGGTGGTATTAATACCGGTGTAGTACCTGATGCAAAACTTAATTGGGTGCATAGCATAAAACCTGTTACTATACAGATTTTTGAAAGCATCAATTTTGATATTCTCATACCTAATAATTAGTTGTTTTTAGTGCAGCATGAAATTTATGCAGGTTAAGTCAAGGGTCATGAGTTCTTTCCGTTTCTTATATTTACTTCCATAGTTGCTTTTGTTTTTAATTGATTTTTAATGAAAATATTTCGATCGATCGGGAGACAAAATTAGGGTGATAAAACAGGAAGTGCCAAATTTTCACTCTGATTTCAACAGGACATGTTAAAATAAAATGCCCTGTATATTAGCGGGTTACAGTGAGGATATATGGTTTTTACAGGACATGAATTTTTTCGGAATGTTTATGAGAAAAAAACAGTCAAAAAAACAGGAGAATTCGATAAAAAAAGCCGAACGAGATGAAATTCGTCCGGCAAAAAAATGGCTTGTCAGCTTGTTATTTTAAATGATTGATTTTAATCTTCAGCCAGTATTCCATTCAGAAAAACAGTTAGTTCCGAGGCATATTGAAGCTGGAATTTCTTTGCCAGCCGTATTTTCATTTTATTCAGGGCCTCCGGTTTATAATTCAGCAGCGTCATTATGTCTGTGGTTGGTATTCCCAATATTGTCAGGCAACACCATTTGATTTCGCGGTCTGATACTTCAGGATAACGCTCATTAAATTTAGTGTGCAAATGATTCAGGGTGGTATCCATCAGTTTGAAGAAATAAGTATTATCTTCCAGATGGAGTATGTTGTTATAGATTTTCTTATCCAGGATTTCCTTCTCAGCAAAGGATAATTTCTTCCTTTTCTCAGTTTGTTTGAGTTTGGTTTGTTTTATTTTATGTATTAATGCAGTCCTTTGTTTGAGCATCAGCTCTTTATGCTTTTGACTGACCTGTTTAATTTCCCGGTCTTTACGCTTATGCAAGAGCACATAAAGCATTACACTTACAAACAGTATGAGCACAATTCCTGCACAGAGATACCATACCCATGTTCTTGTTTTGACCACTTCGTGATTCGTGCGATGCAGACTTTAAATATAGTTTGCTTTGGGTTGAGCATCTATCTTCCGTAATGAATCTCCAAGCCTCACATAGTTGCTCATATAATAAGGTACTTGTTTTACAACGCCCTGAGCAAATTTACAGTTAGCCATAATACGGTACCATTCGCGTTGTCGGATGTCGGGGTTATACCTGAATGACTGTGAAGCCAGCATAAATGCCGAATCAATTCGACCGTTATCAAAACAGAGACTTGCAAGTAAATAATAGCGGATAGCTCTGTTATTGCTAATATAGGGATAATTTAAAACCTTTTTAAGGTATTTCTCTGCCGAATCGGGTTGATGACTGGAGTAAAAATTCAAACCGATTTCCTGATAAAGAGCCCCCTGCAGGATTGAGTCTTTTGCCTTACAATGTATTTGAGCATAAAACAACCGGGCCTTTTTGTATTCCCGGGCAGCATGGTAAGTTCTTCCGATATTGAGCAAAGCATAAAATGCCTGTGTTTGTAATCCCTGCACATTAAAATAATGATAAGCCAGTTGGTATTTGTCACGCGCTGATTTAAATTCACCCTGCAGATTCAAAATATCACCCAAATCAAAGTTTATTCTTCCCATTATTGTTGCATCGGTACTATTTTTTAATTCATCCATCGCTTTCATATAATAGCTGATGGCTTTATCATTCTGAAAATTGTATTTGTATTTTCGTCCTTTGTATAAATAACAGTTGGCTAAGCGGACCGGATCAGGATGCTTTTCATAATAGTTCAGTGAAAAATCAAGTAAGGAATCGGGTTTTAATGGTAGCTTTAGTCTGTCCAGTGCCTCAGTCATCAGCAAGCCATACAAGGCTTTGCTTTCGTCATACTTATATTTTGTTGGAGAAAGATTTTTAAGAAGAAGCAGAGCCAAATCGGGTTTATTTTCAATTAGCTGTTCCGCTTTCTGAAGTTCGGTGGGTGGGTTTGTACAACTTACAATTAAAACGGAAAAGAGGAAAAACAAAAAGATTCGACCGGTTAGTTTCATCGCTTTAAATGGTTAAATTTAAAGGCGACAAAAGTAGAAAAAGAATTGAAAGTCCGTAGTGAAAAGTCTTGAGTAAAAAAGATTTTGATCAATTTGTTATCAACAAGCATTATGTCAAAATTTTTCTGCAATTTTGCTATTCCATTTTACTAATTACTTCAAAGCTATGGCAACACTTAATCAATCACTCAAAATTAAGTCGGTTACTTTCAAAAACCGTATTGGTATGTCACCTATGTGTCAGTACTCAGCAAGCGATGGTTTCGCAACAGACTGGCATTTCGTTCACTACGGTTCACGTGCTGTGGGTGGAGTTGGACTCATAATTGTTGAAGCAACGGCTGTAACTCCCGAAGGACGCATCACACCTTGCGATTTGGGATTGTGGAAGGATGAACAAATTGCTGAATTAAAGAAAATTACTGAATTTATTCATTCACATGGAGCTGTAGCAGGAGTACAGATTGCTCATGCCGGGCGAAAAGCTTCGCATCAAACTCCGGTTTTGGGTGGCAAACAAATTCAGGTTAAAGAAGGTGGATGGCTGACAGTAGCTCCTTCGGCTATTCCGTTTGAAACCCACGAACAAGCTCCGGTAGAATTGACCATTCAGGCCATTCAAACCATCGTCGAACAATTTAAAACTGCTGCATTTCGTGCAAAATATGCCGGATTTAAAGTACTCGAAATCCATGCTGCACACGGTTATCTGATTCACGAATTCCTGTCACCGCTCACCAACCAACGTACCGATGAATACGGTGGAAGTTTCGAAAACCGCACCCGCCTTATGACAGAAATAATTACTGCAGTAAAAACCGTTTGGCCGGATGATTTACCCTTGTTTGTACGTTTATCGGCAACCGATTGGGCTGAAGGAGGATGGGATGTGGATGAAACGGTGAAACTTGCCGCCATTCTCAAAAAAGCCGGTGTGGATTTAATTGACTGTTCGTCGGGTGGAAATATTGTTGACCAGAAAATTCAGATTGGTCCCGGTTATCAGGTTCAATTCTCCGAAGCAGTTCGCAAAACCGGTATTCTTACTTCTGCAGTGGGTATGATTACTTCCACTGAGCAAGCAATTACAATTTTGAATGAAAACAAAGCAGATTTTATACTCTTTGGTCGTGAAATCCTCCGCAATCCGTATTTCGCGTTGAAAACGGAAGATGCAGAATGGCCGTCACAGTATTTAAGAGCGAAATAGTTTTATTTTTTCACTGTTAGATCATTCTCCTTCATCCGCCTCTGATAGGTTTGCAGAATTGCCTTTAGTTGCAATTCCATTTTTCCTGCTTGTTTTGCTTCTTTGTTGAGCAGGTTCACTTTCTGCATTCTGTCTTGTTTGTAATTGTACAAAGCCGTTGCTTTCTCGCCGTTAAACTGAAAAAGATATTGGTTTGAGTAAAAACTGTATACACCATTTTCATCGTCCGTTCCATAAGCATCTTCCGGTTTCCGGTGAAACACATCAGTCCCAAATGCCACGTAAGGCAAATCAAATCCAAGAAAACCCAACACAGAAGGCTTAATATCAATTTGTTGAGCAATTTCTTTTCGGTATTCGGGTGCAATTCCGGCCGGATAATAAAAAATAATAGGAACGGCATGAAGTCCAATGTCATTCTGATAAAGTGGCTGGTCAGTAGCATTGGTATGATCGCCGGTAATTACAAAAATAGTCCGTTTGAACCAGGGCATTTTGCTGGCTTTTTCAAAAAAATGTTTTAAGGCGATATCAGTGTATCTTACACATTTATGAATGGGCAATGTCCCTTCTTTCAGTTGCGGTTTATAACTTTCGGGAATCACATAAGGGTGATGCGAACTTGCTGAGAACATGGCAGTTATAAATGGCTCGTGAAAAGTATTCATTTTGTCGGCATAATACTGAAAAAATGGCTCATCCCAGATAGCCCACGTACCGTCAAAATCTTTGTTGTGACCATATTCATTCATTCCGAAATAATCTTTAAAACCACTTGTTTTGGCAAATGCCCAAAATCCCATTGAGCCGTTTGGAGCACCGTGGAAAAAGGCAGAATAATAGCCTTTCTTGCCTAATTCACCGGCCAGACTTAGCACCTGATTATTTCCATAATCACCCACAAAATAAGGTTCACCTATTCTTGGAATAGAAGCCAGAACTGAAGGAATAGCATCGATTGATTTTCGACCATTGGCTATGGTTGTTTCAAAAGTCAGACTTTTGCCGATTAACGAATCCAGAAACGGTGTATATCCGTTATAATCAGCACCTATTAAATCTTTATTGAGCGAACCGATATACTCACGTCCGAAACTTTCCATGATTAATACCACCACGTTCAACCTTTTCATTTCTCCATTTTTTGTCGGATAAAATACGGTTGGTTGAATCTTTTCGGGCTCTTCAGTATTTTTAAAATAAGAAAACCGTGGCAGACTATTATTTTCAATGGTTCGAATCAGAGAAAAAGGAGTGTTGAGAATGGCGGATGATTCAATTGGTTTATTTACATATTGATTTGCATTACTAATAGTTATGGGACGCACAAATCGTCCTACACCACCGCGAATTCCAATAACAGTAGCACCCAAAGCAAGTGGAAAAAGAACGCCCGCAATAGTCCAGTATCTCCAGTCGGACTTGAATGTTTCCGATTTATCTTTTACAGAACTATACAAAAAATACAGAATTGGGAATAGACTAAGTGCCAACACCACCAGAAACCAATGGTCACGCATAGATTCACCAAAGATTTTGAACAAATTATCGGTGTGTGAAAATTCATTGAAAATGCTCCAGGTTGTTCTGCGCTGCGAGAATTCGAAATAAATGGTATCTATCACATTCAATATCAAAGCTATACCATTCGTAACCACAAAAACCCATTGAACAGTTTTTTGAAAGTATTTTTGTGTGCGCCAGTTAATTGGCAGTGGTAAAAATATCACAAGAATATAGAGTAAATTCACGTAAAGAATTCCGGCCAAATCGAACTGTAAACAGCCTTTTAGCAACAGAAACCAATCATTATCACTTATGTTGTGGAAGAACTTAGCGTTGTACCAAACAAACACAAACCGTGTTATCATAAACAGCGCAAAAAGCAATAGCGTATTTTTAATTATTGCCAGATAAAACTTCATTGCAAATGTATTACCTGACTGTGAGTTATTCTCCATTATGTGAATTGTTTAAAAATTAGCAGAAAACTTTGCGGGCAAAAGTACTTAATTATTACAAATATGTGAATAACACATGAAATTTACCTACAATAAATTCAGTCAAAATAACAGACATTTGCCAATTTTACTGTTTTTAGTTACTTTTGCTGAAAATGGAGCTTGTTTTTTATGGTAAAACAAAGATTCATTGTTATTTAAGTTTTCTAAGAACATGAGCAAAAATAAATTCTTCGTTGTTTGGGAAGGAAAAGAACCGGGCATTTACCGTTCGTGGGACGAATGCAAACGGCAGATTCATGGGTATGAAGGAGCTATCTTTAAAGGTTTTGCTACAGAAGCTGAAGCTCGTGAGGCAATGGTTTCGCCTTGTTGGGACTATATCGGTAAAAATGCAAAGCCCAAAAAACCATCTGCCGAGGAAATTGCCCGGGTTGGAATGCCAAACTTTGAAAGTATTTCGGTAGATGCTGCTTGCAGTGGCAATCCCGGTTTAATGGAATATCGTGGCGTTTATACCAAAACAGGCGAGCAAATCTTTCACCAGGGACCGTTTAAAGATGGAACAAATAACGTCGGAGAGTTTTTGGCATTGGTTCATGGATTGGCATTTTTGAAACAGAAAAACAGCTCATTACAGGTTTATACCGACAGTAAAACCGCTCTGGCATGGATTAAAACCGGAAAAGCCAAAACCAAACTGGAGAAAAATGAAGCTAATGCTGTGCTGTTTGACCTGATTCATCGAGCCGAAAAGTGGCTGGCTGAGAATGAATACAGCACACCGGTTTTGAAATGGGAAACAGAAGTCTGGGGTGAAATTCCGGCTGATTTTGGGCGGAAATAGTTATTCTTCAGCATTCAATGCAACATGTCCTTTTACAATATTATTTTTTACCGACAAAATAAGTATTACCAAAATACAAAATATTGACGAGAAAGGACCTGTAATAAACATATCGAAAACAGATTGATAAGCACATAAAAACATTAAAAATACTGCCAGCATTCTTTTATTTTTTTCTGCAAAAAATATGGGTGAAATATATAAAAAAAGCAGAATCAATAGACCTATAATTCCAAATTCCATGGTGGTTTGTAAGTATTGATTATGGCAATCCAGGTGTTTACTTATGGTCCAGTTTATTCGAAATTCAGGTGTCTCATATATTCTTCTGGCAGCATCAAATTTTTCCTGAGCATCACTTATTCCAAAGCCAATAACCGGATTTTCTTTAATTACAGATAATGCGCTTTTCCAAAGAAAAAATCTGGGTTCGGCTTTTATTTGACCCTCAGTCATTCGTTTATGCTGACTTATAATCCCGATAAGTAAGAATGGAATAATAAATCCGATAACCATACCCATTATTTTTCTTCTCTTCCATATTTCAACAAATATAAAAGTGAGCATTAGTAATACTCCCATTATAAATCCACTTCTACCTTCTGAGATAGATAACGCACTTAGAATTATAGTTAATGCTCCAATGTACATATATCGTTTCCACCAAATAGTTCGCGACCATGAGCGTGTAAGAATATACCAAATGCTTATAAGTGAGATGTTTAAATACAAATCATACCCCATATGTGAATTCACATATTTAACACGGGTCAATTCAAGAACTTCTTTCCATGCCGGATTTGAAACAAATACATGAATTCCAATCCTGAAGAAAAACAAATAAATTATGGTAACTATCGACGAGATTATAAAAGTGTTCAGGAAGTAATTGAGTCTGAACTTATTGTTAACTCCAAAAAATCCGACAAGGGCAAATCCAAACAAAGAGAATCGCTTTTCGAGTAAAAAATGAGTGTATTTTCTGGAACTTTCAAAAGGAATATATATCAGAGATAAAATTAAGAAAAAAGCCATGACAATATAATAAATGTGGATTTTATCCAGTCGAACGGTTTTCCATTTCTGTTCAAGTAAAATCTCCAGTAGATAGCTGGCAAAAAACACATAAAATCCGGCTTTTTGAATTGGATAATAATACATTGAACTGGCAGCCAGATACATGGCTGAAATAAGATTTATATAGTTCAGGTATTTAATTATTTGTTTCATAGTGGTTAATAGTTGTTTTTATTTCTGACTGCAGAACTTATGCGAATGAAAAAAATACGGATTCTGATAAAATTAAGTAAAAAGATTGCTGCTTTTGAATTTGTTTTACGGGTGTAAATAGATATATATTCAGCAGTCTCTTTAGCGGGCATGCCTGAACGCACTAATCTTTTGATAAGCTTATAAATTCTCTTCTTTTCGAGTTGTGGAAGCAAATGGTTTTGCTCTTCTATTGAGATGCTTCTTTCAAACAATGGAAGCTGGTCTTCCCATTTTTCAAACATTTTCTTTAATGTTCTGAAATAGGTTGCGTCCATATTTCCTTTCGAAAAATGTTCCACTGTAATGTCATAAATTACATAGTTTGTGTAACCGGCAATAAATGCCTGAATGCTAATATCATAATCGTAACCATGAAATCCACCAATGCTTTCATCAAACTTTAGCTTTTCAAAAAATGATTTATTCATACACATAAATACTCCATCAAGTAAAACCACTGATCGGGAGCTATTTTTATAATCTTTTGGAAAATGGACAACTTCCTGAGGTTCAATCCCTTGTCGGTCGGTATGGATGATATTTACACTAGGGTTTAATGCCGACCAATCGGATGGTACACGGGTAACTGCATCGCCACCAGCTAAGCCAATAATGCCGGTTCCCGGAACATTTAAATGATTAATTATTTTTTGTCCCCAATTTTGAGTATGAAAAAGAACATCATCATGTACAAAACAAAAATAGTCTGATTTACTGAGTTTTACACCCAGATTATAAGCTGAATATATCGAATGTTTATTTTGCGAATTATCAATGATAACTATTTCATATTGCACCCCGATTGTTTGTTTAATATTTTCAACAAATTCAGGTGATAGGGCAGTACTTCGGGAGCAAATAATTAATGAAATCATCTATAAATTTTTATTGATACCAAAAGGTGTATATGTAGTTTTTTTTAAATTATTTTCTTCAAATAAAATTTTATTTGGCTCATAATCAGTGTCAAAATGAATATGAAAGACATGGAAAATTGTCACTAAATGCTTTTTTGAAATGCAGAAAATACCTGTTCTGGCCAAACGTTCTTCCAAATCAGTATCTTCACCAGTTCCGGGATATACAAAACGCTCATCAAATCCATTTACTTTTAATATGTCAGTTTTCCAAATAGAATAATTGCAACCCAAAAGATACCGACGTCTGTCTTTCAAAAATAATTTTCGAAAAAAAGGATTCCGTATCCGAAGCATATCTTCGAAATAGGTTTTTTTTCGGCCAAAAATGGTTTCAAATAAAAGTGGAAATCCGACCCAAAAATCAAGATATCCATCTTGTATTCTATTTATATTCAGCTTTTTAGATATTTTTTCTGTAAGTAAAATCCTCCTCCCACTTATTACCTGATTTTGAACTCTGTTTTCTACATGTTCCTGTATAAACCGACGATGTGGAATACAATCACCATCGATAAATATCAGATAATCGCCCTCTGATGCAACTACCGCTTTATTCAGAATTTTGTTTTTCTGCCAACCATTATCTTCGTGCCAAACGTGTTTAATCTGAAAAACGTAATTCGCCTTTATCTGCTCAATTTCTTCAATCACTTCTGGTTTTGAACCATCGTCGGCAATAATTACTTCAAAATTCCGAAACGTTTGTAGTTCAAGAGCAGCAAAAATAAATTTGAGCAGTTCAATTTTATTATAAAAACAAATAATAAGGCTAACAGGTTGAATCATATCACGTTAAACCAAACTTAATTAAACCGTTTTTACACACAAAACTATTATCTTTTTGTTTTTTGCGACAAAGTTCCAGATTTTCTTCTTGATTTGTCCAGTTTTCATGATGTTGCAAATGATATTGAACTGCCAGATTTCGAACAGAAACATGTTTGAAACCGGCAGCATCGAAACGCCATGTTAAATCAAAATCTTCGCCAACAGCCGGTAATATATAGTCTTCATCAAATCCATTAATTGCATAAATAGCTTTCTTTGAAAATGACATATTGCTCCCTACGAGTTTATTGTTTTTTCTAATTTTAGGAATGAATCCGAACAAGCCATCAGGTGAGATAAAAATCCCTTCTTCGATAAATTTTATAGTTCCCTTGCCAAAAATCAATTTTCTAAAAATCTTTTTTTGTAAATTTACAATTTCCAGGCTGTCATTCAGCAACTTAACCGAAGTGCTTTTATCTAACTTTACACGTTTACCTGCCAAAATGTTTTGTTCGGCCGAATATCGAATATGCATTTCTATAAAACGTGGATGAACTAAACAATCGCCGTCAATGAAAATCAACCAATCGGCTTTTGAAGCTCTTATTGCCATATTCAAAGCCTGATTTTTCCTCCATCCTTCATCTTTCTGAGTCAAATGTTGCCAGGGTTGCTCAAATTTATAAGTTTCTATAAACTCCTTTACTGCAGGTGTTTCACCGTCTTCGGTAATGATAATTTCGAAGTCTTTCTCGGTCTGAAACCGAAGTGAATCAAGTATGGCCTTTAGAAACCGAACATTATTGTAAATGGCAATTATCAACGAGGCTTTCATGCTTGTGTGATCTTTTTAAAAACGAATGAGTGACAAAAATACAATTTTTAGGGGAATATACAGAATGCGTTAATATTCTTTAGGTCATAATTTTAGTTTAGTTGCGATTTTACCTAAAGCATTAAAAGTTTTTGACCACGTTCGTTGATAGTGAAGTTTTCCACCTAATTCTCTGTTAAAGAATGCTTCATGATGAGAGTTGAGGATGTCAATCATTTCCTTTTTCAGGTTTCGGGTGGCTATCCGGCTCGATTTACGGTGAACCCTGTAGAAGAAACATTTATCCGGCAAACAAACAACTTCACCACCATTTTTTAAGAGAGAAATCCAGACATCCCAATCTTCAAGGCTCGGCATTTCGGTACAAAACCCTGCAGTTCTAACGAAGTCAGCTTTGCGAAAAAGTGCACTGACATAAATCAGATTTTTGCGTGCCAGCAAATGAATATTAAATTCCGGCAAATTCCAGTCACCGGTTCGGTCGCCAATAAAACCGGCTTTACCGTAAACGACTTTCACATTTTCATTCGTCGAAAGAATTTCAACAGCTTTCTCAATATAATCAGTTGAAATTAAGTCATCTGCATCAAGCGGAAGTATATATTTACCCGAAGCTTGCGATATACAAAAATTGCGGGTAGCCGAAACGCCCTGGTTTTTTTGATGAAAGGCTTTTATTTCGGGATGTTTTGATACAATTTGCTCAATAACATCAGCAGTTGAATCGGTAGAGCCATCGTTAGTGATAATTATTTCGATATGCGGGTAGGTAGAAGACAAAGCAGATGCAACTGTCTCTTCGATATATTCGGCACCATTGTAGGCCGGAATAATAATACTAACTAGTTCATTGTCAGTTTTAGGCATCAAATTTTGTCGCGTTTTTGGGTTATTTTCAGCCAGTAATATTTCAACGGATTGCTGTATTTCAGAAGCTTCCATGGACGACTGCTGTGAGGTAAATGCAAAACCGGTAATGATGTCAGCAAATAATTCGCAAAACCAAGCTCAACAGATTTATGTGATATAAATACATCATACCAGTTTTTTTCCGGATTCAGTTCGTTGAAATTAAATGACTTTAAAAAATTGATATTCAGAATGGTACAACAAAAACTTAGGCGTTTTTTTGTTTCGTAAATTCCTGATTTGAAGTTTTTTGCATACAAATACGGGAAGTTTATTTTCCCGCTAATATCTGTTGTTACAGCTGCCACCATACCAACTTTATCGTGCATAGTTACGTTTTCAGCCATTTTTTGTAAAGTGTTTTTGGCTAAAATCACATCCGATTCAATGATCAGCAAATGAGCATTTTCTGCAATTGCTTTTTGCTGAGCCAACTGCAAAACCATCAAATAATTTGGAGAAGGATGGTCTGTAAGGTCTTTCAGGTTTACAAGCGTAAAACCCAGGTTTTCAGACTTTATTTGCAAAGATCGTGCGGTCTCGTCCGAGCTGAAATCGTTATAAACCGTGTATGAAAAATCAACACTGCACTCAGAACCCATAATACTGTCAATCGTCAGTAAAGTGGTTTCTAACGAGTCTTTTACAGGAGTTATAACATGCAATTTGCTCATTTTTAGTTTATTATTTAAAAATTTTATTGATTACCGGAATTGATTTCAACGGAAAATCCCGTTTTACCATCAATACTAAATATGATATCATCAAAATTGATTTAAGTCCCACGTTTACCGTTTTATAAGGCGTTTCGATGAAAGTGCTGATTATATATAATCCAATTGTAACAGCTGTATAAAGTCCGATGGATTTCAAATCATACTTAATGGGCATGTATTTTTGTCCGAAATAATATGAAACCAACATTATTACAAGATAACAAACAAAAGCTGCCCAGGCGCAGCCCATGTAACTGTAAGTTGGCACTAAAAGTACGTTCATTACCACAATAATAATTGTTCCAAGTATTGAGAACCAGGCACCATACATTGTTTTGTCGGTAAGTTTGTACCAAAGTGAAAGATTAAAGAATATTCCCTGAAAAATGAATGAAAATAAAACAATTGGCACCACATCAAGCCCTTTCCAGTAATCGTGCTGAATGATATACTTGAAAATATCCATGTATAACACCATTCCGAGGAAGATAAGCAAGGAGAAAAGGATAAAGAATTTCATGGCATCGGCATAAGCTCCAAGACTGTTTTTATCTTTGTTTTGGGCAAAAATAAAGGGTTCGTAAGCATAGCGGAAAGCCTGTGTGAACATAAGCATGACCATAGCAATTT